>NZ_JBXAEW010000011.1:86590-160154 GCF_056782315.1 Arthrobacter paludis
TGTTGTCCCTCCGGGGTGTGTTGGGGGTGCTCGGGGGCCCGCGGGGCCGCGGGCCCCGGCGCGGTCGGGTGCTAGGACTGGCGCTCGGGGTCGAGCACGAAGTCGTAGGTGGTCTGGACGCCGTTGCCGCTCTCGGCGGGCTGGATGTCCAGCATCAGCTCCGGCTTCACGGCCGTCGCGATGTCGTCGTCGTTGTGCGCGTCGCCCGGGAAGTACAGCTGGGCGGTGAGCAGCTCGTGGCCGGGGGCCGAGACCTTCAGGTGCAGGTGGGCCGGGCGCCAGGCGTGCCAGCCGGCGGCGGCGATGAGCTGGCCGCAGGCGCCGTCGGTCGGGATCTGGTACGGGGCCGGCTGCATGGTGTCGATCTGGAAGTTGCCCTCCTCGTCGGCGATGAACGTGCCGCGCAGGTTCCACTCCGGGATGTTCGGGGCGAACTGGGAGTAGTAGCCCTCCTCGTCGGCGTGCCACAGCTCGATCTTGGCGTTGGAGAGCGGGGCGCCGTCGGTGGAGCGGACCTGGCCCTGGAAGCGCAGCGGGGTGCCCTTCTCGTCCTCGCGCATGGAGATCTTGGCCGGGGTCTTCTGCTCCGGGGAGTCCGGGATGTAGTACGGGCCCTCGATGGAGCCCTTGTTGCCCTCGCGGTGGCTGGTGGCGACCTCCTCGACGGAGTGCTCGAGCCACACGTCCAGGAACAGCGGCCACTCGCCGTCCTCGCCGACCTTGATCAGCCAGGCCTTCAGCGCGTTGAACTCGTCGTAGGTCACGCGCTCCTCGAGCACGATGTCGTTCGCGGCCTTGACGAGCTTGCTCGCGAGCAGGTTCACGCGCTCCTGGTTGGCCTGGATGGAGGCGGTCTTGCCGGAGGCGCGGAAGCGGTCGGTGGCGGCGTTGCCGGAGGCGGCAGCGGAAGCGGTTTCGGTGCTCATGTCGTGTCCTTGTCTCGACGGCCTGCCGGCCGCCCCGTGGTGATCTGCAACTATGCGGTGCGTCACAGCTGCGTGACGTTGGTTTCCACCTTAGGGGCGCGATTCTTCGAAGAGAAATACTCTTTCCGTGCGGATTGAGACGCAGGGCAACCTAATGGAGGAGGCGGCGCGGAAAACCCCGGGCACCCGTGGGTGCCCGGGGTTCCCCGAACCGGTGCCGCCGGCCGGGTCAGCCGATCGCGTTGGGGTGCTTCGCGAGCGGGGTGACCTTGATCTTCATGTACGGGTACATCGGGAACCCGCTCAGGATCCGGTGCAGCTCGTCGTTGGACTCGACGTCGAACAGCGAGTGGTTCGCGTACTCGCCGACGATCCGCCAGATGCCGGCCATCTTGCCGCTGCGCTGCAGCTCGCCCGAGTACTCCTTCTCCCGGACCTGGAAGTCCGCGACCTGCTCGGGGGTCAGGTGCGGCGGGAACGTCACGTCCATGCGGGCCAGAAACAGCATGCTCTCTCCTTGCGTGGGGGGTGGGGGGACGACGGCGGCGCGCGGGCGCCGCGCCGCTACGCGTCGGTGCGGTACTTCGTGAGCTTGTCCTCGTCGATGGCGGCGCCGACGCCGGGCACGGAGCTCACGGCGATGGACCCGTCGACGATCCGGATCGGCTCGGCCAGCAGGTCGTCGGCCATGTCGAGGAAGTTCGACAGCTCGCCGGCCCGGCGGCTGGAGGCCTCGTGGGCGGCGCCGAACGTGACGGTGGCGAGCGAGCCGACCTGCGTGTCGATCTGGTTGCCCATGGTCACGTCCACGCCGAGGCCCGTGCAGAGGCCGAGGATCTGCTGGGCCTCCGTGAACCCGGAGCGCGCGGTCTTGATGCAGATGGCGTTGCAGCCGCCGGAGAGCAGCTCGCGGGAGACGTCGCCGGCGGTCGGGACCGATTCGTCGCCGACCACGGGGATGGGCGACTTCTCCACCAGGCGGCGCCGGCTCATGGCCTCCTTGGCGTCGCACGGCTCCTCGAGCAGGGTCAGCCCGAGGCCGTCGGTCCGGCGCAGGACCTCCAGGGCCTCGTTGGCGGTCCAGCCGCGGTTGGCGTCGAGGTAGATCTCGACGTCCTCGCCGAGGCCCTCCCGCAGCACGTGGCACGCCTCGATGTCGAGGGCCAGCGGCCGGCGGCCGACCTTGAGCTTGAACGTGGTGATGCCGTACTCCTCGCCGAAGCGCAGCGCCTCGTCGAGCAGCTCCTGGGCGGGACGGAAGCCGAGCATGTGGCTCACGCGCATCGAGTCGGTGTAGCCGCCGAGCAGCTTGTGCACGGGCTGGCCGAGCGTGAGGCCGAGCGCGTCCCAGAGGGCGATGTCCAGCGCTCCCTTGGCGACCTGGTTGTGGATGGTGCGGTTCAGGATCTCGTGGACCTTGGCGCGGTCGGTGATCTCGAGGCCGGTGACCTGCGGGGCGAAGACGTTCTCGACGATCTCGACGATCGAGGCCTGCGTCTCGCCGTACGTGTACGGCCGCGGGGGTGCGTCCGCGGTGCCGACGACGCCGTCGTCCGTGTGGACGCGGATGAGGACGTGGTCCGCGGTGTGGACCTCGCCGCTGGCGAAGCGCAGGGGGTGCGTGTACGGAATGGCGTACGGAATCGCCTCGATGCGTTCGATTTTCACTCGGGTGTTCCTTCCGGATCGCCGCCGAAGAGGGCGACGAAGTTGGTGATGAGGGCTGAGTCGTTGCCGCGCCGCCACGCGATGGCGAGGTCGACGGCGGGGGCGTCGCGCAGGGGCCGGAACACGATCCCGCGCAGGGCGAAGTTGCGGCGCGTCGTGGGGACGAGCGCGACGCCGAGGCCGGCGGCGACGAACGAGAGCAGGGTCGAGGTCTCGCCGGCCTCCTGGACCACGCGCGGACGGAAGCCCCGCCGGCCCGTGGCCTCGAGGGTGATCCCGCTGACCGCCGAGCCGCGCGGGTAGCCGACGAACGGCTCGTCGCGCAGGTCCTCGAGGCGGAGCGTGCCCCGGGAGGCGAGCTCGTGCTCCTCGGGCAGCGCGACGACGAGCTCGTCCTGCTCGAGCAGGCGCGTCTCGATCGCGGTCGAGTGGACGGGCGGCCGGAGCACGGCCACGTCGACGCGGTTGTCCTCGAGGGCGCGCTCCAGGTCGGGGGTGAGCATCTCGCCGGTGACGTGCAGCTTCAGGCCGGGCATGCGGCGGCGGGCGTTCTCCACGATCCGGGGCAGCAGCCGGTAGGTCGCCGAGCCGACCACCCCGATGCGGACGACTCCGCTGGCGCCCTGGCCGACGAGTTCGACGTCGTGGGCGAGCTGGTCCACCTCGGCCAGCAGCGAGCGGGCCCGCTCGAGCAGCAGCTCTCCGGCCGGGGTCAGGTCCACGCGGCGCGTCGTGCGCTCCAGGAGGCGCGTGTTCAGCTGCTCCTCGAGCTGCTTGATCTGCTGCGACAGCGGGGGCTGGGCCATGTGGAGGCGCACGGCCGCCCGGCCGAAGTGCCGCTCCTCGGCGACCGCGACGAAGTACCGCAGTTGGCGCAGCTCCATCGGGTCCTCCTGTCGCGTGGGCGCGCCGCAGCGGCGCGTTCACCCAGCGTAGGTCGACCTATTCCCCGACTGAAATACCAAATCGGCTTGGATTCATATGGAGGCGCTCTGAATCGTGGGTGGCGGTCGCGGGGTCGCGTCGGTCCCGGTCCCTCGGGGGAACGGGCTCCCCGGGTTAGTCCGTGTACCGGAGCGACCCGGCGATCTGGACCATGGCCTGGTAGCGCTCGGTGGACATGAAGGCCTTGGCCTCGGCCTCCGTCAACCGGTCGGGGTCCGTGCCCGGTGTGTTGACGAAGTGCTCGGTGGTGATCAGCCAGGCGACGCCCGCCGGGGGATTCGGGAAGGTGTAGAGGTGCGGCTGCTCCGTCCGGCGGGCGAGGTTGGCGGTGTCGGCGACCGCGAAGAGGACGGACCGGTCCGGAGGGGCGTCCGGGGCCGTGGTGTCCGTGATGGTCCGGTACGTATAGACCCAGTCGACGCGGCCCTCTCGGGCCAGGCCCTGGACGGTGCCCCGGTCGAGGTCGGCGCGCTCGTAGGACCCGACGTCCCCGTCGGTGTCCGTGACGACGTTCGTCTGGAACTGCGCGATGGGCCGGCCGCGGCCGTCGATGATCTCGAAGACGCCCTGGTGTTCCGTGAATCCGCCCTCCAGGGACCACACGGCCGGGTAGCGGAACGACAGGCCCCCGCCGGTGAAGGTCTTCCAGTCGTCCATGGGGATCTCGGCCGCGCCGGCGCCGGAGCTTCCGCGCGCCGCGCCGCCGGTCGCGCCGGGCGCCGCGGAGGTCGACGCCGCCCCGCCGGCACCGGGCGCGGTGGCGCCGCCGGCACCGGGCGCGGTGGCGCCGTCGGTGGCGGAGCCGCCATCGGAGGTCGGCGTGTCCGGGTCGGCAGTGGACGCATCGTCCGGCGTCCCGGGGCTCCCGGAGTCGGTTCCGCCGGTCGGGGACGCGCCCGTCGCGGTCGCGCCGCCGTCGTCCCCCTGGCCGGGCGGCGCGGCCTCGGGCGCGCCGCACCCGGCGAGCAGCAGCGGCACGGCGACCACCGCGGCGAGCCCGGCGCGGCGGCGGGACCGCCGGCTGGTGGATTGGCTGGGAGCAGGGGTGGTGCGCATGGCTGGCTCCGTGTGTCGGGCCCCGGCGGGCGCCGGAGGGGATCCCAGACGCGTCTGTATCAACCGTAGGCCGGGACGGTGCGCCCCGCCGTCACGATCCGGTGACGAAACGGCCCCCTTCGCCGCCCGGCGCCCGGCGGCCTCCGCCCTCCCTAGTCGAGCAGCAGCGCGGGCTCCTCCATGATCGCGGCGACGTCGGCCATGAACCGGGCGGAGAGGTCCCCGTCGACGACGCGGTGGTCGAACGAGCCGCCGAGCGTGGTGATCCAGCGCGGGATGACCTCGCCGGAGACGACCCACGGCTTCTGCCGGATCGTGCCGAACGCGACGATCGCGACCTCGCCGGGGTTGATGATCGGCGTGCCGGTGTCGATGCCGAGGGCACCGATGTTCGTGATCGTCAGGGTGCCGGCCTGCATGTCGGCGGGCGGCGTCTTGCCGGCCCGCGCGGTGGTGGCCAGGTCGCTCAGGGCCACGGCGAGCTCCTTGAGGCTCAGGTCCTGGGCGTTCTTGATGTTCGGGACCAGCAGGCCGCGGGGGGTCGCGGCGGCGATGCCGAGGTTCATGAAGTGCTTGACGTGGATCTCCGCGGAGCCGTCCGGCTGCTCGACCCAGCTCGCGTTGACGCTGGGGTTGCGGGCCGCGGCCCAGATGACGGCCTTCGCGAGGATCAGCAGGGGCGAGACCTTGATGCCCTGGAAGTCGCGCGAGGCCTTAAGCCGCTGCACGAACTCCATGGTGCGCGTCGCGTCGACGTCGACGTAGATGCTGACGTGGGGTGCGGTGAACGCGGACTCGACCATGGCCTTGGCCGTCGCCTTGCGCACGCCCTTGACGGGGACGCGCTCGACCCGGTCGCCCTGGCCGGGCTGGGCCGTCCAGAACGTCCCGGCCGCGGCCTGCTCGGCCTCGCGCTGGGCCTGGTAGGACAGCAGGTCCTCGCGGGTGACCTCGCCGCCGCCGCCCGTTCCCGGGACCTTCGACAGGTCGATGCCGAGTTCCTTGGCGATCTTGCGCACCGGGGGCTTCGCGAGCACGCGGCCGAGCAGCTCGCCGACGCGGGCCCGGCCCGCCGCCGCCGCGCCCGCGGTGGCGGAAGCCGTGCCCGAGGGGTTGGCCGGCGCACCCGCGGCCGGCGCCGAACCCGGGGCGGGCGCCGCCGTCGGAGTCGGCGCCGGGGCGGACGACGGCGGCGCCTCCGCGGAGCCGCCCGGGCGGCGCGCGGCGGGGCCGCGGAGGCTCCCCGGGGCTGGGCGGTTGCGGCGCGGGCGGCGCTTGGCCGGGTCGGCCTTCGGGCCGGACCCGACGAGCGGTCCGGGCGCCGCGGCCTCGGCCTGGTCCTGGGCGGGGGCCGGCGCGGGCACCCCGGCCGGGAGCTGCGGCTCGTCCGGGCCGGCCGCGGCGGCCTCCGCCTCCGCGGCCGCTCCACCGCGGGCGGGCGGCGCCGTCGTCCCCCCGGCGGGGGCACCCGCGCCGCCGGCGGCGGCCTCGTCGACGGAGAAGAGCGGGGAGCCGACCTCGAGCGTCTCGCCCTCGGCGGCGTGCAGCTCGGAGACGGTGCCCGCGAACGGGCTCGGCAGCTCCACGAGCGACTTGGCCGTCTCGATCTCGACGAAGACCTGGTTCACGGCCACCGTGTCCCCCGGCTTGACCTTCCAGGAGACGATGTCCGCCTCGGTCAGCCCCTCGCCGACGTCGGGAAGGTTGAACGTGCTCATGGTGCCTCCTGGCGGGTCTGCGGCGGGGCCGCGGGTCGTGCTGGCGGGCGGGGCCGGCCGGGGCTGGCGGCCGGCGCGGTCTCCTGGCGGGTCGGGGCTAGTAGGCGAACGAGCGGTCGAGCGCGTCGAGCAGCTTGTCGATGTCCGGCAGGTACTGCTCCTCCACCTTGGAGACCGGGTAGGGCAGGTGGAAACCACCCACGCGCAGGGCCGGGGCCTCCAGGCGCAGGAACGCCCGCTCGGACACGCGGGCCGCGATCTCGCCGCCGATCCCGCCGAAGACCGGGGCCTCGTGGGTGACGATGAGCCGGCCGGTCTTCTCGACGGAGGCCGTGACGGTGTCGAAGTCGATGGGGCTGATGGAGCGCAGGTCGATGACCTCGACGCTCCGGCCGTCCTCCTCGGAGGCCGCGGCCGCGGCCAGGGCGACGGGAACCAGCGGACCGTACGCGACGATCGTCGCGTCGGTGCCCTCGCGGACCACCTGCGCGCCGAAGGCGTCCTGCCCCGGGTTCTCCGTGTCGACCTCGCCCTTGAGCCAGTACCGGCGCTTGGGCTCGAAGACGATCACCGGGTCCTGGCACGCGGCGGCCTGCTGGATCATCCAGTAGGCGTCGTGCGGGTTGGACGGCGTGATGATGCGCAGGCCCGCCGTGTGGGCGAACAGCGCCTCCGGGGACTCCGAGTGGTGCTCGATGGAGCCGATGCCGCCGCCGTAGGGGATCCGGACGACGACGGGGGCGCCCAGCCGGCCCTCGGAGCGGGAGCGGATCTTGGCCAGCTGCGTCGTGATCTGGTTGAAGCCCGGAAAGACGAAGCCGTCGAACTGGATCTCGGCGATCGGCGCGTAGCCGCGCAGCGCCATCCCGATGCTGGTGCCGATGATGCCGGACTCCGCGAGCGGGGAGTCGACGACGCGGTCGGCGCCGAAGTCCGCCTGGAGGCCCTCGGTGATCCGGTACACGCCGCCGAGCCGCCCGATGTCCTCGCCGATCAGCAGCGACTTCGGGTTCTCCTCGAGGACGCGGCGGAGGCCGGCCGTCGTGGCCTTGGCCAGGGTCATCATGGTCATCGGGCGCCCTCCTCGGCGTCGGCGAATCCGGCCTCGTACGCGAGGTGCGCGTCCAGCTCCTCGCGGACCAGGGGGTGCGCCTCCGCGTAGGCGTGGCGGAACGCGTCCGCGAGGGACGGCCCCGGGAACGCCAGCGCCTCGGCGCGGACGCGCTGCGCCAGGGCGTCCCCCTGCGCCGCGACGTCGGCGAAGAAGGCGTCGTCGCCGGCGCCGGTCGAGCGCAGGTGCCGCTCGAGGCGCGGCAGCGGGTCCTTGGCGGCCCAGGCCTCCTCCTCGTCGGACGTGCGGTACTTCGTGGGGTCGTCGGCCGTCGTGTGGGCGCCGAGGCGGTAGGTCTCGGCCTCGATCAGCACGGGACCGTCGCCGCGCCGGGCCCGCTCGAGCGCCCAGCGCGTGGCCGCGTGGACGGCGAGGACGTCGTTGCCGTCCACGCGCAGGCCGGGGAACCCGTAGCCGGCCGCGCGGCGCGCGAGCGGCACGCGGGACTGGACGTGGAACGGCACGGAGATGGCCCACTGGTTGTTCTGGCAGAAGAACACGACCGGCGAGCGGTTGCTGCCCGCGAACACCATCGACTCGTGGACGTCGCCCTCGGACGACGCGCCGTCGCCGAAGTACGCCAGCACGGCCTCGCCCTCGCGCTCGAGCCGTTCGGCGTCCCAGCCGGCCTGGTCGCGCTGGATGCCCATGGCGTAGCCGGTCGCGTGCGGCATCTGGGCGGCGAGGACCATCGTGTAGAGGTGGAAGCCGGTCTCCCGGGGGTCCCAGCCGCCGTTGGAGATGCCGCGGAAGATCCGCAGCATCTCGGCGAAGTCCACGCCGCGGGTCAGCGCGACGCCGTGCTCGCGGTACGTCGGGAAGACGTAGTCGCGCGGGAGCGTCGCCCGCCCGGAGCCGATCTGGGCCGCCTCCTGGCCGCGCAGCGGGACCCAGAGCGCGAGCTGGCCCTGCCGCTGGAGGGCCGTGGCCTCCTCGTCGAAGCGCCGGGTGACCGCCATGTCGCGGTAGAACCCGCGCAGGGCCTCGTCGTCGACGTCCTCGAGGTACGGCGAGAAGACCGGGTCGGTCCGCAGTTCGCCGCCGGGCGTCAGCAGCTGCAGCTGCGCGAGGTCGTCCGGTAGCTCTTCCGCGGCGGCGATCAGTCCGGCCTGCGGGCGGCTGGGCGTCATAGGCGAGGGCCCCTCACGTGGATATATATGCCTGGCGGGGCATGCATTCCCCGCCAGGCATATGTGGCTAGTCGCCCTCCAGCCTACTGGCCGCCAGGGCGCGCCCCGGGATTTGTGACCGACTAGGAAAGCCGGGGGGCGTTTGGATAGGTCCTACAAAGCTCCAGGAAGCGGCTGTTGGCCTCCGCCTCGCCGATCGACACCCGGACGCCCTCGTTCCCGAAGGCGCGCACGGCCAGCGCCCGCTCCCCCGCGACCCGCGCGAAGTCTTGGGTGTGCTCGCCGAGGCCGAGCCAGACGAAGTTTCCCTGCGCGTCCGGGATCTCCCACCCGAGCTCGCGGAGGCCGGCCACGACCCGCGTCCGCTCGTCGACGAGCCCTTGTACCCTTTCCACAACCGCGTCGAGGTTCCGCAGCGACGCGACGGCCGCGGTCTCGGCGAGCGTGGAGACGGCGAACGGAACGGCCACGACCCGCAGGTGTGCCGTGATGCCCTGCTGCGCCACGGAGTAGCCCACCCGCAGGTTGGCGAGCCCGTGGGCCTTGGAGAAGGTCCGGAGCACCACGACGTTGGGGTGCTTGCGGTACATCTCGATCCCGTCCACGGCGTCCTCCGCGCGGACGAACTCGACGTAGGCCTCGTCGATGACGACCACGACGTCGCGGGGCACCCTGGCCAGGAATCCCTCGACCTCGTCGGCGGTGAGGATCGGCCCGGTCGGGTTGTTGGGCGTGCACAGCAGGACGACGGCGGTGTTCTCGGTGACGGCCGCGGCCATGGCCTCGAGGTCGTGCCGTCCGTCCGCGAGCACGGGCACCGGGACGGCGGTGGCGCCCGCGGTCTGGATGACGATCGGGTAGGCCTCGAAGGAGCGCCACGCGTACACGACCTCGTCGGCGACGCCGTCGTCGTTCTGCCCGGCGAACGCGCTGACGATCTGCGTCAGGGCGCCCAGGCTGCCGGCGCCCGTGACGATGTCTT
Source organism: Arthrobacter paludis (assembly GCF_056782315.1). Classification (NCBI taxonomy): domain Bacteria; kingdom Bacillati; phylum Actinomycetota; class Actinomycetes; order Micrococcales; family Micrococcaceae; genus Arthrobacter; species Arthrobacter paludis. The sequence goes on from NZ_JBXAEW010000011.1 coordinate 96,127, forward strand.
CGGCCGGGACCGACAGGTGCCCGGCGAGCGCCTCGCGCAGGTTCGTGGAGAGCGGGTCGGGGTAGCGGTTGTAGTCGACGCCCGCCGCGATCGCCTCCAGGACGCCCGGCACGGGGGGCATCGGGTTCTCGTTGGAGGAGAGCTTGAACGGGGTCAGGCCCGGGGCGGCGGCCGGGGGTTTCCCGGCGACGTACTTGGGCAGCCGGTCGATGACCGGGCGAGGGGTGACCTCGCGGCGTGTGACGTGGTTCTCGGTGGTCATGGACCCAAGCCTAGCGGCGCGTGGCTCACTCCCGCCCGGCCCGGCGCGTGAGGCGGGTTTTCCGGGGCCGAAACGCGCCCGGCCACGGGGCGAAACGGGGGCCTGCGAGCGTGGGCAGCGTCCCCGACGAACGGAGAATCCATGGCCACGAACACCCGCGCCACCGCCCCGGAGCCTGGGCTGCGCCTGCGCCCAGGCCGGTGGGTCGACGAATGGACCCCCGAGGACGCCTCGTTCTGGCGCTCCACCGGGCGGGGAACCGCCGCCGTGAACCTGCGCTGGTCGGTCTTCTGCGAGTTCCTCGGGTTCGTCGTGTGGCAGTTGTGGTCGGTCGTGGCCGTCCAGCTGCCGGCCGCCGGCTTCGACCTCGACACCGGCCAGGTGTTCTGGCTGATCTCCGTGCCGAGCCTCGTGGGGGCCACCCTGCGGGTGCCCTACACCTTCGCGGTCGCCCGCTGGGGCGGGCGGAACTGGACCGTCGCGTCGGCCCTGCTGCTGGTCCTTCCGGCCGCGGCGCTGGCCTGGGCGGTGTCGGATCCCGGCACGCCGTTCGCCGTCCTGCTGCTCGCGGCCGCCCTGGCCGGGCTCGGCGGGGGCAACTTCGCCAGTTCGATGGCCAACATCACCCACTTCTACCCGGCCCGCGAGAAGGGGCGGGCCCTGGGGGTCAACGCGGCCGGCGGCAACCTGGGCGCGGCGGCCGCGCAGCTGGCGGTCCCGGTCGCCGTGTCCGCGCTCGGCGGCGCGGCACTGGCCCTCCCGGTGGCCGGCCTCCTGTGGATCCCGCTGCTCCTGCTGGCCGCGTGGGGCGCCTGGCGCCACATGCACAACCTCACGGATGCGCGCAGCGACGGGCGGGCCGTGCGCTCGGCCCTGCGGGAGCCGCACCTGTGGATCGTCGCGGTGGTCTACATCGGCACCTTCGGGTCCTTCGTCGGTTTCTCCGCGGTGTTCCCGAAACTGATCCTCGACACGTTCCCCCAGTACGCGGGGCTCCCCCTCGCCGGCGCCACGCTCTCGCTGGCCTTCCTCGGCCCGCTCGTCGGGTCCCTGGCCCGGCCGCTGGGCGGCCGGCTGGCCGACGCCTGGGGCGGGGCCCGGGTGACGGTCGCCGCGCTGGCCCTCATGGCCGCCGCGGCCGCCGCCGTCGTCCCGGTGCTGTCGGCCGGACGCTTCGGCCCGTTCCTCGGCCTGTTCCTGGTCCTGTTCGGGGCCGCGGGGCTGGGCAACGGTTCCGCCTACCGCATGCTGCCCGCCCTGTTCGCCCTCCGTGGCGACCTCGGCGGCATCAGTGCGGGGCGCCGGGGCGCGGCCGCCCTCGGACTCGTGTCGGCCGTCGGCGCCTACGGCGGGTTCCTCGTCCCGCAGGCCATGGGGGCCAGCGCCACGGCCACCGGCGGCTACGCCGCCGCCTTCACCGCGCTCGTCGCCGCCTATGCGGCCCTCGGGGCGCTGACGTGGGCGACCTACGTCCGGCGCGGGGCCGTTCTGGCCCGGAAGGGGGTCTGAGCATGGCGGGCACGCCCACACACTGCCCCTACTGCGCCCTCCAGTGCGCCATGGAGCTGGCGGCCCCCGCTCCCGGAGCCGTCCCTGCCGTCGCCGGCCGCGACTTCCCGACCAACGGCGGACGCCTCTGCCGGAAGGGCTGGTCCTCGGCCCGGGTCCTGGCCGCACCGGACCGGCTGACGACGCCCCTGGTGCGCGACGCCGGCGGCCGCCTGCGGCCCGCGGCCTGGAGCGAGGCGCTCGACCGGGTGGCCGCGTCGGCCCGGTCGCTGCGCGAGCGGTACGGGCCCGACTCCGTCGCCGTGTTCGGCGCGGGCGGCCTGACCAACGAGAAGGCCTACCAGCTCGGGAAGTTCGCGCGGCTGGCGCTCGGGACGTCCCGGATCGACTACAACGGCCGGTTCTGCATGGCCTCCGCGGCCGCGGCGGCGCAGCGGGCCTTCGGGCTGGACCGCGGCCTGCCCTTCCCGCTGGCGGACCTCGGCGGCGCGGGCGCCATCCTGCTCCTCGGCTCCAACGCCGCGGACACGATGCCCCCGTTCGTCAGGCACCTGGAGGGGGCCCGGTCCCGCGGCGGCCTGGTCGTCGTCGATCCCCGCCGCTCCGCGACCGCCCGGCTGGCCGACGACGGCGGCGGACTGCACCTGCAACCGGCGCCGGGCACCGACCTGGTGCTGCTGCTCGGGCTCGCGCACGTCGTGGTGGCCGAGGGGCTGGACGACGCCGGCTTCCTCGCGGCCCGGACCCGGGGGGCCGGGGCCGTCCGCCGGTCGGTGGCGCCGTGGTGGCCGGAGCGCGTGCAGGCGGCAACGGGAGTCCCCGCGCCCCAGGTCCGCGAGGCCGCTCGCCGCCTGGCGTCCGCGGCCCGGGCCGGCCGCGCGGGCGGCCCGGGCGCCTACGTGCTGACCGGCCGCGGCGTCGAGCAGCACGCGAACGGCACGGACACGACCACCGCAGCCATCAACCTCGCCCTGCTGCTCGGCCTGCCCGGAACCCCCGCGGGCGGCTACGGGACCCTCACCGGCCAGGGCAACGGACAGGGCGGACGGGAACACGGGCAGAAGGCGGACCAGCTGCCCGGGTACCGCAAGATCACGGACCCGGCCGCCCGCGCCCGCGTGGCGGCGGTGTGGGGCGTCGACCCCGCCGCGCTGCCGGGGCCCGGCCTGCCGGCGACCGAGTTGCTGCACACCCTCGGCCTGCCCGGCGGGTCCCGGATGCTTCTCGTCCACGGCTCCAACCCCGTCGTGTCGTCCCCGGACGCCGCGCGCACGGTCGAGGCGCTCCGCCGGCTGGACCTGCTCGTCGTCTGCGACTTCTTCCTCTCGGAGACGGCCGAGGTGGCCGACGTGGTGCTTCCGGTGGCCCAGTGGGCGGAGGAGGAGGGCACGATGACCAACCTCGAGGGCCGCGTGCTGCGCCGCCGCCGGGCCGTGGACGCGCCCGCCGGGGTGGCCCAGGAACTGTGGGTGCTGTCCGAACTGGCGCGGCGGCTGGACGCCCCGGGCCGGTGGCCCACCGACCCGGCGGACGTCTTCGCGGAGCTGTGCGCCGCGTCGGCCGGCGGGCCGGCGGACTACTCCGGGCTCTCGTATGCCGATCTGGACGCGGGGCGCGAAGCCTACTGGCCGTGCCCGGAACCGGCCGGGCCGGGGACGCCGCGTCCGTTCCTGGACCGGTTCGCCCATCCGGACGGCCGGGCCCTGCTCGTGCCCGTGGCGCCCGGCGGGGCGGCCGAGCCGTTGCACGCGCCGGGCACGGTGGCGCTGCTGACGGGTCGCCTCCTGGAGCACTACCAGTCGGGCGCGCAGACGCGCCGCGTCCCGGAGCTGTTCGAGTCCGCCCCGGAGCCACGGGCCGAGGTGCACCCGGCCACGGCGCACGCGGCGGGGATCGCCGACGGCGACGACGTCGTCGTCTCCACCGCGCGGGGACGGGCCAGGGCCAAGGCCCTGCTCACGGAGGACATCCGGCCCGATTGCGTGTTCCTGCCGTTTCACTTCCCCGGCGGGGGGCGCGCCAACTCCCTGACGAACGCCGCCACGGACCCGGTGAGCGGGATGCCCGCCTTCAAGAACGCCGCCGCCACGATCGAACGGGCGGGTCGCCGGTGAACGGGCCGGAGCGGGTCCTCGTCCTGGGGTTCGGTCCCGTCGCCGCGCGGCTGGTCGACGGACTGCTTCCCGCCGTCGACGCCGGCCGGATCGAGCTGGCCGTCGTGGGCGCCGAGCCGCGGACCGCCTACAACCGCGTGCTGGTCGCCGACGTGGGGGTCGGGCGCACCCCGGCCCGCGCCCTCGACCTCGCGGACGCGGACGAGCTCCGGCGCCGGGGCGTCGCCGTCGTGACCGGGACGGCGGCCGTCCGCGTGGACCGCGCCGCGCGGCGCGTCCTGTTCGCGAGCGGCGCCTGGCGCGGCTACGACCGGCTGGTCTTCGCCACCGGGGCCCGCCCCGTCGTGCCGACCCTGCGGGGGCTGGACTTCGAGCCGCACCGCGAGCCCAACCTGCCCGACGGCGTCGTCGCGCTACGCACGCTCGACGACGCGGCCCGGCTCCTGCCCGTGGTCCGCGCGGGCGGCCGGATCGTGGTCCTCGGCGGAGGGATCCTCGGCGTCGAAGCGGCCGTGGCGGCGGCCGAAGAGGGCGCCTCCGCCGTCCTCGTGCACCACGGACCACACCCCCTGGCGCGCAGCCTGGACGCCGACGGCGGGCGGCTCCTCGCGGCCAGGCTCGAGGCCGCCGGGGTCCGCGTGGTCGGCGGTGCGCGGGCCGTGGGTGTCTCCCGGCACGCCGGGCGCTTCGCGGCCCTGGAGCTGGACGACGCGCCCGACGTGCCGGGCGACCTCCTGGTCCTCTCCTGCGGCGTGCGCCCGCGCGACGAACTCGCGTCCGGGTGCGGCCTGCCGACCGGCCGGGGGATCCGGGTCGACCGCGGCCTGCAGGCCGACACGGAGGGCCACGTGTTTGCCGTGGGCGACTGCGCGGCCGTCGACGGCTCGGCGCCGAGCGGGCTGATCGGCCCGGGATGGGAGCAGGCCGATGCGCTGGCCCGCCGGCTCGACGCGGGAGCCGCTGGGCCCTCCGTGCCCCAAGCCACGGCCTCCCCGGCACCCCCGAGGCCGGGGGGACCGCTGATTCTGCTCAAGGCCCGGGGCCTGGATCTGGCCGCGGCCGGCGACGTCTCGGGTGGGATGTGGGGCCCCGGCCCGGCCCGCACGGCCGTCTGGGCGGACCCGGACCACGGCCGCTACTGCCGGATGACCACGCGGGACGGCGTCCTGACCGGTTTCGTCGCCATCGGCCTCCCCCGTACGGCGGCCGAACTGGTGCTGCTGTACGAGCGCGGCGCCGAGCTGCCGGCGGACCGCAGCACACTGCTGCGCCTCGACGGTCCCGCCGCGGGCCATCCGGGCGGATCGGCCCCCTCCCCCGACGACGTGCTGTGCCGGTGCAGCGGGGCCACCCACCGCGACGTGGCCGACGCGGTCGCGGCCGGCTGCGCGGACGCCGACGCCGTGGGGCGCGCCTGCCGGGCCGGCACGGGCTGCGGCGGCTGCCGCGAACGGATCGAGGTCCTCCTGGGGACGGCCGCCCCGGCCCCGGCCGGGTCGGGGGCCGGGCGTGCGAGGATGGGCCCATGATCGGCTTCCTCGTGCGCGTCGTCATCAACGCCCTCGCCCTGGCCGCAGCGGCCTGGCTCCTCCCCGGCATCGACGTCGGGGCCGAGGCCACGCAGCGGGCCACCGGAAGCGAGGCGGTGGGGACTGCCGTGTCGTACCTGTTCGTGGGCCTCGTCTTCGGCGTCGTCAACGCCGTGGTGCGGCCCGTCCTCGGCTTCCTGTCGCTGCCGATCACGTGCCTGACGCTGGGCCTGTTCGCCATCGTGCTGAACGCCGCGATGCTGATGCTCACGTCCTGGATCATGGGCTACACGCCCATCGGCTTCCACGTGGAGTCGTTCTTCTGGGACGCGATCCTCGGCTCGATCATCATCAGCATCGTCGCCGCCGTCATCGGCTGGCTGGTTCCCGGCGACCGGAAGTAGGCCCGCGGGGCCCGCTGCCGGGCGGTCCCGTGCCCACGGCACGGCACCGTCGGCCAGCGTCCGCGTCCCGAGGCGCGGCACCATGCCGTCAGCGCCCGGGGAACCAATCCCGCCGGTCCCTGAACTCCGGTCCCGTGGGCCGGCGCGCCGGGAGCTGCCCGGGCGGGACCCTCCGCTTGAGCGCCACGGCCTGGATGCGCGCCGTGCCGGCCCCGGCGAACACGGCCCCCAGCGCGCCCGTGGCCTCGACGACGGTCGGGTCGGTCGAGAGTTCGGCCGCCCCGGCCCCGAACGCGTAGTTGTCCAGGCCGTGGGCCGCCCCGAAGCCGGGGGCCGACCGGTCCGTCCCGGGGGCGTAGCCGTCGAGGCGAACGGTGACCCGGTCGCGCACGTCGGGGTTCTGGACGCCGTCGGCCCCCGGGACGGGGTCGTCGAGGTGCTCCAGATGCAGCCCGCGGACCCCTTCGGGGAGGTCCTTGGCGCCGACCGGGGCCCCGAACGTCACGACGTGGTCGACGTCGTAGACGCGGTTGATCCGCGGGTCCGCCGCGATGTTCGCGGCATGGATCCCGCCTTGGCTGTAGCCCGTGAGCACGATCCGCTCCCCCGGTTCCACGCCGGCCGCGCGCAGCGCGTCGCCGACGGCGGCCGACACGTGCTGGCTCCCCAGCCCCGCGCCCTCGACGATCCCGCCCTCGTTCCACGGGTTGGCCCGGCCCAGCGGCGTTCCCGTCTGCGTCCCGGGCAGGACGACGACGTGGACGGGCCCGGCCTCGCCGTTGGTGGTGGCCACGAGCAGCCGGCCGTCGCCGGCCGCCTCGGCCCGCTGCTGGAGGTCGGTGACGTCGGTCAGGGTCCCCCTGAAGGCGGCGGTGCCCGCGTCCTCGACGCCGACGACCCCGATCGGCCGCACATCCACCCACCCGTGGCGCGACCCGGTTCCCGCCAGCACCGGATACAGCCGCTCCGCGACGCGGGTGTCGAACACCCCGCCGTGGCGGGTGTCGCGAAGGAGGGGCGCGGACCCCGCGACCGGAAGGGCCGCGGGGAAGAGCAGCCCGAGCAGCGTCCCTGCCACGGCCGGCGACTGGTTGACGAGGTCCTCGACCGTCCCCTGCCGCGGACGCCCCGCGTTCGTCGCGAGGTCCCCGGAGACGAGCCACGGCAGCAGGTGGACCCGGGCCTCGTGGACGGCGCGCGCGGCGGCCTCCTCGGCCACGGTGTACACCGCCCTGCTGCGCCCGACCGCCTCGGCCGTCGCCGCCACCTCGCCCCACAGGACGCGGCACAGGTCGGCGGCTTCCCCGAGCAGCGCCTCCGCCGCGGCCACGGCGGCCATCTCCTCCCAGCCGCGCGGCCCCCAGACCGCCGCCCAGGGACGTGCGGCCAGGTGGCCCGCCGCGCCGGCGAGCGCGTCCGCCGCCCGGTGCAGCAGGGCCGTGCCCCGCTCGAGTTCGTCGAAGTTCGCCTCGACCCGGCCCGTCCCGCCCCGGGTGTCGTGGATCATGGGCCGGGCGGGCGGCGGGGAACGGGGTCGGGGCCGCCCCTGACCGTCCCGGCCGGGTACTGGAAGTCCCCCGGCGTCCCGGCCGTGACCATGGACCCCATCATCTCCACGCCCGCCTCCGCGGCGACGCGCATCCCCTCCTGCATGATCTCGCCGGCGGCCCGGCGCGTCTCCACGGCAGCCACGGCGACCGCCTGGGCCCTGGCCACCGCCACCTCGGCCGCCTCCACGATCCCGGAGAGGTAGCGGACCTGTGCGGTGAGCAGCTCGAGCTGGACCCGGAACGCGCGGCCGGCGGGCGACTCCCACCGCAGGGTCCCGAGCGGGGCGAGACAGCCGCCCGCCTCCTCGATCCCAGCCGCGGCCGCCCTCGTCCGCGCCAGCCGCTCGTCCCAACCGCCGTCGAACCAATCCATGTCCCTCCCCTTCCCGGTGTCCGGCGCCGCCCCGGTCGCACCACGGTAGGCCCGGGCGCAGCCGGCCCGCGGCGGCGGCCGCCGGGGTGTGGAGGGCCCGCGGGCCGCGGCGGCCTGTGGAGGGCCGGACGGACCAAGGAAGGTGGGACGCACCGGGGGCGGGACGGACCGGGGCCGTCCGGGCCGTCCCCTGGAGCCGGACGACGGGGCCCATGCCCCGGGGACCCGCGGACCGCATGGGATAATCGGACCCATGGCTGAATCCGCGCGCACCTCCCTCGCCTCCGAACCGATCGCCCTCGGGGCCCTCGACGGCCGCTACCGCTCCGCCGTCGCGCCCCTCGTCGACTACCTGTCCGAGGCCGCCCTGAACCGCGACCGCGTCCACGTCGAGGTCGAATGGCTGATCCACCTCGCCGCCCACCGCGTCCTGCCGGGGACCGAACCGTTCACGGCGGACCAGCAGGAGGCCCTGCGCCTGATCGTCACCTCCTTCGACGCCGAGTCCGTCCGGGAACTTGCCGAGATCGAGGCCGTCACGGTCCACGACGTCAAGGCCGTCGAGTACTTCATCGGCCGGCGCCTCGACGACATGGGCCTGGCGCACCTGAAGCCGATGGTCCACTTCGGCTGCACCTCCGAGGACATCAACAACCTCTCCTACGCCGTCGGCGTCCAGGGAGCCGTCGCCGACGTCTGGCTCCCCGCGGCCCGCGAGCTCGTCGCCCGCATCGCCCAGATGGCCGAGGACACCCGCGAGGTGCCGATGCTGTCCCGCACCCACGGCCAGCCCGCGACGCCGACGACGCTCGGCAAGGAGCTCGCCGTCGTCGCCTGGCGCCTCGGCCGGCAGCTGGACCGGGTCGCGGCCACCGAGTACCTGGGCAAGATCAACGGCGCGACCGGCACCTACGCCGCCCACTACGCCTCCGTGCCGACGGCCGACTGGCAGAGCGTCTCGCGCACGTTCGTCGAGTCGCTCGGGCTCACCTGGAACCCGCTGACCACCCAGATCGAGTCCCACGACTGGCAGGCCGAGCTGTACGCCGACATCGCCCGGTTCAACCGGATCCTCCACAACTTCTGCACCGACGTGTGGAGCTACATCTCGATCGGCTACTTCGCGCAGGTGCCCGTCGCCGGCGCCACCGGCTCCTCGACCATGCCGCACAAGGTCAACCCGATCCGCTTCGAGAACGCCGAGGCCAACCTCGAGATCTCCAACGGCCTGCTCGACACGCTCGGCGCCACCCTGGTGACCTCGCGCTGGCAGCGCGACCTCACCGACTCCTCGTCGCAGCGCAACATCGGCACCGCGTTCGGCCACTCGCTGCTCGCCATCTCCAACGTCCTCAAGGGCCTGGGACAGCTCAAGGTCGCCGAGCAGGTCCTCGCCGACGACCTCGAGTCCAACTGGGAGGTCCTCGGCGAGGCGATCCAGATGGTCATGCGGGCCGAGGCGATCGCCGGAGTCCCCGGCATGGAGAACCCGTACGAGCGACTCAAGGACCTCACGCGCGGCCACCGCGTCGACGCCGAGCGCATGAAGGAGTTCGTCACCTCCCTCGGCCTGTCCGCCGACGCCGAGCAGCGGCTGCTCGACCTCACGCCCGCCACCTACCGGGGCATCGCGTCCCAGCTGGTGGACCACCTCAAGAAGTAGGAGCGGGCCCGGACGGGCCCTCCGCGCCGGCCCCGCCGTCGCGCCCTCCCCCCGTTCGGGGCGGGCGCGACGGCGGGGCCTTCGCATGCCCGCCAGGCCCGCCCGCGCGTCCCCCGCGCCCGGCCCCCCGCGGCCCCTCACCCGCGCGTTCCCGGCCATTCGCCGGTGGTCCACCTTCCGATCACCGGGGCCTCCTAGCCTCGGTGGGCCGGCCGACCGCCCCGACCCCCGGGGCCGGGCCTTCCCCCGCCGCGGCCGGCGCACGAGAAAGGCAACCCACGTGACCCAGCAGAACCAGGGCGTCGGCCGGCGCGGAGTCCTCGCGGCCGGTGGCGCCGCCGCACTGGCGGGCATGTTCGCCGCCACGGCGACGCCCGCCCAGGCCGCCCCCGCCGGGGCCCCGAAGAACATGCCCCTGCAGTTCGGCGCCGACGGCCGGTTCCGGATCGTCCAGTTCAACGACACCCAGGACGGCCCGCGCACCGACCGCCGCACCATCCAGCTGATCGAGCGCGTCCTGGACCGGGAGAAGCCCGGCTTCGCGCTGATCAACGGCGACGTCATCAACGGCTCCCCGAAGAGCGCCGAGCAGGTCAAGCAGGCCGTCAACAACGTCGTCCAGCCGATGGAGTCCCGCGGCATCAAGTGGGCCCTGACGTTCGGCAACCACGACGAGGACTCCCTCGGCAACGGCACGGGCATGACCGAGCCGAAGATCCTCGAGTTCATCCGCGGCGCGTACAAGCACAACCTGAACCCGGCGCCCGAGGAGGCCGTGGCCGGGCACTCCAACCGGCAGCTGCTGGTCCGCTCCTCGCGCGGCAACCGCCCGGCGTTCGGCGTGTGGCTGTTGGATTCGGGCCGCTACGCCCCGGAGACGCTCGGCGGCCAGGACTTCGAGGGCCTGATGGGCTACGACTGGATCCGCCCCAGCCAGATCCAGTGGTACCGCGAGGCCTCCGCGGCCACGGAGCAGAAGTTCGGCGGCAAGGTCCAGTCCCTGATGTTCTTCCACATCCCCCTCTTCGAGCACCACCACCTCTGGTACGGCTCGCAGTTCGACTCGGACGAGTCGAAGCACGCGGCCGCCGTCGAGAAGCACGGCATCGTGGGCGTCAAGAACGAGGGCGTCTACACCGGCGCGTTTAACTCCGGCCTGTACGCGGCGCTGCAGGAGCGCGGCGACGTCCGCGGCGTGTACGTGGGGCACGACCACATCAACACGTACATGGGCGACTACTTCGGCATCGAGCTGGGCTACGGCCCGGGCACCGGATTCGGCACGTACGGCCTGGGCGGGGCCGGGGAGCACCACCTGCGCGGCGCGCGCGTGTTCGAGCTCGACGAGTCCGCCGACGGCGTCTACACCGGCACCCGCACCGTGTTCGCGAAGGACCTCGGCATCGACATGGCGCCGGAGTCCCAGCCGATCGACGAGCCGCTGCCCCTGCCGTAGCGGGTTCGGGGGACGACGGCGGCGCCCGCGCGGGGCCGTCGTCGTCCCCCTAGATCCACCCCCGGTCCGCGGCCACGCGCGCGGCCTCGATCCGGTTCGCCGCCCCGGTCTTGCCGATGGCGCTGGAGAGGTGGTTGCGCACGGTCCCGGGCGAGAGGTGCACTTGGGCCGCGATCCGCGCGACCGGCAGCCCGTCCCGGGCCAGGGCCAGGACCTCCCGCTCGCGTCCGGTGAGCGGGCTGGTGCCCTCCGCCAGGGACTCGGCGGCGAGCTGCGGGTCCACGACGCGCAGCCCGGCGGCCACGCGCCGGATCGCGTCGGCCAGCTGCGCTGCGGGCGTGTCCTTGACGACGAATCCGCTGGCCCCCGCCTCCAGGGCCCGGCGCAGGTAGCCGGTGCGCCCGAACGTGGTGACCATCAGCGCCCGGCAGCCCGGGGCCTCGGCCCGCAGCCGGGCCAGCGCCTCGATCCCGCCGACGCCGGGCATCTGGATGTCCAGCAGGCACACGTCCGCCTCGTGCCTGCGGGCCGCGTCCACGGCGGCCCCGCCGTCGGCCGCCTCCGCCACGACCTCGAGGTCGGCCTCCAGGTTCAGGAGCGCGGCCATCGCGCCGCGTACGAGGGCCTGGTCGTCGGCGACCACGACGCGGATCACCACGCCACCTCCACCCGGGTCCCGCCGGCGGGGGCCGTGCCCACGGTGAGCCGGGCGCCGGTGCCCGCGAGCCGCTCCTCCATGCCGCGCAAGCCGTTGCCCGGGGTGTGGGGCACGGGGAGGCCGTCGCCGTCGTCCTCCACCGCGATCCGCCGCTCGGCGAAGCTGAGCCTGCACGAGGTGGCATGCGCGTGGCGCAGCACGTTGGTGCCGGCCTCGCGCAGGATCCAGCCGAGCACGGGGCGCAGCGCGGGGTCGACGGCGCCGGGGTCGCCGTCGGTGCGGACGTCGAGCCCCGCGTCGCGCAGGGCGAGCTCGAGGGCCCGCGCCTGCGTGGGCAGGTCCACGGACCGGAGCCCGCCGACGGTGGCGCGCACGTCGGCGAGCGCGGCGCGGACCATGCCGTGCAGCTCCGCCAGCTCCGCCTGGGCGCGGGCCGGGTCGGTGCCGACGAGGCGTTCCGCGAGCTCGGCCTTGAGGGACATGACCGTCAGCGTGTGGCCGAGGCCGTCGTGGACGTCGCGGGCGACGCGCTCCCGTTCGCTGACGACGGCGAGCTCCCGGGCGGCGGAGTGCGCGCGGGTCTCCGAGTCGATGAGGGCGCGCTGGACGGCGTTGGCGGCGAACACGCCGGTCTGGATGGCCGCGATGAACAGGTACTCGGCGAAGCGTCCGGCCGCGGCGGTGAGCAGCAGCGTCCCGGCGATGGTTCCCGCCCCGATGGCCCACATGGCCCGGCGCGGGAGCAGGTAGCAGGCGTACGCGAGGACGAATGGCGTGGTGAAGAGCGCGTCGAGGCCGATGAACGGCGCCAGGGCCGCGGCGAGGATCCCGAGGAGCGCCAGGCCGGCCCAGTTCCACGGGAGGCCCAGGACGCGCCGGGCGCCCCACCGGGCCATGCCGAAGAAGCCGCCGACGTACACCGCCGCGAACAGCCCCACCAGCGCCAGGGCGGCCGCCGTCGCGCCCGCCGGGAGGCCGGAGCCGAGCACCGAGCGGACGGTGAAGGCCAGGAAGACGAGCCACACCGCGGGGAGGATCCACCCGAAGCGCGCCCAGGCGCCGGCGAGGCCGCGGTCCGGGGGCGTCACTGCCGCCTGCGGCCGCGGCGCACCCCGGCCACGGCCGCCGCGCCGAACACGAGGATCCATGCCCCCAGATTAGCGAGCAGCGCGGGCAGCGCGTCCGGGGCCTCGCCCGCGCTGGCGAGCGCCCCCTCGAGCTGGGGCCAGCGCAGCAGGCCGACGTAGCCGTACATCGGCGTGAACCGGGCCAGGTCCAGCATGGCCCCGGTCAGCGGCATGAACACGTTGCCGATGAAGGACATGAGGACCAGCACGCCGGTGGCGACGCCGAGCGCGGACTCGCTCTTGAACAGCATCGCGACGGCGTAGCCGAACAGGGCGAACGCCGCGGCCCCGGCGAGCGTCAGCGCGAACGTCGCGGCCCAGACGCCCGGCCCGGCGGCGCGGGCCCCCGTGGCGGCGCCCACGGCGTAGACGCCGAGGATGGACACGCCCGTGATGGCCAGCGCGTTCACGACCTTCCCGGCCACGACGGCGGCCGGCCGGGCCGGGGTGAGGCCGAGCTGGCGCCCCCAGCCCTGGAGCTGTTCGACGGCGGCGCCCCCGGTGGCGGTCGTCGCGGCGAGCGCGGCACCGTACGCGGCCATGGAGGCCATGGTGTAGAACTTGACGTTCCCGGCGCCGAACCGCTCGTCGCCGAACGGGGCGGACGCCCCGAAGACGACGTACATCAGGGGCGGCATGAGGACCACGAACAGGACGTTGCTGACGTCGCGCAGCTGGCGGACCAGGTCGATGCGCAGGTAGGTCGCGTTCACGGCCGGGCTCCTTCGGGCGCGGGGGAGGTCAGGTCGATGAAGGCCTTCTCGAGGCTGGGCGCGGAGATCTCCAGGTCCCGCGCCCCGTGCTCGGTGAGCAGGGTCCGGGCGATCCGGTCCGTGTCCGTGGCGGTGACGTCGAGGCGGGCCCCGGCGCGTTCGGCGGAGCGGACGGCGGGGTCGGACCGCAGCGCGGCCAGGACGGCGTCGGGGTCGTCCACGGTGGCGCCGAGCGTCCGGCCGGCGGCGAGGGCGCGGATCCGTTCGGTGGGGCCGTCTGCGGCGACGCGGCCGCCAACGACGAGGACGGTGCGGTGGGCGAACCGTTCGGCCTCCTCGAGGTAGTGCGTGGCGAAGAGGACGGTCCGGCCGGCGTCGGCGTCCTGGCGCATGGCGTCCCAGAACCCGCGCCGCGCCGCCACGTCCATCCCGGCGGTGGGTTCGTCCAGGATCAGCAGGTCCGGGTCCGGCAGGAGGGCGAGGGCGAACTTCAGGCGCTGCTGCTCGCCGCCGGAGCACTTGGAGACCCGGCGGGCCCCAATCCGGGCGGTGTCGGTGCGCGCCATGACGTCGGCGACCCGGTGCGGGGCGCGGTGCAGGGAGGCGATCGCCTGAACGGTCTCACGGACCGTGAGATCGCGCAGCAGGCCGCCGGTCTGCAGGACGACCGAAACGCGGCCCTCCCGGACGGCCCGGCGCGGGGTCGTGCCGAGCACGTCGACCGTTCCGGAGTCCGGGAGCGTGAGCCCCAGGACCATGTCGATCGTCGTGGTCTTGCCGGCTCCGTTGGGACCCAGGAAGGCGACGATCTCCCCCGGCCGGACGGAGAGGTCGATCCCGTCGACGGCGGCGACCCGGCCCCGCGCGGTCCTGAACGCCTTGCGGACACCGTCCAGGCGGAGGGCGGGGCCGGGGCGTGCTCCGGCCGATCCGGCCGTGCCGGGGCGGGGACCCGACGATGCGACCGCGCCGGGGCGGGGACCGGGAGGTGCGGCCGAGGCCGGCCGGGGAGCGGCCGGCGCGGCGCGGCCGCTGGAGGGGGATGCGGTGGGCTTCATGCCTCCACTCTTCCCGCGCGCGGACGCCGGCGGCAGGGGAGACCGTCACGAGACGGCCCTGACAGATGTCACGGCCCGACCTCCCCTCCACCATCCCGCGGCCCGGCCCGCCGTCCACAACGGCGGAGTCCGCGCCCCCACGGCGCCCGGACCGCGGCCATGCTCGAGGTCCGGGCGACCGTCCGGCCGGCGAAGGGAGCAAGGGCATGGACCAGGTGGATGTTGACGGCCTCGCGGACGAGCTGCGGCGGCTCTCGGACGAGATGACCCGGCCGAAAGCCGCCGAGTGTCTGGTCTGCTACCTCTACCGGATGCTGGAGTTCGGGTGCCGCGGCCACGAGTTCACGGCGCGCTACCGCGACCTGTGCGCGCCCCGGGCCACGGCCCTGCTCCGGCGGCTGGCGCGGATGGGGGCGTGTTGCTGCGAATGCGAGGTGTTCTGGAACGCCTACCAGCCGAACCCGCGGTTCTTCGCGGTCGACGCCGAGGGGGACTTCGTCACTGAGCCCATGCCGGTGTGCCACGGCGTACGCCGCGGCTCGACGCAGCCGTGCTGCCTGTGGCTCAGGATCCCGCGCCGGTGAGCGGGCGCGAGGATGCCACGGCCGGGTCCGCTGCGGGCGGGCAGGACCGGGATGCGCGGCGGACGCGGGTCTCCCCGACCGGCTGCCAGCCGCCGCGTTCTACCGCGGGCCCGCCTGGAACCGGACGATCCGCTCCACGGCCTCCCGGACCGCGTCGGCCCCCGCGGCGAAGCTGAGCCGGACGGCGCGGCGGCCGCCCTCGCCGTCGAAGTCGGCGCCGGGCACCAGGGCGACGCCCTCGGCCTCGAGGAGCGCCGCGCAGTAGGCGGCCGAGTCGCGGAAGCCCTCCAGGGCGGCGCCGAGGTCCGCATAGAGGTAGAACGCGCCGTCCGCGGGGGCCGCGTCGCCCCATCCGAGGCGGGGCAGCGCGTCCAGAAGGGCGGCCCGGGTTTCGGCGAACCCGGCGACGGCTCGCTCGGCCTGCGCGTAGGACTCCGGGGTGAAGGCCTCGAGCGCGGCGATTTGGGCCGGGGCGGGCGGGCAGAGGGCCACGTTGCCGGCGAGCGCATCCACGGCCGCAACGAGGTCGTCCGGCACGAGGGCCCATCCGATCCGCCACCCGGTCATGCCCCAGTACTTGGAGAAGCTCGAGACCACGGCGCCGGAGCGGTCCAGCTCCCAGGCGCAGACCCCGCGGGGGTCGGGCTGGCCGGGGGCCGGGTAGGTGATGCCGTGGTAGATCTCGTCGCTGACGAGGCGGACGCCGTGACCGGCGCACCAGGCCCCCAACGCGGCGAGCTCCGCGCGCGTTGCCATCGTCCCGGTGGGATTGGCCGGGGAGGCGAGCACGAGGCCGGCCAGCGGCCCATGCTCTCCGGCCGCTGCCTCGAGCAGCTCGGGAGTGGGCTGGTAGCGCGTCTCGGGGCCGCAGGGGATCTCGACGACGTCCACGTCGAGGGCCCGGAGGATATTGCGGTACGCGGGGTAGCCGGGCCGGGCGAGCGCGACCCGGTCGCCGGGGTTGAACGCGGCCAGGAAGAGGAGCATGAACGCCCCGGAGGAGCCGGTGGTGACGGCGACGTTCCGGGCGGGGAGGTCGATCCCGTACCAGCGGGAGTAGTGGGCGGCGATGGCGTCGCGCAGCGCGAGGAGGCCGAGGGCCGGGGTGTACGTTAGGGGCGCGTGCGAGGCGTGGAGGGCGGCCGCGGCGTCGGAGACGGGAGCCGGGGCACCCCCGCCGGGCTCCCCCGCGCAGAGGGAGACGACGTCGCGGCCGGCGGCCCGCAGTTCCGCCACGCGCTGCAGGATGTCCATGACCTGGAACGGCGGGACCTGGGCCCGGCGGGCGACGGCGAGGCGGTGGTTCACTGCGGCGGCTCCTGGGACGTGCGGCGCCGCGTCGTGGCGCCACGGGTTCCGCACCAGCCTAAGCCCCGGGAGCGGGCGCCCTACCGGCCCCCGCCTCCGCAGCCCCGTGCGACGATGGGACCCCGCCCGACCGGAAGGAACGCCATGCCGGAGTGGACCGTGCGGTCCGAGTCCGCCGCCGATGTCGACGCCGTCCACCGGGTCAACGCCGCCGCATTCCCGACCCGGGCGGAGGCCGACCTCGTCGACGCCCTCCGCGCGGACCGCGGCGCGTGGGTGCCCGGGCTGTCGATCGTGGTCGAGGACGACGGCGCCGTCGTCGGCCACTGCCTGTTGACCCGCTGCCATGTCGGTGCCGCCCCGGCCCTCGCCCTGGCGCCGTGCGCCGTCGTCCCGGCCCGGCAGGGGTTGGGCGCTGGGTCGGCCGCCATCCGCGCCGCGCTGGACGCGGCCCGGGAGCGGGGCGAGCACGCGGTGGTCGTCCTCGGCCACCCCGCCTACTACCCGCGCTTCGGCTTCGCCCCGGCCTCGCGGTTCGGCATCGCTGCCCCGATGGACGTCCCCGACGAGGCCTTCATGGCTCTCGGGCTGCGCGGCGGCGTCCCGCTTCCGGTCGGGACGGTGCGCTACGCGGACGCGTTCGGGCTCTGAGCCGTACCGCGTGCGGGCACTGAGCCGTACCGCGTGCGGGCACTGAGCCGTACCGCGTGCAGGGACTGACGTACCGCGTGCGGGCACTGGGCCGTACGCTGGGGCCATGGCTGCCGACCTGTTCGCCGGACTGCCCGTCAGCGACTACGACCGGGCCCTCGACTGGTACGGGCGCCTGCTCGGGACGGGCCCCAGCTTCCTGCCGAACGAGTCCGAAGCCGTGTGGGAAGTGGCCGAGCACGGCTGGCTGTACATCGAGGTGCGCCCCGACAGGGCCGGCCACGGCCTCGCCACGGTCTTCCTCGACGACCTGGACGCGTTCACCGGCGCCGCCGCCGAGCGCGGGCTCGAGCCCGATACGCGGGAGACGTACGGCAACGGCGTGCGCAAGGCCGTCTACCGGGACCCCGACGGGAACGAGCTCGGCTTCGGCGGGGCGCCCACCGGCGGCGCGGCCGACGCTGGCCCTGCCGGGGCCGAGGCCCCCTAGATCTTCGCGAGGTAGTGCCGCATGGGCGCGTGCCGCACCGCCGTCGGAAGGCGCGGGAAGACGGCGGCGGCGCCCCGGATGGCCGCCCGGTAGGCCGTGTCGCGGCCGCGGGACCAGTGAAGCCCGAAGGCCTCCCGCAGCTGGGGCGGGAGCATGCCCGCCGTGAGCAGCCGGGCCAGCGGCAGGGCTGCGCGCGCCCACACCGGCACGTTGGTCGCGTGCAGGAGGGTGCGCCCGACCTCCGCGGCCGCGGGCGTCACCGCCAGACGGGACGATTCCCGCTCCCAGTAGGCGGCGAAGTCCCTCCGGTCGGCGGGCCACAGGCCCGCCGGCATCTGCAGGGCCGTCCCGAGCACGGCGTACTGCCGGTACAGCGCATCGGCCTCGCCGGGGGCGAGCGGCGGCAGGACGGCGTGTTGGACCAGCATCGCGGAATCGTAGAGCGTGGCGGCGACCCACCGCTGCAGTCTGGGGTCGCGGGCGCTGTAGGCGGGCGCGGCCTCCGACTGCGCGGCGGACGGGCGGGTCGGCGTCGGCCGCGCCCCGCCACGGCCGGAATGGGCGCCATGGTCCGCCCGGCGCGTTCCGCGCACCGGGGCGTGCGCCCGGTCGACCCGGGCGCGGACGCGTTGGGCCTGCTCGTCGGTGCCGTTGGTGAGCGCGTAGATGTAGCTGAGGGTGCCGTGGAAGCGCCGCATGGGGTCCTCGGCGAACCGGCTGTGCTCGGCGACGCCGCGGCCGACGGCGGGGTGGGCGATCTGCAGCAGGATCGCGCGGCCGGCGCCCGCGAGAAAGACGGCCTCGGGGGCGAGGCTGCGCAGGGGTTCGGACACGGCCATACTTCGAGGCTACCGCGCGGCCGGGAGCGGCCGGGCCCGCCCGCCGGCGCCGACCGGTGGCGTTCCCGACAGCGCCTTGCCGCCCCCGCAACCGCGTGCGAACCTTAATCCGGGCGCCGCAACAGGCCCCGCGGACGAGGGGACCCGTACCCGCACAGCGACAAGACGGGCCATGGAGGTGTTGGCCATGGCATGGCTCGTCCTGATTCTCTCCGGCGTCCTGGAGGCCGTCTGGGCCTCGGCGCTCGGCGCGACCCAGGGCTTCCGGAAGTGGAAGCCCACCCTGCTCTTCGCCGGGGCGCTCGTCGTCTCGATGGCCGGGCTGGCCTACGCGATGGCCGAGCTCCCGACCGGAACGTCCTACGCCGTCTGGACCGGGACCGGTGCGGGCCTCACGGTCCTCTGGGCGATCGTCTCCGGCCGGGAGCGGGCGACGCTCGTGCGCTCGCTGCTGCTGATCGGCCTGATCGGCTGCGTCGTCGGCCTCAAGGCGGTGGCGTAGCCGTGGCGTGGGCGCTGCTGCTGGTTTCCGCCGTCTTCGAGGCCGTGTGGGCCACCGCCCTGGGCGAGTCCAACGGCCTGACCCGACCCGGTCCGACGGCGGCGTTCGCCGTCTTCCTCGTCCTGAGCATGGCGGGCCTCGGCCTGGCCGCCAAGCGCATCCCGATCAGCGTGGCCTACGCGGTGTGGACCGGCGTGGGCGCCGCCCTCACCGTCGCGTGGGCCATGGCCACCGGGAACGAGCCCGTGTCCGCCCTGAAGGTCGTCTTCCTGGCGGGGATCATCGCCTGCGTCGCGGGGCTGAAGTTCACGAAGACCGAGCCTGGTCCCCGCGCCACCGGGGGCGGCGAGGGGGCCGGGGACGGCGCGGCGTCCGGGGCCGGAGCGCCCTCCCGGCCGGCCGGGGACCGCGAGCCGCGGCAGGCGCGTCGCTGACCTCCCCCGGCTACTCGGCGGCGGCGAGCTGCCCGCAGGCGCCGTCGATCTCCTTGCCCCGCGTGTCGCGCAGCGTCGTCGGGATCCCGGCGTCGTTGAGGCGCGAGACGAAGTCGCGGGTGACGTCCCGCTCGGACGCCGTCCAGATCGATCCCGGCGTGGGGTTCAGCGGGATGGGGTTGACGTGGACCCAGCCGCGGCCCCGTGCGTTGAGCTTGCGGGCGAGCAGGTCGGCGCGCCAGCCGTGGTCGTTCATGTCCTTGATCAGCGCGTACTCAATGGAGACGCGCCGGCCGGTCCGCCGGTAGTACTCGTGCGCGGCGTCGAGGGCCTCGTCGACCTTCCACCGCGAGTTCACGGGGATCAGCTCGTCGCGCAGCTCATCGTCGGGTGCGTGCAGGGACAGCGCGAACGTGAACGGCAGGTCCTCGTCGGCGAGCTTGCGGATCGCCGGGACCAGCCCGACCGTGGAGACCGTGATGCCGCGGGCGCTCATCCCCAGGCCCTCGGGCGCTTCGTCGACCATGCGGTGCACGGCGGCCATGACCCGCTTGTAGTTGGCGAGCGGCTCGCCCATGCCCATGAAGACGATGTTGTTGACGCGCTCGGGCTCGCCGTCCTCGCGCGCGGACGGGCCCAGGCCGCCCTCGGCGATGACCCGGTTGGCCTGCACGATCTGGTCCAGGATCTCGGCGGTGGACATGTTGCGGGTCAGGCCGGCCTGCCCGGTCGCGCAGAACGGGCAGTTCATGCCGCAGCCGCACTGGCTGGAGACGCAGAGCGTGATCCGGCCGGGGTAGCGCATCAGCACGGACTCGACGAGCGACCCGTCGAAGAGCCGCCACAGGAACTTGACGGTGTCCCCGTTGTCGGTCGTGAGCCGCTTGACCTCGGTCAGCAGGGTCGGGAACAGGGCGTCGACGAGCTCCTGCCGGCCCCCCTGGGGAAGGTCCGTCATGGCGGCGGGGTCGGTGGTGTAGCGGCGGAAGTAGTGCTGGGAGAGCTGCTTGGCCCGGAACGCGGGCAGCCCGAGCTCCTTGAGCTTGGCCTGCCGCTCCTCCAGCGTGAGGTCGGCCAGGTGCGTGGGCGGCTGGGTGACGCGGGGCCGCTGCGCGAACTGCAGTTGCGGGCGCCCGTCCGGGCCCATGGCCTGCTTCCACCCCTCGGGGGTCGGTCGCACCTGGGCGCGGCCCTCGCGGCGGGCGCGCGCGTCGAGGCCGTCGCGGGCGGCGGTTCCCGGGCGCCCGACGGCGGCCGCCTCGCCGGCGGCGCCGGCCGCGGGACGGTCCCCCGGACGCGTGCCCTCCGCCCCGGGGACGCCGCGCAGCGGTCCCGCGGAGGGGGCGTCGGGGCGTCGGGCGTGGTGCCTGGAGGTCCCGGTTCGGTGGTGGCCGTCGGCCGGGTGGAGCTCCTCGGCCGCGTGGGTGGCCGGCGCGCCCGGTCCTGCGGGCTCGTGGTCCTGGGGGCGGGGCTGGGTGGAAGTCATCCGTTCCATTGTCCCAAGAAACCCGGCGGGCGGGAACGCCGGGGCGCGCCCGGGAACGACGACGGCGAGGGAGGCTGTCGTCCACGTGCCCGCCGGGCTGTACGCGGGGTTGTGGATTCCACTTAGGCTTTCTCCGTGGATTCATGGATTTCGCCAAACGGCGTCGCGACGAGCGGCGCACCGATGACCCTCGACGAGCTCATCGGCGCACTCGGCGAGGAGTCCGTCGAGGTCCTGGCCGCCCCTCCGGGCGCCTACCCCGTCGTCACGGGAACGGAGTTCGCCGACACCGCGTCGGAACCGCCGGAAACGCCCGGGCTGCTGCTGCACGTCACGTCCGCCGATGCCCTCGGCACGGCGCCGAACGGGGGCTTCGACCAGCTGCTGCGCCGGGCGGCGGCGGCCCGCTGCAGCGCCGTCGCCGTGAAGTCCTCCCCGGACACGACCGCGGCTCTGGCTGGCCTGGCGGCCGCAGCGGGCGTCCCGCTCCTGCGCTTCGCCCCGCACATTCCGTGGCGCTACGTGGACGCCCTGGTGGCCCGGGCCCTGGGCGAGCACGACTCCCTCGGACGCCCCCAGTCGGGGCCCGCCCGCTCGCTCCACGACCTGGCCAACTCGCTCGCCGAGGTCTTCGGCGGCGCCGTCGCGGTCGAGGATCTCGGGCGCAGCGTCCTGGCCTACTCGTCGGTCCCCGGACAGGCCATCGACCCGCTGCGCGTCGAGGGGATCCTCGGGCGGCGCGCCTCGGCGTCGCCGTTCAACGACGACCGGTACCGGGCGGTGCTGCGCAGCGACGACGCCCTCTGCTTTCCCGGCTCCCCCGAGCAGCTGCCGCGCGCGGGGGTCGCCATCCGTTCGGGCACCATCAACCTCGGGACCATCTGGGCCATCCGGACCGACGGGGGCGACGCTGCGCCCGACGCGCAACTGGAGGCCCTCCGCGCCGCCGGCCAGGAGGCCGCCGGCGCCCTGGTCGAGGCGCTGCAGTTGCGCACCGACGGCCGGCGGGCGCACCTCGAGGCCGTGCGCCGGCTGCTCTCGGGCCAGGGCCTCGACGAGGGCGACCTCGCCGAGTTGGGCCTGTCGGCGGACGCGCCCCTGGCGGTCACGGCGTTCGGGCTCGACGCCGAGCACGTGCCGCCCCTCGTCATGGACCAGGTCAGGTCCACGCTGGCCCGCGCCTACGCGGCCTTCCTGAGCCACGCCCAGGTGGTGGTCGCCGGGCACCGCCTGTATGTCCTGGCCCATCCCCGCCACCCGGAGGAACTGCCCCGCCTCGCCCGGTCGGCGGTGTCCCGCGTCCGCCACATCGTCGGGGACCGCGTCCGCGCCGCCGTCGGCTCCGGGGACGGGACCGTCGCCCGCTTCGCGGCGGGCCGCGCGGAGGTGGACGCGATGCTCGACGCCGGCCTGCCCGCGGGGGACGACGGCGTCGCCGTCGCGGACGAGTCCCGGGCCACGCTGTCCCTGCGGGCGGCCGGGGCCGCGCTCGCGGCCACCCCCTGGGCGCGCAGCGGCGCCCTGGCCCGACTGCTCCGGCACGATGCCGACCACGGCACCGGCTCTGCGGCGAGCCTACTGGCGTGGTTCGACGCGTCGGGGAACGTCGCGGCCGCTGCGCGGTCGCTCGGCGTGCACGAGAACACCGTCCGCTACCGCGTGCGCCGCGCCGCCGAGGAATTCGGGCTCGACCTTGCGGACCCGGACACGCGACTCGCCCTCTGGCTCGAACTGCGGACCGCCGGCACGGCGGGCGCTCGGGCCCGGGACCGGTAGCCGCGCGCCCCGGAGCGGGCGGGCGTCCCGCTTGTCGGTTCCCACCTTCGGCCGGCCGCCTGTTGTCGGTTCCCACCTCCGGCCAGAGCCCCTGTTGTCGGCTTCCACCAAGAGCGTGAGCCGTGCCACTGCGACGATGGACGCCGGCCCATCCCCGTGGGCGGCACCCCCGAGGAGCAGGAGCAGCAGTGAAGCTCGATTTCCCGATCATGATCGTGTCCAGCGGCCTGGACGGCGACGGCGCGGGCCCGGCAGCCCTCAAGGGCCTGTCCGCCGCGCTGGAGGAGTCGGGGCTCGACCTGGTCCGCGTTCCCGACGCCCAGGACGTCACGACGTTCGGGTCCATGACCAGCCGGGTCTCGGCCATGGTCTACGCGGTGGCCGCCCCCCGCGGGCAGGACGGGACGGAGCGGCGGGCGGTCGACGACATCCGGTCCTTCGTGTCGGCGGTGCGGAGCCGCAACGAGCACGTCCCGCTCTTCCTGTTCGGCGAACAGCTGACGGCGCGGGTCATCCCGAGCGACGTCCTGCGCCACGTGCACGGGTTCATCAACGCCTTTGAGGACACCCCGGAGTTCGTGGCCCGGTCGATCGCCCGCGAGGCGTCGAACTACGTGGCCCAGCTGGCCCCTCCGTTCTTCTCCGCCCTGATGAAGTACGCGCAGGACGGCGCGTACTCGTGGCACTGCCCGGGCCACTCGGGCGGGACCGCGTTCCTGAAAAGCCCGGCCGGCACGCTGTTCCACCAGTTCTTCGGCGAGAATCTCCTGCGCTCCGACGTGTGCAACG
Organism: Arthrobacter paludis; assembly: GCF_056782315.1. Lineage (NCBI taxonomy): Bacteria > Bacillati > Actinomycetota > Actinomycetes > Micrococcales > Micrococcaceae > Arthrobacter > Arthrobacter paludis. The sequence goes on from NZ_JBXAEW010000011.1 coordinate 119,402, forward strand.
CGGTCGAGGAGCTCGGCCAGCTGCTCGACCACACGGGGCCGGTGGCCGAATCGGAGCGCCGCGCCGCCCGCACGTTCAATGCCGACCACCTGTACTTCGTCACCAACGGCACGTCGACGTCGAACAAGATCGTGTGGAACTCGATGGTCGGCGCGGGGGACATCGTCGTCGTCGACCGCAACTGCCACAAGTCGGTGCTCCACGCGATCATCCTGACGGGCGCCATCCCGATCTTCCTGACGCCGACCCGCAATCTTGCCGGCATCATCGGCCCCATCCCGCGCAGCGAATTCACGCCCGAGTCGATCCAGGCGAAGATCGACGCCAACCCCTTCATCGGCAACAAGACCCAGCGCCCCAAGGTCCTCACCCTGACGCAGAGCACCTACGACGGCATCATCTACCACGCCGAGGAAATCAAGTCGGTCCTCGACGGGTACGTCGACGCGCTCCACTTCGACGAGGCGTGGCTGCCGCACGCCGCGTTCCACGAACTCTACGAGGGGATGCACGCCATCGGGCGCGGGCGGCCCCGGCCCGGCCGGTCCATGGTCTACGCGACCCAGTCCACCCACAAGCTCCTGGCCGGCCTGTCTCAGGCCTCCCAGATCCTCGTCCAGGAGTCCCGCGAGCGCGCCCTGGACCAGACCGTGTTCAACGAGTCGTTCCTCATGCACACGTCGACGAGCCCCCCAGTACGCGATCATCGCGAGCTGCGACGTCTCCGCGGCCATGATGGAGGGCCGCGGCGGGCACGCCCTCGTGGAGGAGGCCATCACCGAGGCGATGGAGTTCCGCCGCGCGATCATCCGCATCGGCGAGGAGCGCCCGGCCGACTGGTGGTTCGGCGTCTGGGGCCCGGACACCCCGGCCCGCGAGGGCCTGGCCGCGCGCGAGGAGTGGGAGCTCACGGGCTCCGACGACTGGCACGGCTTCGAGGCGGTCGACGAGGGCTTCACCATGCTCGACCCGATCAAGGTCACCGTGCTCACGCCGGGCCTGACCGTCGACGGCGTGTTCGGGGAATCCGGCATCCCGGCCTCGATCGTTTCGCGCTACCTGGCGGAGAACGGGATCGTCGTCGAGAAGACGGGCCTGTACTCGTTCTTCATCCTCTTCACCATCGGCATCACCAAGGGCCGGTGGAACACCATGATCTCGGAGCTGCAGCGGTTCAAGGACGCCTACGACGCGAACGCAGCCGTGGCCGAGGCGATGCCCGGCCTCGCCGCCGAGCAGCCGCGGTATGCGAGGACGGGCCTGCGGGACCTCTGCCAGGCGATCCACGCAGAATATCGGGCCCACGACGTGGCGAGGCTGGCCACGGAGATCTACACGTCCGGCCTGGACGCGGCGATGCTCCCCACGCAGGCGTGGGGGGCCATGACGGCCGGCGACGTCGAGCACGTGCCCCTGGACGAGCTCGAGGGCCGCATCACCGCCGTGCTGCTCACGCCCTACCCGCCGGGAATCCCGCTCCTCGTGCCCGGCGAGCGCATCAACTCGACGATCATGCGGTACCTGAAGTTCGAGGAGGGCTGCAACGCCCTGTTCCCCGGCTTCGAGACCCTCACGCATGGCATGACGGAGGCGGCGGACGGCCGGCCGCGATCGGTGATCTGCATCAGGGAATAGCGCCGCCCCGCCCGGGAGGCCCGGGGACGCGGAAGGGGACGGCGGCGGGTGGGCCCCGCCGTCGTCCCCTTCCTTCGGTTCAGCGCCCTGCCGCGCGGGGCGCGGCGCCGGGAAATCCAGCGCCACGCCGCGCGGCGCGCCGGGAGCGCGACCGCGCCACCCCGTTACTCCGGGCCCCTTCCAGGGGGCCTCGCCCGAGGCAGGCCGGTCGCGTGCCCCGCTACTGGCCGGCCGGCGTGAAGTCCGTCGAGCTGGCGAACTCCGGACGCGGCTTCGACGCCGCGTACGGCTCCTGCGTCGTGTTCTCGACCGAGTTGAACACGATGAAGATGTTCGACCGCGAGAACGGCGTCACGTTGCCGTTGGAGGCGTGCATGCAATTCGAGTCGAACATGATCGCCCCGCCGGCCTTGCCCTCGAGCACGTCGATGCCGAAGCGGTCGGCGAACTCGGTGAGCGTGGCCTTGTCCGGCGTGCCGGCACCCTGCATCACGAGGGACTTCTTGTAGTTGTCCTCGGGCGTGGCGGCGTCGCAGGACACGTACTCCTTGTGGGAGCCCGGCATGATCATCAGCGGGCCGTTGAAGGAGTAGTTGTCCGTCAGCGAGATCGAGATCGACACGGCGCGCATCCGGGGCATGCCGTCCTCGGCGTGCCACGTCTCGAAGTCCGAGTGCCACATGAAGTCCTTGCCCTCGAAGGAGGGCTTGTAGTTCACGCGGGACTGGTGGATGTAGACGTCCGAGCCCAGCAGCTGCTTGGCCCGTCCGACCACGCGCGGGTCGTTCGCGATCTTCTTGAAGACCTCCGACGTCCGGTGGACGTCGAAGACGGAGCGGACCTCCTGGCTCTTGGCCTCGACGATGCAGCGCTCGTCGGCCCGGACGGTCGGGTCCTCCGAGAGCCGCTTCAGCTCGCCCCGGAGCTCCTCGAGCTCCTCCGGGGAGACCAGCTCGTCGATGGTGAGATAGCCCTTCGCCTCGTAGTGGTCAAGGGTCGCCTGGTCCATGGGGCCATCGGCCGCGGTCCCCCAGACCACCTTGTCCTCTCGCGGCATGACCTGCACCTGGCCGGCGCGGGTCGGGTAGGCATCGATTCGGTTCTGTTCTGCCACAGCAGTCATGCGTTCCTCCTCGGTGTTGTTTTCCTTGCGCCGCGGCGTCGTTGCCGCCGGCGCCCATTCCGGGACGGCGAAAGCCCGGCCAGCCTGGCGGGGCTGGTCGGGCTTGCCGGACCGGTGGTCTTAGGCGTTCGCGCCCTCGGGCTCGACCACGAGCGGGTACACGCCGTTCTCGTCGTGGACCTCGCGGCCGGTGACGGGCGGGTTGAACACGCAGGCCATGCGCAGCTCGGTGGTGGCGCGGACCGTGTGCTTCTCGTGCCCGTCCAGCAGGTACATGGTGCCGTCCTTGAGCTCGTGCACCTCGCCGGTCACCTCGTTGGTGAGGGTGCCCTCGCCCTGGACGCAGTACACGGCCTCGATGTGGTTCGCGTAGTGGAACGTCGAGGTGGTGCCGGCGTAGATGACGGTGTCGTGGAAGGAGAAGCCCACGCCCTCCTTGGCCAGCACCATCCGGCGGCTGCGCCAGGTCTCGGACTGGATGTCGCGCTCGGTCTCGTTCAGGTCGTCTCGGTTCACAACGAGCATGTCGGCTCCTCTGGGTCGTGGTGGTTTCGTTCCCGCCCGGAGCGGCCCCTCGCGGGGCCGGCCCGGGCAGCGGGCGACGGCGGGAGCGGGCCCCGCCGTCGTCCGTTGTCTTCGGGGCGCCTCCCGGCGCCCGGTGTCGGCCCCCCACGCGCGCGGCGCGTGGGATCCGACGGCGGCGTCCTAGACGCCGGCCAGGGCGGGCTGCCCGGCCACCGCGCGGACGGCCTCGGCGATGGTGTCCAGGCCGCGCTTGAGCTCCTCGGCCGTGATGGTCAGCGGCGGCATGACCTTCAGGACCTCGTCCTCGGGGCCGGACGTCTCGACGAGCACGCCGTTCGCGAACGACTCCGCGGCGACCTTGCCGGCCATCTCCGGGTCCTCGAAGCGGACGCCGGCGAGCAGGCCGCGGCCGCGGACGGAGGCGCCCTCCACGGAGGCGGCGATCTCCTCGAGGCGGCGGTGCATCTCGGCGATGGTGCCGGCCAGCTCGTTCTGGAACGTGTCGTCGGCCCAGTACTTCTTCAGCGCGGCGGTGGCCGTGACGAAGGACGGGTTCTGGCCGCGGAACGTGCCGTTGTGCTCGCCCGGGGACCAGACGTCGAGCTCCTTGCGGAACAGGGTCAGCGCCATCGGCAGGCCGTAGCCGGAGATCGACTTCGACAGGCAGACGATGTCCGGCTCGATCCCGGCCTCCTCGAAGCTGAAGAAGGACCCGGTGCGGCCGCAGCCAGCCTGGACGTCGTCGACGATCAGGAGGATGTCGTGGCGCTTGCACAGCGCAGCGAGGCCGCGGAGCCACTCGGCGCGGGCGGCGCGCAGGCCACCCTCGCCCTGAACGGTCTCGACGATGACGGCGGCGGGCTTGTCGACGCCCGAGCCCGAGTCCTCGAGCACGCGCTCGAGCCACAGGAAGTCCGGGGTCTCGCCGTCGAAGTAGTCGTCGTACGGGATCTTGGAGCTGTTGGTCAGCGGGATGCCGGCGCCCTTGCGCTTCATCGAGTTGCCGGTCACGGACAGCGAACCCAGCGTCATGCCGTGGAACGCGTTCGTGAAGGACAGGATGTGCTGGCGGCCGGTCACCTTGCGGGCCAGCTTCAGGGCCGCCTCAACGGTGTTCGTCCCGGTCGGGCCGGGGAACATGACCTTGTAGTCCAGATCGCGCGGCTTGAGGATGACGTCGCGGAACGTCTCGAGGAACTCGCGCTTGGCCGGGGTCATCATGTCCAGCGAGTGCACGACGCCGCCGCTGGTGAGGTACTCGACCAGGGGGGCCTGCAGGGCCGGGTTGTTGTGGCCGTAGTTCAGGGCGCCGGCCCCGGCGAAGAAGTCCAGGTACTCGGTGCCGTCCTCGGCGGTCTGGGTCGCGCCGCTGGCCTTCGTGAAGACGGCGGGCCAGCTGCGGCTGTAGCCGCGGACCTCGGACTCGAGGGTTTCGAAAATCGTGGTGTCCATGGTGTTCCCTTTCGGCGGTGCGGAACCCGGTGGTTCCGCGCTCAAGGTGGAAGTGCGGTGGTGGCTGCGTGCCGGTCCCTTTCCCGGGCGGGAGGCGCCGGGGCGCCGCGGGGCGGCGCCGGGGACGACGGCGGCGTCGGGGCTAGTTCGCTCCGACGGTGGCCTTCGCGGCCGGTCGTGCGGCGCGGTCGGCCGCGAGCGGGCCGATGCGGTGCAGGTACTCCGTGTCGTGGCCGTCCGGGTACATCTCCGGGGTGAAGAGGGCCGTGACATCGTGGTCCGCGCCGTAGCGCTCGGCGAACGAGGCAAACAGGCGGTTGGACGCCGCGTTGTCGTCCGTGATGGTGGTCTCCAGCGCCTTCGCGCCGGTGCGCAGCGCGAGCTCGTCCAGCATCGTGCCGGCGAGACCGCGTCCGCGTGCGGCGGAGTCCACGGCGACCTGCCAGATCATCAGCGTGCCGGGCTCGTCGGGGCGGTTGTAGCCGGTGACGAAGCCGACGGGCTCGCCGTCGAGTTCGGCGATCACGCTGGTCTCCGCGAAGTCGCGGCACCACAGCAGGTAGGAGTAGGACGAGTTCAGGTCGAGGACCTGGGAGTCCTTGGCCATGCACCACATGGCGTGGCCGTCAGCCGTTTCGGGCTGGCGGAGAATAGGCTCGGACAGGACGTTTTCTGTTTGATCAGCCATCCATTTCAACGTACCGGGATCATTTTCGATCTCAACCCCCGGGGTCCCGCATTTGACAGCTTTCGGCTCAAGTTCGGCCTCGATCGCGCTCATGAGCGGCCCCCGTGCATCCCAAAGCTGGCGCGGGATGCACGCGGATCCCGCGACGAGTACCACGGGGGGTGAGGAACGTTACCGTTTTGTTATTTAACGTATGCGTGAGGCATGCCACTTTTCGGGCTTCGGCCGCCGATACCCCGGAGTAACCGAAGCCCCGCCCGACGGCCGCCAGCAGTGCGGGGCATGGGTCGCCAGCCGCCCATGGACGCGACCCTGGCCCACCGGCCATCCGTCGGGTGCGGGCATGGGTACGCCTGCCGCGCACCGGCGTCGGACGGAACCCGCCGGCGGCCCACCGCTGGGGGCATGGGTGCGCCGGCACCCCCCGGCGCGGGCACGGGCATGGGTGCGCCGGCGCCCCCGGCGCAGGCATGGGTGCGCCGGCGCCCCCCGCGCGGACACCGACCCATCCCAACCCATTGGCGCGGGCAGAAGCCCGCCGACACTCCGCAGAGGCGACAACGCCAGCCCAGCCACGGCGGCACTACACGCTCCGATTAAGTCGGAATTTCTTTCCACATTCCCATTCTGTCGAGCCAATGTGTCGTACATCTCTTCTAATATTGGGGGCATGGATCTGGACGAGGGCCGCGCACCGGGGCGCGGCAGCGACGACGCGGTCGGTCGCGGGGCGTCGGAGGCACGGCCCGCTTCCTCGCCTGCTGCCGCGCACCCGCCCTGCGCCCCTGGCGCACCCGCCAGCGGCACGGACACGCCCGTCAGTGGTCCAGACGCGCCCGCCACCGGCGCAGATAAACCCGCCAGCGGATCGGACGCACAAGCCCCGGCGGCGCCAGGCAGTCCCGCAGAGCCCGCCGCCCAGATCCAGGTGCACGATTTCACTCCGCCCACCCCGGGCCCCGACGCTCCGGTGGATCTGGTCCCGGTCCCCGGCGTGGATTCGTCCCGGGCCGGATTCGTCGATGGACGGCTATGGCTTGCCCCCGAGGCGGACCTGTCCCTGTCCGAGGCCGAGGCCCTGTCGATGGCCCTCGAGGCACGGCGGAGGGGCCTCGAAGCCGATAGCCACGTGGTCCTTGCCCGCGCCGCCACCGCCATGGGCACCGAGTACCACCGCGAGATCACCGAACTAGCCGACCTCTCGGGAAACCAGGCCGCAGACGCGGACAACGCAGCCCGGCTCCGCTGCGACCTCGGTGGCCCCACCCCCGCTTGGGCGAGCTGGAGCGAGACCGCGTTGGCCTTCACCCTGTCGCAAGCGTTGCACCTGTCCGAACGCACGGTCTGCAACCGCATCGACGAAGCCCTTGAGCTCCACCACGAAAGGGCCGCCACGCTGGCCGCCCTCTCGACCGGGGAAATCTCCGGCCAGCACGCCCGCACCATCGTCGAGGCCTGCCAGGACGTCCAGCCAGAGATGCCCGACTTGCCCGCCGTGGACGCCAGCGAAGCGGACCGAGAGGCCTACCTCCGCGCAGTCTCCACGGAACTGGCCCACAACGCCCTGCGCCGGGCCTGGCTCGAGGGCGAGCTCCTCACCGCCGCTCCGACCACCACGCCGGCCACGCTGCGCCGCAAATCCAAAGACCTCCGCCACCGGCTCGGCCCCGGCACCGCTGCCGAACGCGCCAGGCGCAACCGGGCCGACCGGGTCGTCGTCATCTCCCCCGGCGAGGAGGGCATGAGTGAACTCTTCGCCCAGATCCCGGCCGAATACGGCATCGCTGTCGCCGACCGCCTCGCGCACATTGCGGCCACCCTGAAACGCGAACCTGGCGAAACCCGCACCATGGCCCAGCTCAAGACAGACGTCCTCGTGGAGCTCCTGCTGGGGACCGAGGACTCGGCCGCTTGGGAGAACATCCGCGCCGAAGTCATGGTTCTGCTCCCCCACACCTGTCTGCCCGGCACACCCGCCCCCCGCAGCACCGAGCCGAACACCAGCCCCAGCGCCGAGCCGAACGTGCACTCGAACGCCGACGCGAGCGCGGACGCCACGTCCAGCGCCGAGCCGGACGCGAACGCCAGCTCCAGCGCCGGGCCGGACGCAAACGCCAGCTCCAGCGCCGGGGCGGACGCAAACGCCAGCTCCAGCGCCGGGAGCGCCGACGATAAGAAGGCGCAGGCACCGGGGCACACCCCGGAGGCCCTCCCGCACGGATCCGGAAGCGCCCTGGCCACGCCAGTACGCCCCGGGGCGGCCGCGGACGGTGGTGGCCGCACGGACGGAGACGACGAGGAAGACATCCTCGAGGCCGCCCCTGGCGACGCCCTCCCACCGATGGGAGGCCCCGACCCGACGGCAGGGGCACACCTGGTCGGCCACGGTCCCATCGACACCGCGACGGCACTGCGCCTCGCCGCTTCCGCCGCGACCTGGGACAGGCTCTACACGGGCGCCGACGGCCGCACCATCATCGGGATGGCCGCCACGAAGTACCGACCCACCGAAGCCGAACGCGAGGCCCTTCGCGCGGCCCTCCGCGCGCCCCTCGGCGTGAGGGGGACGGGAATGGCTCCAGGAGGCCCGCCGCCGCCTGCCTGGGACCGTCTCCACGCACCGCCCCGGGCGTTGGCCCGGCCCAGCTACGGCAGGACCCGCTATCGGCCGAGCCGCGCACAGGAACGCGTCCTCAAGGCCCGGCAGCCGACCTGCAGCGTCGGCGGATGCAACACGCCCGCCCGCGAGAACGACCACGCCACGGAATGGGCCGCCGGCGGCCACACCAGCCTGGATAACCTCCACCCGGACTGCCGGCGCCACCATGCGTTGGACACGGGCGGCTTGCTGCACTCCCGGCCGCTTGGCAACGGTGCCATCGAATTCACCACCGTCACCGGACGCCGCCACACCACGGCCCCCGAGATCCCCTGGGCCATGCAGGGACCGCCACCCCCACCAGAGCCGGCTGGCCCCCTGCCCCCGCGGTACCCGAATCCCCATGAGGACCGCATCTGGGCCATGCACCTCGACGACCTCAGACGCCAGGTGGCCGCGCGTGCCCTTCCCGCGGAACCGCCCCCAGCACCGGACCCGGCAGATCCGCCACCCGACGATGAGCCGCCCTTTTGAAACTCCGCTTGGCGCACCCCGTCGAAGGCGGGACGCTGGGGCCATGACGAAAATGGAGCCGGCATCAAACCTCTATGGCCAGGACGTCGCAGACCACGTGCCCGCTGCTGCGCCAGGCCCGCAGATCCTCGAGCCCGACGACGCGGGGGCGTGGCGGCTCGCGGCTCCCCTGCTGGCGGTCCGGGACAACGACGCCCACACGCTCTACGCGTACGCCCTCGCCCGGTCGCTGCTCGCGGCCCACCCGGAGGCCGACGCCCGGGTCGTCCTCCCGGCGATCCTGCTCCACGACATCGGGTGGTCGCAGGTCCCCGCCGACGACGTACTCTCGGCCATCGCCCCTGGTGGGGGCGACCGGGACCTCGTGCTGCTCCACGAGCGCGAGGGAGCCCGCCTGGCCCGCGACATCCTCGACCAGGTCGGCTGCCCACCCGACACCCGCGACCGGATTACCCGGATCATCGACGGGCACGACTCGCGGCGGGAGGCCCTTTCGATCGAGGACGCCCTCGTCAAGGACGCCGACAAGGTCTGGCGACTGAGCCCCCACGGCATCGACACGATCATGGACTGGTTCGGACTCGACCGCGCCCAGACCCTCCGACTCTGCGCGTCGCGCGTCCTCGGACACCTCTTCACGCAAGAGGCCACCGCCGTCGCCGGCGGCCTGGCCGCCCTCGAGTCCGCCACGCTCTGGCCGGAGCGGCAGGCCCTGGGCTGACCCTACGGGACGGGCGCCGCCCGGCGCCGCCCTCCCTAGACTGGTTCCAGCGGAGGAGGCGACATGGCGGGTGGCAACAGGGAGCCTGGGCGGAGCGTCACGTCCAAGGTCCTCGCCATCATCGGCGTGTTCGAGACCTCGCGCCGCTCGATGTCCCTGACCGAACTCTCCGAGCAGGCCGGCGTCCCCCTGTCCACAACGCACCGCCTGGTCGGGGAAATGGTCGAATGGGGCCTGTTGTCGCGGGGCGCCAACGGGAACATCCAGCTGGGCCTCCGGCTGTGGGCCATCGCTCAGAACGCCGGCCGCCAATTGCGCGACACCGCACGCCCGTTCATCCAGGACCTCTTCTCCCTCACGGGCGAAACCAGCCAGCTGGCAGTCCGCGACGGCAACTCCGCGCTCTACATCGAGCGCGTCTACGGCACGATGCGCGTCCCCCGGGCCTCCCGCGTCGGCGGCCGGCTGCCCCTCCACGCCACGGCCGTGGGAAAGGTGATCCTCGCCTTCGACGAGCCCTGGGTCAGGACCGCCTACCTGCAGCGCGACCTCGAGCGGCCCACGCCCCAGACCCACACGAACCCGGCGCGGCTGGCGGAGGAACTGGACGAGGTCCGCGAGCGCGGCTACGCCGTGACCCTGGAGGAGATGCGCGGCGGCTCGTGCTCGATCGCCGTGCCGGTCTTCCATACGGGCCGGATCGGCTGCAGCATCGGCCTCGTGGTCCCGTCGACGCACGGCGCGACCATGACCCGGCACCTCCCGGCCCTGCGGGGAATCTCCAGCCGGATCGAGCGCGCCACCGCCCATATCCCCCTGGAGACCCTTCTGGGCAGCCTCATCGACCCCCTGCCGGACGAGCCGCGCGAGCACTAGGCAAACGCGGGACCCGGAGCAACCGGCCGAACCCCAACACCTCTTCCACTCAGTGGGATAGTGGAGTGAGTGCCATCGCGTGACCTGAGTAACACTTGAGGAAGCCAAGCCGGGAACCGCCTAGCGGCCCGGGAAGCCTTCCCAGGAGTTCAGATGCCTTCCACCACGGACACCGCCCGCTGCCCGTTCGGCCACGGCGCCGAGGCGCCGGCCGACCACCACGGCTTCGAGCCGTTCCAGCAGAAGGACCCGTTCCCCGCCTACCAGGCGCTGCGGACCGAGCAGCCGGTCATGTTCGACGAGCGCGTCGGCTACTACGTCGTCACCCGGTACGACGACGTGAAGGCCGTCTTCGACGACTGGGAGACGTTCTCCTCCGAGAACGCCCAGGCCCCCGTCCGCCGGCGGGGCGCCGCCGCGACGAAGATCATGGAGGAGGGCGGCTTCACGGCCTACTCCGGACTGTCGGCCCGCCGCCCGCCGGAGCACACCCGGATCCGCGCCGTCGCGCAGAAGGCCTTCACGCCCCGCCGCTACAAGGTCCTCGAGCCGGAGATCCGGAAGAACGTCGTCCGGCTCGTCGAGAAGATGCTGGCGCGCCCGGACCGCGACGGCGACATCTTCCGCGACCTGGCCTACGAGGTCCCCACGGTCACGATCCTGACCCTGATCGGCGCGGACGTGTCCAAGCTGGACACGTTCAAGGCCTGGTCCGACTCGCGGGCCGCCATGACGTGGGGCGACCTGTCCGACGAGGAGCAGGTCCCGCACGCCCACAACCTGGTCGACTACTGGCAGGAGTGCCTCCGGCTGGTCCGCGTCGCCCACGAGGAGGGCGGCGACAACCTCACGGCCGACCTGGTCCGCGCACAGTCCGACGGCGCCGAGATCAGCGACCACGAGATCGCCTCGCTCCTCTACTCCCTGCTCTTCGCGGGCCACGAAACCACGACGACGCTGATCGCCAACTGCTTCCGCGTCCTGCTCGCGCACCAGGACCAGTGGGCGCAGCTCGCCGAGGACCCGAAGAAGATCGCCGGCGCCGTCGACGAGGTCCTCCGCTACTCCGGCTCCATCGTCGCCTGGCGCCGCAAGGCCCTCAAGGACACCGAGGTCGGCGGCGTGAGGATCCCCCAGGGCGGCGAGCTGCTGCTCGTCATGGGCTCCGCGAACCGCGAGGAGGAGCGTTTCGAGCACGGCGAGGAGTTCGACATCTCCCGCAACAACGCCCGCGAGCACCTTTCCTTCGGGTTCGGCATCCACTACTGCCTCGGAAACATGCTCGCCAAGCTCCAGGCCAAAATCGCCCTCGAGGAGGCCCTCCGCCTCGCCCCCGGCCTGCGCCTCGTCGCCCCCGACGACATCACCTTCCGCGAGAACCTCTCGTTCCGCGTCCCCGAAACCGTCCCCGTCACCTGGGAGTCCTGACCCATGGAAAGCACCGACTACATCCAGTCCTTCGACGGAGGCATCGAGCCGAAGCTCGAGCGTCTCGGCGGCAAGGGCGCGTCGCTGGTCACCATGACCGACGCCGGCATGCCCGTCCCCCCGGGCTTCGTCGTCACCACGGCCGTGTTCGACGCCTTCATCGACGAGGCCGGGATCCGGGACGGCATCCGAACCCGCCTGGCCGGGCTCGACGCCGACGACCCTACGGCCGTGGAGTCCGCGTCTGCCGCCATCCGCGAGGAGATCTGTTCCCGCCCGGTCCCGGCCGGCCTGCGCCAGGAGACCCGCGCCGCCTACGAGGCGCTGCAGTCGCGCTTCGCGGCCCCCGCCCCGGTCGCCGTCCGTTCCTCCGCCACCGCCGAGGACCTGCCCGACGCCTCCTTCGCCGGCCAGCAGGACACCTACCTCTGGCTCGAGGGCTTCGACTCGGTCGCCGAGCACGTCCGGCGCTGCTGGGCCTCCCTCTACACGGCCCGCGCCATCACCTACCGGCTCAAGAACGGCATCGAGGACGAGGGCCTGTCGATGGCCGTCGTCGTCCAGAAGATGGCCAACGCGCGGGTCTCCGGCGTCGCCATGACCCTGGACCCGGCCAACGGGGACCGCTCCAAGATCACCGTCGACGCCTCCTACGGCGTCGGGGAAACGGTCGTCTCCGGCACGGTCACCCCGGACAACATCCAACTCGACAAGGTCACGCTCGCCGTCGTCACCGAACACATCGGCGACAAGCACGTCGAGCTCGTGCCCGACGCCGGCGCCCACACCCTGGTGGAGCGCCCCGTCGACGCCGACCGCCGCGGGCGCCGCAGCCTCACCGACGCCGAGCTGGAGGCCGTCGCCCGCATGGCCAAGCGCGCCGAGAAGCACTACGGGTGCCCGCAGGACATCGAGTGGGCCCTCGACGCCGACCTCCCCGACGGCGAGAACCTCATGCTCCTGCAGTCCCGCCCCGAGACCGTGCACTCGTCGAAGGCGCCCGCCGCGGCGGGGACCGGCGGCTTCGCCGCCGCCCTCGGCATCCCGGGAACGGGCACGACGGCGGCGCACCCGCCCGGAACGCCTGGCCCCGGCCACCCCGGTTCCGGCGACACAGCCGGCGGCGCCACGGCGGCCGGCGATGGCACAACGGCCAGCACCGCGAACGGCGGCCCGACGGCGGGCACCGCGCCGTCGGGCTCCTTCGGCCTCGGCTCCATCACCGCCAGCCTGCTCCGCAGCGCACCCTGACGCACCGCCACGGCTCCCCCGTACCTCCCCCGCCACCTCCCGAGCACCACCGACATCCCCCACCACGGTTCACCGTCGAACCCCGACCGAGAGGACACCCCAGAGATGTCCATGAAGTCCTTCCCCAAGCCGTCCGAGCTCCCGGTTCCCGCGGGCGCCGAGGACTGGAAGAGCATCTACCCCTACTACCTGGTCTTCCAGGACCAGCTCCAGGACGCCGAGGACGCCAAGTTCTGGTTCTGCGACTCCCAGCACTGGCCGACGGTCTTCAAGCCGTTCGAGACCATCGGCGGCGAGTTCGCGGTCAAGTGCCTGGGCCAGTACAACGCGCGGCACCTGATGATCCCCAACGCGAACGGGATCGAATTCCGCGTGCACCTCGGCTACCTGTACATGTCCCCGATCCCGGTCCCGGAGGAGCAGATCGCCGCCCGGGTGCCGCACTTCGAGGAGCGGGTGGGCCACTACTTCCGGAACTGGGAGCCGCTGCTGGAGCAGTGGAAGCGGAAGGTCCGCGGCACGATCGACGAGATGGAGGCCCTGTCCTTCGCGAAGCTGCCGGACATGGTGCCACTGGAGGACATCACCTCCGGCAAGGCCCAGGACGGGTCGGAGGTGCTGCTCGGGAACTACGACCGGCTGATCCAGCTGGCGTACCAGAACTGGCAGTACCACTTCGAGTTCCTCAACCTCGGCTACATCGCGTACCTGGACTTCTTCAACTTCTGCAAGGAGGTCTTCCCGAACATCCCGGACCAGTCCATCGCCACGATGGTCCAGGGCGTGGACATGGAGCTGTTCCGGCCCGACGACGAGCTGAAGGCGCTCGCGACGCTCGCGGTCGAGCTCGGCCTGCAGTCCCGCTTCGCGGACACGGACGACGTCGCCGGCACGCTCGCGGGCCTCGAGGCGGCCGACGGCGGCGCCCGGTGGCTGGAGCGCTACGCGGAGGCGCAGGACCCGTGGTTCAACTTCACGGTCGGGAACGGCTTCTACGGGCACGACAAGTACTGGAAGGACCACCAGGAGATCCCGCTCGGCTACATCGCCGACTACATCCGGCGCCTCGACGAGGGCCAGACGATCATGCGGCCCAAGGAGGAGCTGATCGCGGAGAAGGAACGCATCGTCGCCGAATACCGCGAGATCCTCGACCCGCAGGCCGCGGAGGTCTTCGACGCCAAGCGCGGACTGGCCGCGACCGCGTACCCGTACGTGGAGAACCACAACTTCTACATCGAGCACTGGACCATGGGCGTCTTCTGGCGCAAGGTCCGGGAGCTGTCCCGGATGATGCACGCCGAGGGCTTCTGGAGCGAACCGGACGACCTGCTCTACCTGAACCGCAACGAGGTCCGGGACGCCCTGTTCGACCTCGTCACCGGGTGGGGCGTCGGCGCGCCGACCGGTCCGATCGGCCCGACCTACTGGCCGGAGGAGATCGAGCGCCGGCGGAGGATCGTCGACGCACTGAAGACGGCCCGTCCCGCGCCGGCCCTGAACACCCCGCCGGCGTCCATCACGGAGCCGTTCACCCGGATGCTCTGGGGCATCACCACGGAGCAGGTCCAGCAGTGGCTGGCCGGGGACGAGGACGGCGGCACCGGCCTGAAGGGGATGGCCGCCTCCCCGGGGACGGTCGAGGGCCCGGCCCGCGTCGTCCACGACGCGGACCAGCTCTCCGAGGTCCGGGAGGGCGAGATCCTGGTCGCCACGGTCACGGCGCCCAGCTGGGGCCCGATCTTCGGCAAGATCCGGGCGACGGTCACTGACATCGGCGGCATGATGAGCCACGCCGCGATCGTCTGCCGCGAGTACGGGCTGCCCGCCGTCACCGGGACCGGCAACGCCTCGACGACCATCCGCACCGGGCAGCGCCTGCGCGTGGACGGGACGAAGGGCACCGTGGAGATCCTCGACGACGCGGACGCGCCCGCCGTCGAAGGCCCGGGGGCCCACTCCCACGCCCACGGGCACGAGCCCACGCACGCCCCCGCCTAGCCAGCGGGGCGGCGGCCCATGTCCCCCGGCGGCCGCCGCCCCGCATCCCACCGGCACGGCCGGTGGCGGCTGCCGGGCCGGCCCTCCCCCCGATCGGCGCTCCGGCGCCGCCGGCCCGGCAGCCGCGCTCCCCCTCCTCGGGCCCACCGCCCGAACCGTCCCGCACCCCCGAAGCGAAAGCGACTGACATGACCGACACCACCGACACGGCCCGCACCGTCCTGGTCACCGGCGGCGCCGGCGGCCTGGGCCGGGCGTTCGCCCTGGGCTTCGCCGGCCGCGGCTACCGGGTCGCCGTCGCGGACACGAACGCCGCCGGGGCCGAGGAGACCGCCGCCCTGGTCCGTGGGGCCGGGGCCGAAGCCGCCGCCTTCGCGGCGGACGTCACCAGCCCGGAGTCGACGGCGGAGCTCGCCGCCCGGACGGCGGAGTTCGGGGGCGGGCGCATCGACGTCGTCCTCAACAACGCCGCCATCTACGGCGCCGTGACCCGCTCCCCCTTCGAGGAGATCGACCCCGCCGAATGGGACCTGGTCATGGGCGTGAACCTCAAGGGCCCGTGGCTCGTCTCCCGGGCCGCCAGCCCGCACCTGCCCGAGGGCGGGCGGATCATCAACCTCTCCTCCGCGACGATCTACTCCGGCTCCGAGCAGTGGATGCACTACGTGGCGTCCAAGGGCGGTGTCGTCGCCCTGACCCGCGTCATGGCCAAGGAGCTCGGCCGGCGCGGCATCACCGTCAACGCGATCGCCCCGGGCTTCACGCTCACCGAGGCCAGCTACTCGCTCATGGACAACGCGGAGACCTACGGCGTGGACCGCGGGGCGCTCAAGCGCTCCAGCCAGCCGGAGGACATCGTCGGCGCGGCCCTGTTCCTCGCCGGCCCCGACAGCTCCTACGTCACCGGCCAGACCCTGGTGGTCGACGGCGGCCGCCAATTCATCTAGCCCACCACCCAGCATCCCCCACGGATCCCAGACCAGAGGAGGACACCATGCCAGTCGTCCAGTTCACCGACGCCGACGGAACCGTCCGCGACATCGAAGGCAACACCGGGGACTCCGTCATGGAGACGGCCGTCCGCCACGGCGTGCCCGGCATCGTCGCCGAGTGCGGCGGGTCCCTCTCCTGCGCCACCTGCCACGTCTTCGTCGACGAGCGGGACCTCCCGAACCTGCCGCCCATGGAGGACATGGAGGACGAGATGCTCTACGGCACCGCCGTCGACCGCGAGGAGAACTCCCGGCTCTCCTGCCAGCTGAAGCTGTGCGAGGGCCAGGACCTGCACGTCACGACGCCGGAAACGCAGGTGTAGCCATGGCGACCGAAACGACCCGCGCGGCCGACCCCGCCGTCGGCGTCCTCGCCGCGGGCGAGGCGCCCACCCGCACCGGCCTGCTGATCGTGGGGGCCTCGCAGTCCGGCGTGCAGCTGGCCGCGTCCCTCCGCGCCCTCGGCTACACGGAGCACATCACGCTGCTCGGCGACGAGGACCACCGCCCCTACCAGCGGCCCGCCCTGTCCAAGGAGTTCCTCCAGGACAAGGTGGACAAGGAGAAGCTGATCTTCCGCACCGCCGAGTACTGGGCCGAGCACCGCATCGCGCTCGTGAAGGGGGAGCGCATCGAGCGGATCGAGAAGAACGCCGACGGCTCCGGCACGGCCGTCTCGGCCACGGGGTCGCGGATCGCCTTCGACCGGCTGGCCCTCACCGTGGGCGCCCGCGCCCGCCGCCTGGAGGCCGAGGGCGCGGACCTCGACGGCGTCGTCTACCTGCGCAACGCCGACGACGCGCTCGCCCTGAAGGACCTCGCCCCGGAGGCGGCCGACGTCGTCGTGGTCGGCGGCGGGTTCATCGGGCTGGAGGCCGCGTCCTCGCTGCACGGCATGGGCAAGCGCGTCACGGTCCTGGAGTACGGGCCGCGGCTCATCGGCCGCGCCGTCGGCGAGCCCACGAGCGCCTACTTCCTCGAGGCCCACCGCGCGCGCGGGCTGGACATCAGGCTCCAGACGCGGATCCGGCGGATCGCCGGCGAGGGCGGCCGCGTCAGCAGCGTCGAGCTGGAGGACGGCACCGTCCTGCCGGCGGACATCGTGCTGGTCGGCATCGGCGTCGTCCCCAACACGGAGCTCGCGGAGTCCATGGGCCTGGAGGTCGACAACGGGATCGTCGTCGACGGCAACGCCCTGGCCTCCGACGGGGCCACGGTCGCGGTCGGCGACGTCGCCAACCTGCCCAACCCGCTGCCCGGCGCCCCGGCCGGCGAGCGCCTCCGCCTCGAGAGCGTCAACAACGCGGTCGAGCACGCGAAGGTCGCCGCCTACTCGCTGATGGGCCGCCGGGAGGAGTACGCGGGCATCCCGTGGTTCTGGTCCAACCAGGCGGACCTGAAGCTGCAGATCGCCGGCCTGTCCCTGGGCCACGACTCCACGGTGGTCCGCCGCGACGACGCCAAGGGCCGCTTCTCGGTCCTCTACTACCGGGACGGACGGATCATCGCCGCGGACTGCGTCAACCACCCGCTGGACTTCATGGCCGTGAAGAACGCGCTGGGCAAGGGCCAGAACATCCCGGCCGCGGCGGCCGCGGACCCGGCCACCCCGCTGAAGACCCTCGCGACGGACGCCTGAGCGTCCGGGCGGAAGGAGAGACATGAGCACCGACAAGACCCACGCCGAGTGGGCCCCGGCCGACCCGGCGGCGCACGCCGCGGACCCGCGCGCCGCCGCCTTCGCCGCAGCCCACCCGGACCGGCCCCTTCCCGCGGCAGGCCCCGTGGACACGGGTCCGATCGCCCTCACCCCGAGCACGGGGCTGGACGCGCTGTGGCGGGCCGTCGTCCCGGAGACGCGCACGCGCGGCAACGACGTGCACCTGCCGATCTCCCTCGCCTACGCGCAGCGCCTCTGCGACGCCTACCCCGAGGCGGACCGCGAGCTGGTGCTCGTGGCGATCCTGCTGCACGACACCGGCTGGGCCCACGTGGACGAGTCCCGGATCCTGTCCGAGGGCTTCTCCGGGGACTGGCGCAAGGCCGCCATCCGCTTCGAGCACGAGGAGCGGGGCTGCGCCGTGGCGCGCCGCGTCCTGCCGGGCCTGGGCCACGGCCCGGAGTTCGTCGACCGGGTCTGCGAGATCATCGACGGGCACGACACCCGGCACGTCGCCTACTCCCTCGAGGACGCCCTCGTCCGCGACGCCGACCGGCTGTGGCGCTTCGACCACGCCGGGATCGCCCTGGCCAGCTCCTGGTTCGGGATGGATCCGGCCACGTACTGCGACCGGCTCGGCCAGGAGATCGTCCCGGAGCTCATCACCGAGGCCGCCGTCGCCATGGCCCGCGCCGACCTGGCCCGCTCCAACGCCCTGCTGCGGACGGAGGCCATCCGATGAGCGCCGCGCCGCAGGCCTCCCGCCCCGAGGCGGGCGCGGCCGCCGCGGCCCCCGCAGCTGCGCCCGCCGCGGTCCCCGCCGGTGCGCGCGCCGGCGCTGCGCCCGCCGGCGCTGGGCCCGGTCCGACGGCGGCGCCGCCGTCGTCCTCCCCCGCCGCCGCGGCCCGCGCCGCGCTGGACCTGCGCTACGCGCACGTCGACGACGTGTTCGCGGACGGCGCGTGGGTGCCCGCGCTCGCGCCGGGGCGCAACGACGTGACCGACCCGGCCACCGGCGAGGCGTGGGGGTCGGTGCCCGACGGCGGCGCCCCGGACCTGGACCGCGCCGTCGGCGCCGCCCGCCGCGCGTTCGACGCCGGCCCCTGGCCGCGCCTGTCCGCCGCGGAGCGCGCGGGGTACCTGCTGCGCATCGCGGACGAGGTCGAGGCCCGGTCCGAGCAGATCGCGCTGACGAACACGCGGGAGAACGGCACGCCCATCTCCGAGTCCCGGGGCGCCGCGGCGAACGCGGCGGGGATCCTGCGCTACTTCGCGACGCTCGCCCCGCTGCTCGACGGGGAGGAGGTGCGCCCGTTCCCGAACGCGCCGGACCGCGAGTCGGTGCTGCGGCGCGACCCCGTGGGCGTGTGCGGGCTGATCGCGCCGTGGAACTTCCCCATCAACCTGATGGCCATCAAGCTCGCGCCGGCGCTGCTGGCCGGGTGCACCGTCGTCATGAAGCCGGCCTCGCCGACGCCGCTGTCCTTCCGCCACATCGTCGACGCGTGCGCCGCAGCCGGCGTGCCCGCCGGGGTCGTCAACCTCGTCACCGGTTCCGGCCGGCTCGGGGACGCGCTCGTGCGGCACCCCGGCGTGGACAAGGTCGCGTTCACCGGCTCGACGCCGGTGGGCCGGAAGATCGCGGCCGCGGCGGGGGAGCTGCTGCGGCCGGTGACACTGGAGCTGGGCGGCAAGTCCAGCGCGATCGTGCTGCCGGACGCCGACCTGGACGCGATGTCCGGCGGACTGGTGCGCTCGTGCCTGCGCAACACGGGGCAGACCTGCTACATCTCGACCCGGATCCTCGCCCCGCGCGAGCGGTACGCCGACGTCGTGGACATGGCGACGGCGACGGTCGCCGCCCAGCCGCAGGGCGACCCGCTGGCCCCGGCCACCGTGTTCGGGCCGTCCGCGACGGCCTCCCAGTTCCGCACCGTCATGGAGTACGTGGAGTCGGCGCACGCCGAGGGCGCGCGGGCGACCACGGGCGGAGAGGCCGCGGCGCCCGGCGGCGGCCTGGAGGGCGGGTTCTTCGTGGAGCCGACCGTGTTCGCGGACGTCGCGCCGTCGATGCGGATCGCCCGGGAGGAGGTCTTCGGGCCGGTGCTGTCCGTGATCGCCTACGACGGCGTGGACGAGGCCGTGGCCCTGGCGAACGACACCGGCTTCGGGCTCGGCGGGATCGTGTACGGGACGGACGAGGACGCCGCGCTGGCCGTGGCGGACCGGGTCGACTCCGGCAGCGTGGGGATCAACTTCTTCGCCTCCAACCACGCGTCCCCGTTCGGGGGCCGGCACGACTCCGGGCTCGGCACCGAGTACGGGCCCGAGGGCCTCGCCGCGTACCTGAGCTACAAGTCGATCCACCGCCGGCGGTAGCGGGAGCGGCGGGACCCCCGCGCGGCGGCGAACCCGGCGTGCCGGCCGGGACCGGCGGGTGTGGGACGCTGTCGGCATGCGCCTGTGGAGCCTGCACCCCGCCTACCTCGACACGAAGGGGCTCCTCGCGTGCTGGCGCGAGGGCCTGCTGGCGCGCAAGGTCCTGGCCGGGCAGACCCGCGGGTACACCAACCACCCGCAGCTGGTCCGGTTCCGGGCGTGCGCCGACCCGCTGGCCGCAGTCGACGCCTACCTCGGGCGGGTCGTCGACGAGGCCGACGCGCGGGGCTACCGCTTCGACCGGGGCAAGCTCGGACCGGCGGGGCACGCCCCGGACGCGGCGGCCCTCCTGCCCCTCACGGAGGGCCAGCTCGCCTTCGAGCGCGGCCACCTGCTCGCCAAGCTCGACGTCCGGGACCCGGCGCGCGCCGCGGCCCTCGCGGCGGCCGACCCCGTCAGGGCCCACCCCTCGTTCCGCCTGGTCCCGGGCCCGGTCGAGGCGTGGGAACGGGCCGCGGGCTGACGGGACCACGGCGCGTTGACACCAGACGGCGGAAGGGCTTGGCATGTGGTTTGACTCTTGGGACGCGATCCTGCGGATCCTGCTCGTGGGCTCGGCGACCTACGCGGCACTGGTCCTGGTGCTGCGGTCCACCGGGAAACGGACCCTCGGCCAGCTCAATGCCTTCGACTTCGTCGTGACCGTTGCGCTCGGCTCGACGGTGGCCACCATCCTGCTCAGCCCGGAGGTCTCCTGGGCCGAAGGCACGGTGGCCTTGGTGCTGCTGGCGAGCCTGCAGTTCGTCGTCGCCTGGACCTCCTCGCGCTGGCCCCGCGCCAGGGGTGTTTTTACGAGCGAGCCGGCCCTGCTTCTCGCCGATGGCCAGATCCGCCAGGAGGCCCTCCGGCGCAACCGGCTCACGGTTTCCGAACTGCGGCAGGCCGCCCGGCTCCAGGGCATCGGCGACCTCTCGACGGTCCAGGCGATGGTTCTGGAGACCAACGGCAAGATCAGCGTCATCCCGCGCGCGCAATACGGGGACGGGTCCGCCCTGGTCGATGTGGCCCCCCGGGACGACGACCTCGACACCTGAGCGGACGTCGCCCCGCAGGACCCCCGCGCGGGCCTCACGCCCGGTTCTGCCACCACACGGCCAGGCCGGAGAAGACCCGGCCCAGGACCAGGGCCGCCGCGATGGCCAACAGGACCGCGAACTCGGTGCGCACGCCCTCCCAGGCCCCCGAGACGGCGCCGACGGCCACCGAATACGACGCCCAGAGCACCGCGGCCCCGGCCGAGAGCGCGCAGAACCGCCCCGGGGCCAGCGGCACGAGGCCGGCCGCGACGTTCGAGGTGATCCGGCCCAGCGGGATGAAGCGGGACGTCGTCAACAACACGAGGCCGTGCCGCTCGAGGCGGCGGCCCGTCGCCCGGAGCGTGGCCCGCCATCCCGGGCGCTGGAACAGGCGGAACCCGGCCAGCCCGGCGTACCGGGCCAGCAGGTACCCGGCGAGGTCCCCGGCCAGGGCGCCGCCCACCATCGCCAGGCCGAGCAGGTAGGGGTTCAGCTGCCCCGTGCTGACGGACAGGGAGCCGAGGGCGACGAACAGCGTCGTACTGGGCACGGGCGGGAAGACCCCGGACAGGGCCACGGCCAGGCCGGCGGCCGGGTACACCCACCAGGCGTCGAGGTGGCCCAGCAGCATCGAGAGGACGTCCACGGCGCTACCCCGTCCCGCCGCTCTCCGCGGGTGTCGGGCCGGCGGGGGCGCCGCCGTCGTCCCCCTCCCCCGGCTCGTCGGTCCCGTGGCCCAGCTCCACGGGTTGCATGCCGGCGGCCTCGATGACGGCGGTCGTGTTCCGGATGAACACCACGAGCCAGGAGAACACGATCCCCGCCGCGGCCAGCTCCAGCGCCGTGAGGTTGTAGTAGCGCAGCGGGAACCAGAGCGCGGCCGCCCCGATGAGGGCGCCCACGGCGAGGAGCGTCAGCACATAGAACGCGGCCGGATACCCGGGCAGCCAGAGCGGCACCCCCAGCAGCAGCACCAGCAGGATCACGGCCAGCAGCCGCACGAAGAACGTGTGCACGTCCGTGAACGTGTTGACCGGGAACACGCCGATCCCGACCATGCACAGCCCGCCGGCGATCAGCCCCCAGCGCACGACGGCGGGGCGGGGGCGCGCCAGCCGGCGCCGTCGGCCGATGGCGGCGTCCGCGCGCCCGAGGACCTCGGCCCAGTGCTTGAGGTCCCGGGTCAGGAACGAGGAGAGCGTCGTGAGGATGACCCCGGACGTGGTGATGGTGGTGTTGAACGTCCAGAACGACGTCGCCCCGGCCTGGCCGGTGCCGAGCTCGCTGAACATCGAGTGCCACCACAGCGGGTTTTCCGCGAACAGCATGCTCACGAGCATGCCGGAGGCCATGAACACGGCCAGCAGCACGGACAGGGTCGCGGCCGTGATCCGGGCCCCGGATGTGAAGGCCGCGTACGCGCTGATCCCCGCCGCGACGGCGAGCATGGTCGCGCCCGCGACGGCGTCGACGGTGAGCCCGAAGAACGCCTGCTGGAACATGCGGAACACGGTCAGGGAGGACATGACGGCGATCGCGGCGTGCACCACGACCAGGGCCACGACGTCCACGGCCTGGCGCACGAGCGGCCGGGTGCCGAGCCACCGGTGCACGGTGCGGGCGGACTGGACGTAGCCGCCGACGAACGCCAGGCCCGCCGCGGCACCGGACACGGCGGAGGAGTAGATGGCCACGGACCCGTCGCCGGCCAGCGGCGGCCGGTAGCCGCGGAAGGACACGAGCCCGACGGCCACGGCGAGCGCGCCGGCGATGACGGCCGACCAGATCGACAGGGACTCCAGGCGCAGCGGGTCGCGGCGGGCGCGGACGCCGCCGTCGTCCTCCACCATCTCGGCCACCGCTCCTTCCGCTCGCTGCCCCGCCGCCGATTCTTGCACGGCTTGCCCCACGCGACACGGGTGGCTGGCAGAATCGGAGCCATGAACACCCCCGACCTGCACCTGACGGGCGACGACGCCGCCGACCAACTGCTCTCCGCGGACCCGCTGGCGCTGCTGATCGGCATGCTGCTGGACCAGCAGGTGCCCATGGAGACCGCATTCGCCGGCCCGCTGAAGCTGCGCGAGCGGCTCGGGCACCTGGACGCCGACCGGATCGCCGTCATGGCCCCGGACGAGTTCACCGCGGTCTGCGCGCAGTCCCCCGCCGTCCACCGCTTCCCCGGCTCGATGTCCGGCCGCATCCAGGCCCTGTGCCGGGCCCTCGTGGAGGAGTACGGCGGCGACGCCGCCGCCCTGTGGACCGCCGGCGAGCCGGACGGCAAGACCGTCCTCAAGCGGCTCAAGGCCCTGCCTGGGTACGGCGACCAGAAGGCCCGGATCTTCCTGTCCCTGCTCGGCAAGCAGTGCGGCGTGGACCCGGCGGGCTGGCGCGAGGCCGCCGGCGAGTACGGGGCGGAGGGGTCCCGGCTGTCCATTGCGGACGTCGTGGACGCCGAGTCCCTGGGCGAGGTCCGCGCGGAGAAGAAGCGCCGGAAGGCCGAGGCGAAGGCCGCCCGCGGCGGATCGCGTTGACGCCCGCGCCGCCGCCCTCGGTGTGGCGGGCGCCGGGGATGCCGGCCCTGCTCACGATGACGGCGTTCGGGTTCTCCGGGTTCTCCGCCCTGCTGCCCACGGCGCCGCTGTGGGCGCTCGAGGGCGGGGCCGGCGCCGGAGGGTCCGGCCTCGTCAACGGCGTCCTGATGCTGTTCACGGTGCTGGCGCAGCCGTTCGTGCCGGGGGCGTTGCGCCGCCTCGGGTGGGCCCCGGTCCTGGCCGCGGGCATGGTGCTGCTCGGCGTGCCGCCGTTGCTGTTCGCGGCGTCGCCCGAGCTGGTGCCGGTCCTGCTGCTCTCCGCGGTGCGCGGGCTGGGCTTCGGCATCCTCACGGTCTCGGGCAGCGCGGCCGTCGCCGAGCTCGTGGAGCCGGGGCGGCGCGGCAAGGCGATCGGCGCGTACGGGCTGGCGATCGCGGCGCCGCAGCTGCTCCTGCTCCCGGCGACGCCGTGGATCGCCGGGAACATCGGCTTCTGGCCCGTGTTCGCGCTCGGCGCCCTGCCGCTGCTCGGGGTGCTGCCGGCGGTGCGGCTCGCGCGGCACCTGCACGCGCTGCCGGAGCCGGTGGAGCATGGTGCGGACGACGGCGGCGCCGCGGCACGCCTGGACGGCGGACGCCGCGGCGCGCTCGCCCGGCTGGTCCGGCCGATGGCCCTGCTCCTGGCCGTGACTCTGGCCGGCGGCGCCCTGATCACGTTCACGCCCCAGATGAGCTCCAGCCCGGCCGCGACGACGGCCGGCCTGCTGCTGCTCACGGCGACGGCGGCGGTCAGCCGGTGGCGGTTCGGCGGGCTGGCGGACCGGCACGGCGCCCACGCGTTCCTGGCCCCGCTGGTCCTGCTGACGATCGCCGGGCTCGGCCTGGCCGCCTGGGCCGTCGTCGACCCCGACCGGACGCTCGTCCCCGCGCTGCTGCTGGGCCTGGCGATCGTCGGGGTCAGCTACGGCGGGCTGCAGAACCTGACGCTCGTCGAGTCCTTCGCCGTCGTCCGCCGCCGCGACTACGGGCTGGCCAGCGCCGTGTGGAACGTCGGGTTCGACGCCGGCACGGGCATCGGGTCGGTCCTGGTCGGCGCGCTCGCGGCCGGCCTGTCCTTCCCCGCGGCCCTGCTCGCGTGCGCGGCGTTCTCGCTGGCGACGCTGCCGCTGGCGCTGGCGCGGGGACGGCGCGCCTAGGGGAGGAACCCGATCAGGATCCCGCCCACGGCGACGATCCCGGCCACGACCACGAAGACGTTGGACAGCTTCCCGCGGAACGGGGCGAGCGCCGGGACCTTGCGGATCGCGTACATCGGCATCAGGTACAGCACGGCCGCGATGACCGGGCCGGCCAGCGACTCGATGAGGGACAGGATGCTCGGGTTCATGACGCCGGCCAGCCAGGTCGTCGCGATCAGGAAGGCGGAGATGGCGATCCGCAGGCCGCGGTCGCCGATGCGCCGGGCCCCGGGGTCCACCATGCTGCGGACGATGCCCTGCGCGCCCTCGAAGGCGCCGAGCCAGTGGCCGAAGAACGAGGAGCCGATGGCGGCCACGGCCACGGCGGGGCCAAGCCACTCGATGATCGGCATGCCCATGACGTTGGCCAGGTGGGACAGGACCGGGAGGTTCGCCTCCTTGGCCTCCTGCAGGCCGTCGGGGCCGAGGGCGAGCACGCACGACCAGACGAAGCCCATGGTGAACACGACCAGCATCACGGAGGTGACCCGCAGGATCGACGAGGCCTTGCGCACGGAGCCGGCGCCGTAGCGCCCGCGCAGGGAGACGGAGAACTGGGAGATCGCCGGCGAGTGGTTGAAGGCGAAGACCATGACCGGGATCATCAGCCACAGGGACATCGCGAAGTCGCCGGCGGCCGGCACGGCGCCGAAGCCGTCGAAGGACCAGCGCGGAATGAGCAGCAGGGTCACGACGAAGAGGACCGCGATCAGCGGGTAGACCAGCCACTGCGTGACCACGAGCATGATCCCGCGCCCGGCGACCATCACGGCGGACATCAGCAGGACGAGGATCCCGGACAGCAGCCAGCGCGGCCAGGGGTCCATCCCGAGCTGGTTGACCATGAGGCTGTCCACCGTGTTGGTGATGCCGACGCCGTAGATCAGGACGATGGGGTAGATCGCCAGGAAGTACAGGACGGTGACGACGCGGCCGGCGCCCTCGCCGAAGTAGTCGCGGACGACGCCGGTGATGTCCCGGCCCGGGTTCGGCGACGCGCACACGATCCGGGACAGGGCGCGGTGGGAGAAGTAGGTCATCGGCCCGATGAGCAGGGTCGCGATGAGCAGGGGCCACAGGCCACCGAGGCCCGCGTTGATGGGCAGGAACAGGATCCCGGCGCCGACGGCGGTGCCGAAGAGGCCGATGGTCCAGCTGGTGTCGAACCGGTTCCAGCGCGGCGGGGCCGGGTGGGCCGCGGGGGCGGGGGCGGCGGGGGCTGACTGGTCGCCGGGCGGCGGGGACGGGTGGCCGGATGCCATCTGGTACTCCTCGTGGGGCGGGGGATTGCCCCGTTGGTGCGGCGCGCGGGTTCTGCGCAGGTCTGCGGCGCGCCCGACGGTCCCGGTGGGGACGGGCAGGGGCCGCAAGGGAGTGTAGTGCAGGGCACACGGGCGCGCCGAATCGGGGGCCCGCGGCGCCGGGCCCCCGCCGCGCCGGCTACCCCTGGCGGCCCTTCATCCGGGGGTTGCGCTTGTTGATGACGAACGTCCGGCCCCGGCGGCGGACGATCTGCGCGCCGGGCTGCCGGGCGAGCGAACGGATGGATGCGCGGACCTTCACGGAAAACCTCCTGTTATTGAGAATCAATTGCAACAGTATAGGCTGGTCCGGCCCGCAACCCGCCACCCCGGAAGAGGACCACCCGTGATTCCCGTCGTCGCCCTGTTCGGCCTGTGCGCGTCGCAGCGCCGCGCCGTCGCCCGCCGCCTCGCCGAGGCGCGCGGCGACCTCCACCTGGCCCCCGCGGAAACCGGCCTGTCCCTGCGCCCCGGCGACGCGGCGGCCCTCGTGGGCGCCACCCCGCGCGGGGGCGTCGTCCTCTATTGCCCGCCCGCCTGGGCCCCGGCGGAGGTCGTCGCGACGATGCCGCCGGAGGGGGCCGACGGCGGCGCCCGCACGGCACACACCGTCGCGGTCGTCGACGCCGCCCGGTTCTTCGACGACCTGCGGGAGGAGGGGTACTTCGCCACCCCCGCCGCGGGGGCGCCGGGGCACCTGACGGCGCACGCCGAGCTCTTGGCCGACCACATCGAGTGGGCCACGTGCGTCGTGCTGCTGAACACCTCGCTCGTCCCCCCGGCGGAGCTGGACGTGGCCCTGGCCGTCGTCTCCCACCTCAACCCCGAGGCGCGCCTCTGGCTCGCCGACGCCCCGGAGGCACCGCCCCTGGACGACGGGTCCCGCCCCGGGGGCGGCGGCTTCGGGTGGCTCGCGGTGCTCAACGGCGACTTCGCCCCGCGCCACCGGCACCGCCGCGTCGGGCACCTGCGCTACCGGCAGCTGCGCCCCTTCCACCCCGGCCGGCTCGTGGAGGCGCTGCGGGTCCTGGACTCCGGCCGGCACGGGCGGCTGGTCCGCTCCGTCGGCTTCTGCCGATTCGCCACCCGCCCGGGTGCGACGGCGCAGTGGCGGCAGGCCGGCGGCATGGCCTCCTTCGACCCGCTCGCCGTCGACGGCGCCGGGGAGCCGCTCAGTCCCGGGCAGGACGTCGCCGTCTTCGGCCTGGACCTGGACCGCGCCGGCGTCGCGGCGCGGCTCGACGAGGCCGCCCTGACGGACGCCGAACTACTGGCCGGCCCCGACGCGTGGGCGGGATACGACGACCCCCTGCCCGCCTGGGACCTGGCGGGCCGGCACGGCCGCGCAGGCTAGCGGCGCCGCCACGGCGTGCTTTCCGCCACCGGCCTCCCGCGGCCCCACCCGGCGGCCCGCCGCGCGGCTACCCCGCGCCGATGAGCCGGCTGCGGATCAGGAAGCGCTTGCCCTCGGGCGCCTCGACGGAGAACCCGGCGCCGCGGCCGTCGACGACGTCGACCGTCAGGTGCGTGTGCCCCCAGTAGGCGAACTGCTCGGCCGACATCCAGAAGCCGATCGGGCCGAGCCGCCCGCCGGCGCCGTCGTCCAGGTCGAACGTCCCCAGCAGGACGTCGCTCGAGCCGGTCCTGAACTCCCCGTCCGGGAAGCACATGGGCGCCGACCCGTCGCAGCACCCGCCCGACTGGTGGAACATCAGCGGCCCGTGGACGCCCCACAGGCTGCGCAGCAGCCCGGCGGCCTCCGCCGTCAGCGCCACCCGGGAGAAGTCCTCGCCCTCCATCGGACTGGCCTCGATCGTCGCCGCCACGGCGGCCCCCTTCCGGTCGTCCCGCGCCACCCGGTGGATGCCTTCGCGGGAATATGCGTCCTGTGGCATGTGGCGGGGCGCCGGGGCGGGGCGTTCCCGGCGCCGGCGCCCGCCGTCGCCCGCCTCCTAGAAGAAGCCGAGCTTGTTCTCGTTGTAGGACACCAGCAGGTTCTTGGTCTGCTGGTAGTGCTCGAGCATCATCAGGTGGGTCTCGCGGCCGATGCCCGAGGACTTGTACCCGCCGAACGCCGCGTGCGCGGGGTAAGCGTGGTAGTTGTTCACCCACACGCGGCCGGCCTGGATCTCGCGGCCGGCGCGGTAGGCGGTGGCGCCGTCGCGGGACCACACCCCGGCGCCGAGCCCGTAGAGCGTGTCGTTCGCCGTCTTGAGCGCGTCGTCGTAGTCGCCGAAGCGGGCCACCGAGACGACGGGCCCGAAGATCTCCTCCTGGAAGATGCGCATGGAGTTGTCGCCCTCGAAGACGGTGGGCTGCACGTAGTACCCCCCGGCCAGGTCCCCGCCGAGGTCCGCGCGCGCCCCGCCGGTGAGGACCTTCGCGCCCTCCTGCCGGCCGATGTCGATGTAGGAGAGGATCTTCTCCAGCTGGTCGCTGGAGGCCTGGGCGCCCATCATCGTGTCGGTGTCCAGCGGGTTGCCCTGCCGGATCGCCTGGACGCGGGCGACCGCGTCGCCCATGAAGGCGTCGTAGATCGACTCCTGGACCAGTGCGCGCGACGGGCAGGTGCAGACCTCGCCCTGGTTCAGCGCGAACATGGCGAACCCCTCCTGGGCCTTGTCGTAGAACGCGTCGTTGGCGGCGGCGACGTCCTCGAAGAAGATGTTCGGGCTCTTCCCGCCCAGTTCGAGGGTCACGGGGATGAGGTTCTCCGAGGCGTACTGCATGATCAGCCGGCCGGTCGTGGTCTCGCCGGTGAACGCGATCTTGCGGATGCGCTTGTTGGCGGCCAGCGGCTTGCCGGCCTCGAGCCCGAACCCGTTGACGACGTTGACCACGCCCGCCGGCAGCAGGTCCGCGATCAGCTCCATCAGGACCAGGATCGACGCCGGGGTCTGCTCGGCCGGCTTGAGGACGACGGCGTTGCCCGCGGCCAGGGCCGGGGCCAGCTTCCACGTGGCCATGAGGATCGGGAAGTTCCACGGGATGATCTGCCCGACCACGCCCAGCGGCTCGTGGAAGTGGTAGGCGGTGGTGTGCTCGTCGATCTGGGACAGCCGGCCCTCCTGGGCCCGGATCGCGCCGGCGTAGTACCGGAAGTGGTCCACGGCCAGGGGCAGGTCCGCGTTGAGCGTCTCCCGGACCGCCTTGCCGTTGTCCCAGGTCTCGGCGACGGCGAGCATCTCGAGGTTCTGCTCCATGCGGTCCGCGATCCGGTTCAGCACGTTCGCGCGCTCGGCCGGGCTGGTCGCCCCCCAGGCCGGGGCGGCCCCGTGCGCCGCGTCGAGGGCCGCCTCGATGTCCTCGGCGGTGCCGCGGGCGATCTCGCAGAACGGCTTGCCCGTGACCGGGGTGATGTTCTCGAAGTACCGGCCCTGCGCCGGCGCCTTCCACTCGCCGCCGATCCAGTGCTCGTAGCGGGGCTTGAAGTCGATCAGCGCGCCCTCGGTGTTCGGGTTCGCGTAAACGGTCATGGCAACTCCTTCGATGCCGCCGAAGCGGTGGACTGTGGTGCCCGTCACGCTACGGAGCGCCACGTTGCAGCAACGTTGCAGCGGGCGCCTCCCCGCGGCCGGGGGCGACGGCGGCGCCCTACGCGCCGAGTGCCTCGAGCCGGGCGACGACGGCGGCGCGCCGCGGCGACCTTTCCGGCAACAGGCGCAGGGCCGTGCGCAGCCCGTCGGCGTCGTCGGCGGCCTCGGGCAGCGCGAGGTAGGCCAGCAGGCTGTCGGCGTCGGCATCCGCGACCATGGCCTCGCGCAGCGTGGCGGAGACCCGCTCCCGCAGGGCCGCGACCCCCGGTGCCTCCGAGCGCGGCAGGACCCGGCCCCGGTAGCTTCCGAGCGCGGCCGCGTGGTCGCCGGCCTCGAGGGCGTCCAGGACGGACTGGGCGTCGGTGCGCACCCCCGCGCGCAGGCGGTAGGGGCGCGACGCGGGAACGAGCACCGGGTTGATGGCCTCGGCCGCCCGGCGCAGCCGCACCATCTCCGCGCGCACCGTCCCGACGTCGGCGGCGTCCGGTTCCGCGTGGAGCAGGTCGGCGAGGCCCTCCGCGGTGAGTCCGGCGGGGTGGAGCGCCAACAGGGTGAGGATCTCCGCGTGGCGCAGCCCCAGGGGGCGCCGGGTCCCGTCGGGCGCGGTCGCCTCGGCGGCGGGGCCGGTCACCGACAGGACGGCGGTTCGGGCCGCGCGGCCCGCGGCCGGGCGCCGGGCCCCGCCGTCGCCCTGCGGTAATGCGAGGCGCGCGAGCCGCATCTCTGCCTGCGCCGCGGCGACGGCGGCCTGCAGGAGCGCCAGCGAATGGGCGGCGACGGCCTGCTCGTCGCCCGTGAGGTCCACGACCCCGAGCAGCCGCCCCGTGTCCGGGCAGGCGATGGGCACCGCGCTGCAGGACCACTGGTGCGCCGCCCGCGAGAAGTGCTCCGCCCCCGCGACCTGGACCCCCGCGCCGACGGCGAGCGCGGTGCCGGGGGCCGACGTGCCGACGGCGGCCTCGGACCAGTCGGCGCCGGGCTCGAACGCCATGGCCTCCGCGCGGCGCCGGGCCGCGGCGTCGCCGTCGACCCACAGCAGCCGGCCCTGGGCATCGCCGACGGCGACGAGCAGGCCGGTCCCCCGCGCGGGCTCGACAAGGAGCCGTTCGAAGACGGGCCGGACCAGCGCCAGCGGATTCCCGCGGCGCAGCCGCTCGAGCTCGCCCCCGGGCAGGACGGGGCGCGGCACGGCGCGCTCCGGCCCGCCCAGGTGCGCGAGGGACCGGGTCCACGAGTCGGCGACGACGGGCCGGAGCCCGGCGAGCGCGCGGGCGGTTCCGAGGTCCGTGTGGGCGAGCAGGGCGCGGCGCTGCAGGGCGGCGGCGGCCGGAGAGGTCAGCGGCAAGGTCACCATCCTGGAGGGGCGCGGCCGGGCCGGCGGCACGGGAACCGGCGGGGTGTCGTGGCTCACAGCATAGGCGAATCCGGTCGGCCCCGGCACTGGTGCGCGGCCAGTCCCCCCGGGAGAATCTGCACTGGTGCACTCCCGCGCCCCGACCGAGAGGACACGACTATGGCCCGCATGATCTTCGTCAACCTCCCCACCCGCAATCTGGCAGCCGCCGACGGCTTCTACCAGGGGCTCGGCTTCGAAAAGAACCCCGACTTCTCCAACGACCAGGCATCCGCGTGGATGTACACGCCGGAGATCTGGGCGATGGTCCTCCACGAGGACTACTTCACCTCGTTCCTGGCCCCCGGGGACCGGCCGGCCTTCGGCGACGGCTCCAAGCAGATGCTGAACGCCCTCGCCTGCGACTCCCGGGCCGACGTCGACCGCCTGATGCAGGCCGCGACGGCGAACGGCGGCGCGGTCTACCGGCAGGCCAAGGAGGAAATGCCGGGCTTCTACTCCGGCGCGATCACGGATCCGGACGGACACGTCTGGGAGCTGGGCTGGATGGACATGCCCGACGACGGCTCCGTGCCCACGGAGGAGTCCGGCGAGTAGCTCGGGCGCTCGGGGGACGGCCGGCCGGCGGGCGTCCCCCTCGCTGGAGCCGTCCGGCTAGGTTCCGCAGGCCTCGTTGGAGCAGCCCGCGTCGCGGGGCACCCAGTGCCGCTCGCCCTCGCCGAGGTCCTCCCACACGATGTGCCGGTGCTGGCCGCAGCGGTCGCAGACCGGGGCCAGGTACGTCGCCTTCTCCGCGTCCGTGTACGCGTGGTAGTCGCCCATGTCCTCCACTCCTTCCCGTGCCGGCCCGTGCCGGTAGCGCCACTGTAGCCCCGCGCCCCGGCAGGGTTAAGGGGTGGCACGGGCCGCGTCCTAGTGGCCGGCGCCGAGCTTGCCGGCCAGCCGGGCGCGCATGTCCTCGCTGGCCCGGTTCAAGCCGACGACCTTGACGCGCTTGCCGTACTGGCCGTACTTGGCCTCGACGGCGTCCAGCGCCGCGATGGTCGACGCGTCCCACAGATGCGAGCGGGACAGGTCGATGACGATCCGCTCGGGGTCGCCCGCGTAGTCGAACTGCGTGTACAGGTCGTTGGAGGAGGCGAAGAACAGCTCGCCGTCCACCTCGTAGCGGGCGATCGCGTCCGTGCCCGCGCCGATGACCTTGCGCTCCACCGTCGCGAAGTGCGCGACGCGGCGCGCGAACATCACCATCGCGGTGAGGACGCCGACGCCCACACCGATCGCGAGGTTGTGGGTGGCCACCGTGACCGCGACCGTGGCCAGCATGACCGCGGTCTCGCTCTTGGGCATCCGGCGGAGCGACGCGGGGGTCACGGAGTGCCAGTCGAACGTCACGATCGACACGAAGATCATCACGGCGACCAGCGCGGCCATGGGGATCAGCGCGACGACGTCGCCCAGCGCCACGACCAGGATGATCAGGAACAGGCCGGCCAGGAACGTGGAGATGCGCGTCCGGGCGCCGGAGCCCTTGACGTTGATCATGGTCTGGCCGATCATCGCGCAGCCGCCCATGCCGCCGAAGAAGCCGGAGACCACGTTGGCGACGCCCTGGCCCCAGGACTCCCGGGACTTGTTGGAGCGCGTGTCCGTGACGTCGTCGACCAGCTTCGCCGTCATCAGCGACTCGAGCAGGCCGACGATCGCCATCGACAGGGCGTACGGGAAGACGATGCCGAGCGTCTCGCCGGTCAGGGGGACGTCCGGGAGGAACAGCGTGGGCAGGGAGTCGGGCAGGTCGCCCTTGTCGCCGACGGCGGGAACGTCGATGCCGGCGGCCACCACCGCGACGCCCAGGACGACGATGGCGACCAGGGGCGCGGGCACCGCCGTCGTCAGCCGCGGCAGGCCGAAGACGATGAGCAGCCCCACGGCCGTGAGCGGGTAGACCAGCCACGGCACTCCGATGAGCTCGGGCACCTGGGCCATGAAGATGAGGATGGCCAGCGCGTTGACGAAGCCCACCATGACGGAGCGCGGGATGAAGCGCATCACCTTCGCGACCCCCAGCAGCGCGAGGACCACCTGCAGGACGCCGGCCAGGACGACGGCCGCGATGAAGTAGTCGAGCCCGTGGCTGGCCATGAGCGGCGCGATGACCAGGGCGACGGCGCCGGTGGCCGCGGAGATCATGGCGGGGCGGCCACCGACGAAGGCGATGGTCACGGCCATCGTGAACGCGGCGAACAGGCCGACGCGGGGGTCCACGCCGGCGATGATGCTGAACGCGATCGCCTCCGGGATCAGGGCGAGCGCGACGACGAGGCCGGCCAGGACCTCGGTCTTGA
This sequence comes from Arthrobacter paludis, assembly GCF_056782315.1. Classification (NCBI taxonomy): domain Bacteria; kingdom Bacillati; phylum Actinomycetota; class Actinomycetes; order Micrococcales; family Micrococcaceae; genus Arthrobacter; species Arthrobacter paludis. Next base: position 152,653 of record NZ_JBXAEW010000011.1, read on the forward strand.
GCAGGCGGGGGGACTTCAGCGTGCGGAGGACGGACTGTCGCTCCTCGGGCGCCAGCGCGTCGCTGGCGGGTGCTGCGGTGGCGGACACGGCGGCCTTCCGGATCGGGGCGCGCGGGGGCGCGGCGGTACGGGTGGGGACGCGACGGCGGCGTCGGCGGCGCGACCCGATAACTCTAACGCAGCGTCAGGGTTGCCAGGGCCGTTCGTGCTTGAATGAGCCGAAGCGCACACTCGGGAAAGGCGGCGGCGTGCACATCGGCGAACTGGCGGAGCGGACCGGGTTGTCCCTGCGCAGCATCCGGCACTACGACGAGCTCGGCCTGCTCCCCGGGACCCAGCGCACCGAGGGCGGGTTCCGCGTCTTCTCGGAGGCGGACCACGACCGCCTGCTGCTGGTCATGAAGCTCAAGCCGATGGGGTTCGCGCTCGAGGAGATGCCCGCCCTGCTCGAGGTCCTCGAGGGGTCCGCGGCGGACCCGGGATGGGTGGCCGAGCAGCTGGCCACGGCCCGCGCCCGGCGGGACAAGCTGGCCCGCCACCTCGCGGCGGCGGAGGACGTCGTCGCCGCGCTGGAGGCCGCGCGCGTCCGCACCTAGCCCGGGCGCCGCCGTCGTCCGCTAGCCGCGCAGCGCGACGGGAGGGATGACCTCGCGCTCGTGGTCGCGCACCCACCAGGCTCCGGTCTTCCGGCGCTCGGCGCGGGTCGCGTAGCGGTAGCGGTGCTTGAGGACGCGGATGGCCGCGGGCCGCTCGCCGCCGAACGGGTCGACGCGCAACAGGGCCAGCACGGCCGGGTCCGCCTCGAGGAGCTTGCCCAGGAACGCGTGGAACCAGCGCTCGTGGACGGTGCCGAGCGGCAGGAACCACATCAGCCAGTCGAGCCGCAGGTGGTACGGCGCGAACTGGCGCGAGCGGCGCATCACGTCGCCCGGCTTGCCCTTGAACTGGTACTCCTCCCACGCGGCGTGCTCGGGGTCGGGGTCGCGCGTGCCCTGCACGGTGACCTCGATCCGCTCCTTCGTCATCGAGCCGAACGCGCCGTACGCGTTGCCGATCTGCCAGCCGTTGAAGCTCGCGTTCATCAGCTGCCGCGGGGAGAACAGGTTCTGCAGGGCCGGGATGCTCAGGAACGCCACGAGCAGCGCGAACACGAGGACCGCGATGTTCCACCAGATTGGGGCCTCGGCGGCCGTTCCGAGGTCCTCGGGCACGAACGGCAGCACCGCGTGGAAGGCCCGGTCGGACACGGCGCAGAACGCCAGGACGATCGTGATCCAGTTCAGCCACGCGAAGTTGCCGGTAGCGACGAGCCACAGCTGCGTGAAGACGACGACCGCCGCGCCGATCGACGCGACCGGCTGCGGCAGGAACAGCAGGAACGGGACCACGAGCTGCGCCACGTGGTTCCCGGCCGCCTCCGCCCGGTGCCACCAGGCCGGCCGCAGGTGCGCCTGCCGGCTCAGCGGCCCGGGCATCGGCTGGGTCTGGTGGTGGTAGTACAGCGCCGTGAGGTCCCGCCAGGCGGGATCCCCGCGCCACTTGATCATCCCGGCCCCGAACTCCAGCCGGAACACAAGCCAGACCACCAGGACCAGCACGGGCGCGGGCGGCGGAACCTGGTGCGACCCGAGGAACCCGACCGTCAGGCCCGCCTCGAGGATCAGCATCTCCCAGCCGAACCCGTAGAACGTCTGGCCGACGTTCACGACCGACATGTAGAGCAGGTACAGCGCGCCGAACACGAGCACGGGCACCCAGGGCGGGCCGGCCTGCGGGACCCCGACGACGACGGCGGCGGCCAGGGCCAGTCCGACGGCGCAGACGACCCGCAGCTTGGCGTCCGAGTAGCCCCAGCGCGCGAAGACCGTGAAGCCCCGGGCCCCGCCGCGGGCGAGCAGGTCCGGGGCGGGCAGCAGGCCCCGCTCCCCCAGCAGTGCGGGGAACTGGTTCAGCGTGGACAGGAACGCGACGAAGTACAGCGCGGCCACCCCGCGCTGCAGGATCTCGCGGGCGATCTCGTAGTCACCGGCGGACAGCCAGCCCGTGAACCACTCCATGGGGCCACGGTACGACGCGCGCCCGCGGGGGCGAAGGGGCGCTGCGGCGTCACCCCTCCGGCGCGACACCACCCTTTCGCCGCCAGATCACCCCTCCGGCGCCAGATCACCCCTCCGGCGCGAAATCACCGGTTGCAGGGGGCGATTTTCCGCACCAGGGGGCGATCTCGCGGGCGCCCGGTGGTCTGAACTTCTACCGGGCGGCGGGCCGCAGCCGGCCGAGCTCGGCCGCCTCAGTGCGGTCCGTGTGCAGCACGTCGATCTCGGCGAGCGTGCGGCGATGCGTCTCCTTCGCGGTCAGCGCCGCGACCCCGGCGATGGCGCAGGCCAGGGACGTGAACAGCGCGACCGCCACCCAGTTGGCTCCGTCCCCGCCGGCCAGGGCGCTGGCGACGACCGGGGTTAGGCCGCCGGAGACGGCGAAGCCGATCTGGGTGCCGAGGGCCAGTCCGGTCACGCGGACGCGGGTCGGGAACATCTCCGCGTAGAACGAGGGCCAGATCGCATTGGACATGGAGTAGAAGCACCCGGAGAGCACCAGGCCGAGCAGGAAGATCAGGCCCCAGTTCCCGGCGGACACGGCCGCAAGGTACGGGTACATCATCACCGCAGAGCCGATGACGCCGCCCAGGAAGACCTTCTTGCGGCCGACCCGGTCGGCGAGGACGCCCAGCAGCGGGATGGTCAGCAGGGCCAACCCGTTCGCCGCGACGGGTACCCACAGCATCGTGGTGCGGTCCAGGCCGACGACAGAAGTCCCGAAGGACAGCGACCAGACCAGGAAGACGACATTGACCGTGTTGATCATGGCGGCGGCGGCGATGCGCAGGACCGCCGCCTTGTGGTGGCGCAGGACCAGGCCCAGCGGCGTGGCGGCCCGGCGGCCGCCCTCCTCGGCGACGGCCTCCTCGAAGGCCGGGGGCTCCTCCAGGTGGCGCCTGATCAGGTAGGCGGCGACGACCACCACCGCGGAGATCCAGAACGGGACGCGCCAGCCCCAGGCGAAGAGCTGCTCCTCGGTCAGGAACAGGGTGAAGGGGATGAAGACGGCGGTGGCCAGCAGCGTGCCGAACTGGGTTCCCTGCAGGGTCCAGCTGGTGGTGAAGGCGCGCCGGTCCTCGTCGGCGTGCTCGAGCGAGACGGAGATGGCGCTCGCCTGCTCGCCCGAGGCGGACAGCCCCTGGACCATGCGGCACAAGACGAGCAGGGCGGGGGCGAGCACGCCGACCTGCTCGTACGTGGGCAGGCAGCCGACGGCGAACGTGGCTCCGCCCATCATGAACAGCGTCAGCATGAGAACAAAGCGGCGGCCGAATCGGTCGCCGAGCGGCCCCATGACGAGCGCGCCAAGCGGTCGTACGACATAAGCGACGCCCACCGTGCCCATCGACAGCAGGATCGCGACGCCCGGTGACGTGGCATCCGGGAAGAACAGGTGGTTCAGCACCAGGGCCGCCGCCGTGCCGTACACGGCGAAGTCGTAGTACTCGAGCGCGCTGCCGATCCAGCTGGCCAGCGCGGCCTTCTTCGGGGTCTTCCGGTGGGCCACTGGGGGGCCCGCCGGGGCGGTGGGGTGGTTCATGGGGGTGTCCTTTGTGTCCGTGGGGGCTGCGGGGCGCCGTCGGTCCGGCTGTGCGGCCGGAACGAGACGCCTTCGGTCTCCGGCTAGGGCCGGGACCAGGCGCGGGTGCGGTTGCGCTCGAATTGGGCGGCGAGGCGGACGGGGGCGTTCGGCCCTCCGTAGCCGTCGTAGCCGTCGCGACGCTCGACGACCTCGAAGAACAGGTCTCCGATGGTCTCCGTGTAGAAGTGCAGGAACGCGTCGTCGCCGTCGCGGTCGTAGAGCAGGTCCAGCTCGCGCCAGACGGCCAGGTCTCCGGGATCGATCCGGTACCTCGCCGCGAGGTCCTCGTAGTAGTTCTCGGGCACGGGGAGGAACTCCATGCCCGCCTCCTTCGCGCGCCGGGCCACCTCGACGATGTCGCGGGTGGCGAAGGCGACGTGCGCCGGGTAGGTTCCGGAATCCAGGGACTGCGGCACGAGGTTCAGCGCCAGCCGCACGCCGCCGGCCCGGCTGCGCAGCACCTGGCTCCGGACCAGTCCGCGGGGGCTGGGAACCTCCGACGGCGCGTTCGCCACCAGCCCGAGGGTGCTCTCGTAGAACAGCACCGCCTCGTCGAACGACTGCCACGGCTGCGCGAGGTTGATGTGGTCGACGGCGCTGATCGGCCCATCGCCGGCGCCCAAGAAGCCCGTCCCGAACTCGCCGGCCCACTCGGGCGGGCCGCCGGCGGGCGTGAAGAAGACCTCCGTGCCGTCCGGGGCCCGCACGCCGGCCAGGGCCTGCTCGTCGGGCGCGTGGTGGCGCGCGACCGGGGGGGCCGCGAGCTCGCGCGCCCGGGCCGCGGAGGCCGTCGGGTCGGCAACGCGCAGGCCGAGGGCGGAGACGCGTGGCCCGCCGCCGCGGGCGCGTTGCGCGTTGAAGACCACGCGCGCCCCGCCCTGTTCCCACAGCTGCACCGGCTTGCGGCGGTGCTGGCCTCGGAAGCGGAATCCAAGCTGGGCCAGGACCTGTGCGACGTCCTCGGGCTCGTCCGTGCGGATCTCCACGAAGTCCACGCCGTCCGGCTCGGCGACGGCCGGCAGCGTGTGCAGCGCCATGGTGCCGGGGACGCCGCCGTCGTCCGCGAGCCGCGCCGCCGTCCGGTCCTGCAGCCAGCGCAGGGAACGCATGGCGTCCACGGCCGTGCGCGCGACGTTGGACTGGCGGAAGGTGTCGTTGAAGATCTCCAGGGACACGGCGCCGTCGTAGCCACAGGCGGCGACGTGGCCCAGGAACGCGGGCAGGTCGAACCCGCCCTGGCCCGGGAAGACGCGGTGGTGGCGGCTCCAGGACAGCACGTCCATGCTGAGGACGGGCGCGTCGGCGAGCTGGACGAAGAAGACCTTGTCCGGGTCGAAGCCGGCGATGCCGGACGGGTCGTCCCCGCGGGAGAGGATGTGGAAGCTGTCCAGGCAGGTGCCGACGGCGGGGTGGTCGGCCAGCTCGACGATGCGCATGGCGTGGCGGTACGTGTTGACGTAGCGGCCCCACGCGAGCGCCTCGTAAGCGATGCGGACGCCGTACCGGGCGGCGAGCCCGCCGAGGCGACGCAACTGGAGGGCCGCGGTGGTGTCGTCGTCGATCAACGCGGTGGCGACGTTGCTGCACACGAGCATCGTGTCGACCCCGAGGCGGTTCATGAGGCGGAACTTGGCCTCGGCCCGGCGCAGGTTGTCTTCCAGCACCTCCTCCGTCACGCCCTCGAAGTCGCGGAACGGCTGGAACAGGTCCAGGCGCAGGCCGAGCCGGTCGGCGAGCGCGCGGACCTCCTCGGGGGAGAGCGGGCTGACGGTCAGGTCCTGCTCGAAGATCTCCACCCCGTCGAACCCGGCGGCCGCGCACGCATGCAGCTTCTCCTCGAGCCCGCCAGAGAGGCAGACGGTGGCGATGGATGTCCGCATGAACGCCTTTCACCTAATTGCCAAATATTGGCAATGATTGCTGTATTCTGGTTGTTGAGTATGATGTAGGTCTCGCGACACTGTCAAGGAGGGCCATGGCCAAGGAAGCGTCCGGCACCGTCGGCAAGGCGTTCGGCGTCTTGACCCTGCTGGGGGACTACCCGTCGGGCGCGACGGCGGGCGAGGTTGCCGAGGCGGTCGGCTACCCCTTCAGCACGGCCTACCGGCTGTTGAACACGCTGGTGGAGACGGGCTTCGCCGAGTTCGAGCCGCGCGAGAAGCGGTACCGGCTGGGATTGCGCGTCTACCAGCTGGGCCGGAAGGTGGCCAGCGCGCGTGGCTTCGCCGGCGCGGCCGTGCCGCTGCTGGAGCAGCTCACGGCGGCGACCGGCGAGAGTTCCCTGTTGGCTGTCCTCGACGTCGACCGCTTCCTGACGGTCCACAAGACGGACGGGCCGCAGTTCCGCACGACCACCGATCCGGGCGACCGGGGGCACCTGCATACGAGCGCCCTAGGCAAGGTGCTGTTGGCCTTCGCCCCCGACGCAGACCGGGAGCGGCTCCTGGAGGGCCTCGAGCTGCCGGCCCTCACGGAGCGTTCCATCACCGACCGGGCGACCCTCCGGGAGGAGATCGAGCGCGTTCGCGCCCAGGGCTGGGCCGGCCAGCAGGAGGAGAACGACGTGGGCATGGCCGCCCTGTCCGTCCCGGTCCTTGGCCATGGCGACCGCACGATCGCCGCCGTGGCCCTCGCCTCCCCCGTCTTCCGTTCCGACCTCGACGGCCTGCGGCGCTTCCTGCCCGCGCTGCGGTCCACGGCCGCCGAACTCGCCCTCACCCTGCCCCAGCGCTAGCGCTCCCTAGGAGAACCATGAGCACCACGTCCGAGTCCCACCTCGTCGGCCTCATCGGCGGCGGCATCACCCGCAGCCTGACCCCGCCCATGCACGAGGCCGAAGCCCGCCACCACGGCCTCCACTACCTGTACCGCCCCATCGACCTCGACGCGATCGGGCGCGGACCGGCCGACGTCGGGGAGCTGCTCCGCGCCGGGCGGGACCTGGGCTTCAACGCCTTCAACATCACGCACCCGTGCAAGCAGTTGGTCCTGGGGCACCTCGACGAGGTGGACCCGGCGGCGGCCGTCCTCGGCGCGGTCAACACCGTCCTCATCCGGGACGGCCGCTTCGTCGGCCACAACACCGACCGCACGGGCTTCGCCTCGGGGTTGGCCGCCGGGCTGCCGGGCGCTGCACGGGACCACGTCGTCCAGGTCGGGACGGGCGGGGCGGGCTCCGCCGTCGCCGCCGCGTTGCTGGACGCCGGCACCGCCCATCTCAGCCTCTACGACGTCGACCTGGAACGGGCCCGTGAACGGGCCGCGGCGCTCGCTGCCGCCCACTCGGGCAGCACGGTGGAGGCCGTCGGCGCCGGCGACCTGCCCAGCCGGATCCGTGCGGCCGACGGCGTCGTCAACGCCACCCCCGTCGGCATGCACCAACATCAGGGCACGCCGTTCGACACGGCGCTGCTCGACGGCACGCAGTGGGTGGCCGACGTCGTGTACCTGCCCATCGAGACCGAGCTGGTCTCCGCGGCCCGCGCCGCCGGGTGCCCCGTCCTGGACGGCGGGCACATGGCCGTGGGGCAGGCCGTCGATGCGTTCCGCCTAATCACGGGCGTGGAGCCGGACCGCGGCCGCATGCGCGCGCACTTCCTGTCCCTGCTGCCGCAGCGCGAGGGCGCCCGGTAGTTCGGGACCCGCCAACGCTCGGGAGCGAAGCCCCACGGCCGGGCACGCGGATCCCGCGCTCAGGCCAGCCCCGGGCTCCCGAGCAGGCGCCCGCTAGGGAGTGTTGCTAAAGCTGGTTCCGAGCCAGACTAGGGCTGAGGCGAGTTGTATGGCGGCGTGGAAGTTGCGGGCAGTTTTGTCGGTTCGCA
>NZ_JBXAEW010000012.1:0-159884 GCF_056782315.1 Arthrobacter paludis
TGCGAACCGACAAAACTGCCCGCAACTTCCACGCCGCCATACAACTCGCCTCAGCCCTAGTCTGGCTCGGAACCAGCTTTAGCAACACTCCCTAGCGGGCGCCTGCTCGGGAGCCCGGGGCTGGCCTGAGCGCGGGATCCGCGTGCCCGGCCGTGGGGCTTCGCTCCCGAGCGTTGGCGGGTCCCGAACTACCGGGCGCCCTCGCGCTGCGGCAGCAGGGACAGGAAGTGCGCGCGCATGCGGCCGCGGTCCGGCTCCACGCCCGTGATTAGGCGGAACGCATCGACGGCCTGCCCCACGGCCATGTGCCCGCCGTCCAGGACGGGGCACCCGGCGGCGCGGGCCGCGGAGACCAGCTCGGTCTCGATGGGCAGGTACACGACGTCGGCCACCCACTGCGTGCCGTCGAGCAGCGCCGTGTCGAACGGCGTGCCCTGATGTTGGTGCATGCCGACGGGGGTGGCGTTGACGACGCCGTCGGCCGCACGGATCCGGCTGGGCAGGTCGCCGGCGCCGACGGCCTCCACCGTGCTGCCCGAGTGGGCGGCAGCGAGCGCCGCGGCCCGTTCACGGGCCCGTTCCAGGTCGACGTCGTAGAGGCTGAGATGGGCGGTGCCGGCGTCCAGCAACGCGGCGGCGACGGCGGAGCCCGCCCCGCCCGTCCCGACCTGGACGACGTGGTCCCGTGCAGCGCCCGGCAGCCCGGCGGCCAACCCCGAGGCGAAGCCCGTGCGGTCGGTGTTGTGGCCGACGAAGCGGCCGTCCCGGATGAGGACGGTGTTGACCGCGCCGAGGACGGCCGCCGCCGGGTCCACCTCGTCGAGGTGCCCCAGGACCAACTGCTTGCACGGGTGCGTGATGTTGAAGGCGTTGAAGCCCAGGTCCCGCCCGGCGCGGAGCAGCTCCCCGACGTCGGCCGGTCCGCGCCCGATCGCGTCGAGGTCGATGGGGCGGTACAGGTAGTGGAGGCCGTGGTGGCGGGCTTCGGCCTCGTGCATGGGCGGGGTCAGGCTGCGGGTGATGCCGCCGCCGATGAGGCCGACGAGGTGGGACTCGGACGTGGTGCTCATGGTTCTCCTAGGGAGCGCTAGCGCTGGGGCAGGGTGAGGGCGAGTTCGGCGGCCGTGGACCGCAGCGCGGGCAGGAAGCGCCGCAGGCCGTCGAGGTCGGAACGGAAGACGGGGGAGGCGAGGGCCACGGCGGCGATCGTGCGGTCGCCATGGCCAAGGACCGGGACGGACAGGGCGGCCATGCCCACGTCGTTCTCCTCCTGCTGGCCGGCCCAGCCCTGGGCGCGAACGCGCTCGATCTCCTCCCGGAGGGTCGCCCGGTCGGTGATGGAACGCTCCGTGAGGGCCGGCAGCTCGAGGCCCTCCAGGAGCCGCTCCCGGTCTGCGTCGGGGGCGAAGGCCAACAGCACCTTGCCTAGGGCGCTCGTATGCAGGTGCCCCCGGTCGCCCGGATCGGTGGTCGTGCGGAACTGCGGCCCGTCCGTCTTGTGGACCGTCAGGAAGCGGTCGACGTCGAGGACAGCCAACAGGGAACTCTCGCCGGTCGCCGCCGTGAGCTGCTCCAGCAGCGGCACGGCCGCGCCGGCGAAGCCACGCGCGCTGGCCACCTTCCGGCCCAGCTGGTAGACGCGCAATCCCAGCCGGTACCGCTTCTCGCGCGGCTCGAACTCGGCGAAGCCCGTCTCCACCAGCGTGTTCAACAGCCGGTAGGCCGTGCTGAAGGGGTAGCCGACCGCCTCGGCAACCTCGCCCGCCGTCGCGCCCGACGGGTAGTCCCCCAGCAGGGTCAAGACGCCGAACGCCTTGCCGACGGTGCCGGACGCTTCCTTGGCCATGGCCCTCCTTGACAGTGTCGCGAGACCTACATCATACTCAACAACCAGAATACAGCAATCATTGCCAATATTTGGCAATTAGGTGAAAGGCGTTCATGCGGACATCCATCGCCACCGTCTGCCTCTCTGGCGGGCTCGAGGAGAAGCTGCATGCGTGCGCGGCCGCCGGGTTCGACGGGGTGGAGATCTTCGAGCAGGACCTGACCGTCAGCCCGCTCTCCCCCGAGGAGGTCCGCGCGCTCGCCGACCGGCTCGGCCTGCGCCTGGACCTGTTCCAGCCGTTCCGCGACTTCGAGGGCGTGACGGAGGAGGTGCTGGAAGACAACCTGCGCCGGGCCGAGGCCAAGTTCCGCCTCATGAACCGCCTCGGGGTCGACACGATGCTCGTGTGCAGCAACGTCGCCACCGCGTTGATCGACGACGACACCACCGCGGCCCTCCAGTTGCGTCGCCTCGGCGGGCTCGCCGCCCGGTACGGCGTCCGCATCGCTTACGAGGCGCTCGCGTGGGGCCGCTACGTCAACACGTACCGCCACGCCATGCGCATCGTCGAGCTGGCCGACCACCCCGCCGTCGGCACCTGCCTGGACAGCTTCCACATCCTCTCCCGCGGGGACGACCCGTCCGGCATCGCCGGCTTCGACCCGGACAAGGTCTTCTTCGTCCAGCTCGCCGACGCGCCCGTCCTCAGCATGGACGTGCTGTCCTGGAGCCGCCACCACCGCGTCTTCCCGGGCCAGGGCGGGTTCGACCTGCCCGCGTTCCTGGGCCACGTCGCCGCCTGTGGCTACGACGGCGCCGTGTCCCTGGAGATCTTCAACGACACCTTCCGCCAGTCCAACGTCGCGCGCACGGCCGTGGACGCCATGCGTTCCCTGCGCTGGCTGCAGGACCGGACGGCGGCGCGGCTCGCGGACGACGGCGGCGTCCCCGGCACCATGGCGCTGCACACGCTGCCGGCCGTCGCCGAGCCGGACGGCGTGGACTTCGTGGAGATCCGCACGGACGAGCCCGAGGACGTCGCACAGGTCCTGGCCCAGCTTGGATTCCGCTTCCGAGGCCAGCACCGCCGCAAGCCGGTGCAGCTGTGGGAACAGGGCGGGGCGCGCGTGGTCTTCAACGCGCAACGCGCCCGCGGCGGCGGGCCACGCGTCTCCGCCCTCGGCCTGCGCGTTGCCGACCCGACGGCCTCCGCGGCCCGGGCGCGCGAGCTCGCGGCCCCCCCGGTCGCGCGCCACCACGCGCCCGACGAGCAGGCCCTGGCCGGCGTGCGGGCCCCGGACGGCACGGAGGTCTTCTTCACGCCCGCCGGCGGCCCGCCCGAGTGGGCCGGCGAGTTCGGGACGGGCTTCTTGGGCGCCGGCGATGGGCCGATCAGCGCCGTCGACCACATCAACCTCGCGCAGCCGTGGCAGTCGTTCGACGAGGCGGTGCTGTTCTACGAGAGCACCCTCGGGCTGGTGGCGAACGCGCCGTCGGAGGTTCCCAGCCCCCGCGGACTGGTCCGGAGCCAGGTGCTGCGCAGCCGGGCCGGCGGCGTGCGGCTGGCGCTGAACCTCGTGCCGCAGTCCCTGGATTCCGGAACCTACCCGGCGCACGTCGCCTTCGCCACCCGCGACATCGTCGAGGTGGCCCGGCGCGCGAAGGAGGCGGGCATGGAGTTCCTCCCCGTGCCCGAGAACTACTACGAGGACCTCGCGGCGAGGTACCGGATCGATCCCGGAGACCTGGCCGTCTGGCGCGAGCTGGACCTGCTCTACGACCGCGACGGCGACGACGCGTTCCTGCACTTCTACACGGAGACCATCGGAGACCTGTTCTTCGAGGTCGTCGAGCGTCGCGACGGCTACGACGGCTACGGAGGGCCGAACGCCCCCGTCCGCCTCGCCGCCCAATTCGAGCGCAACCGCACCCGCGCCTGGTCCCGGCCCTAGCCGGAGACCGAAGGCGTCTCGTTCCGGCCGCACAGCCGGACCGACGGCGCCCCGCAGCCCCCACGGACACAAAGGACACCCCCATGAACCACCCCACCGCCCCGGCGGGCCCCCCAGTGGCCCACCGGAAGACCCCGAAGAAGGCCGCGCTGGCCAGCTGGATCGGCAGCGCGCTCGAGTACTACGACTTCGCCGTGTACGGCACGGCGGCGGCCCTGGTGCTGAACCACCTGTTCTTCCCGGATGCCACGTCACCGGGCGTCGCGATCCTGCTGTCGATGGGCACGGTGGGCGTCGCTTATGTCGTACGACCGCTTGGCGCGCTCGTCATGGGGCCGCTCGGCGACCGATTCGGCCGCCGCTTTGTTCTCATGCTGACGCTGTTCATGATGGGCGGAGCCACGTTCGCCGTCGGCTGCCTGCCCACGTACGAGCAGGTCGGCGTGCTCGCCCCCGCCCTGCTCGTCTTGTGCCGCATGGTCCAGGGGCTGTCCGCCTCGGGCGAGCAGGCGAGCGCCATCTCCGTCTCGCTCGAGCACGCCGACGAGGACCGGCGCGCCTTCACCACCAGCTGGACCCTGCAGGGAACCCAGTTCGGCACGCTGCTGGCCACCGCCGTCTTCATCCCCTTCACCCTGTTCCTGACCGAGGAGCAGCTCTTCGCCTGGGGCTGGCGCGTCCCGTTCTGGATCTCCGCGGTGGTGGTCGTCGCCGCCTACCTGATCAGGCGCCACCTGGAGGAGCCCCCGGCCTTCGAGGAGGCCGTCGCCGAGGAGGGCGGCCGCCGGGCCGCCACGCCGCTGGGCCTGGTCCTGCGCCACCACAAGGCGGCGGTCCTGCGCATCGCCGCCGCCGCCATGATCAACACGGTCAATGTCGTCTTCCTGGTCTGGTCGCTGTCCTTCGGGACTTCTGTCGTCGGCCTGGACCGCACCACGATGCTGTGGGTACCCGTCGCGGCGAACGGGTTGGCCCTGCTGACCATCCCGCTGCTGGGCGTCCTCGCCGACCGGGTCGGCCGCAAGAAGGTCTTCCTGGGCGGCGTCATCGGCTCTGCGGTGATGATGTACCCGTACCTTGCGGCCGTGTCCGCCGGGAACTGGGGCCTGATCTTCCTGCTCGGCCTGGTGCTCTCCGGGTGCTTCTACTCCATGTCCAATGCGATCTGGCCCTCGTTCTACGCGGAGATGTTCCCGACCCGCGTCCGCGTGACCGGACTGGCCCTCGGCACCCAGATCGGCTTCGCCGTCTCCGGCGGCCTAACCCCGGTCGTCGCCAGCGCCCTGGCCGGCGGGGACGGAGCCAACTGGGTGGCGGTCGCGCTGTTCACGTCCCTGGCCTGCGCCATCGCCGGGGTCGCGGCGCTGACCGCGAAGGAGACGCATCGCCGCACGCTCGCCGAGATCGACGTGCTGCACACGGACCGCACTGAGGCGGCCGAGCTCGGCCGGCTGCGGCCCGCCGCCCGGTAGAAGTTCAGACCACCGGGCGCCCGCGAGATCGCCCCCTGGTGCGGAAAATCGCCCCCTGCAACCGGTGATTTCGCGCCGGAGGGGTGATCTGGCGCCGGAGGGGTGATCTGGCGGCGAAAGGGTGGTGTCGCGCCGGAGGGGTGACGCCGCAGCGCCCCTTCGCCCCCGCGGGCGCGCGTCGTACCGTGGCCCCATGGAGTGGTTCACGGGCTGGCTGTCCGCCGGTGACTACGAGATCGCCCGCGAGATCCTGCAGCGCGGGGTGGCCGCGCTGTACTTCGTCGCGTTCCTGTCCACGCTGAACCAGTTCCCCGCACTGCTGGGGGAGCGGGGCCTGCTGCCCGCCCCGGACCTGCTCGCCCGCGGCGGGGCCCGGGGCTTCACGGTCTTCGCGCGCTGGGGCTACTCGGACGCCAAGCTGCGGGTCGTCTGCGCCGTCGGACTGGCCCTGGCCGCCGCCGTCGTCGTCGGGGTCCCGCAGGCCGGCCCGCCCTGGGTGCCCGTGCTCGTGTTCGGCGCGCTGTACCTGCTCTACATGTCGGTCGTGAACGTCGGCCAGACGTTCTACGGGTTCGGCTGGGAGATGCTGATCCTCGAGGCGGGCCTGACGGTCGGGTTCCTCGGGTCGCACCAGGTTCCGCCGCCCGCGCCCGTGCTGGTCCTGGTGGTCTGGCTTGTGTTCCGGCTGGAGTTCGGGGCCGGGATGATCAAGTGGCGCGGGGATCCCGCCTGGCGGGACCTCACGGCGCTGTACTACCACCACCAGACCCAGCCGATGCCCGGGCCGCTGAGCCGGCAGGCGCACCTGCGGCCGGCCTGGTGGCACCGGGCGGAGGCGGCCGGGAACCACGTGGCGCAGCTCGTGGTCCCGTTCCTGCTGTTCCTGCCGCAGCCGGTCGCGTCGATCGGCGCGGCGGTCGTCGTCTTCACGCAGCTGTGGCTCGTCGCTACCGGCAACTTCGCGTGGCTGAACTGGATCACGATCGTCCTGGCGTTCTGCGCCGTGTCCGACCGGGCCTTCCACGCGGTGCTGCCGTTCGTGCCCGAGGACCTCGGAACGGCCGCCGAGGCCCCAATCTGGTGGAACATCGCGGTCCTCGTGTTCGCGCTGCTCGTGGCGTTCCTGAGCATCCCGGCCCTGCAGAACCTGTTCTCCCCGCGGCAGCTGATGAACGCGAGCTTCAACGGCTGGCAGATCGGCAACGCGTACGGCGCGTTCGGCTCGATGACGAAGGAGCGGATCGAGGTCACCGTGCAGGGCACGCGCGACCCCGACCCCGAGCACGCCGCGTGGGAGGAGTACCAGTTCAAGGGCAAGCCGGGCGACGTGATGCGCCGCTCGCGCCAGTTCGCGCCGTACCACCTGCGGCTCGACTGGCTGATGTGGTTCCTGCCGCTCGGCACCGTCCACGAGCGCTGGTTCCACGCGTTCCTGGGCAAGCTCCTCGAGGCGGACCCGGCCGTGCTGGCCCTGTTGCGCGTCGACCCGTTCGGCGGCGAGCGGCCCGCGGCCATCCGCGTCCTCAAGCACCGCTACCGCTACGCGACCCGCGCCGAGCGCCGGAAGACCGGAGCCTGGTGGGTGCGCGACCACGAGCGCGAGGTCATCCCTCCCGTCGCGCTGCGCGGCTAGCGGACGACGGCGGCGCCCGGGCTAGGTGCGGACGCGCGCGGCCTCCAGCGCGGCGACGACGTCCTCCGCCGCCGCGAGGTGGCGGGCCAGCTTGTCCCGCCGGGCGCGGGCCGTGGCCAGCTGCTCGGCCACCCATCCCGGGTCCGCCGCGGACCCCTCGAGGACCTCGAGCAGGGCGGGCATCTCCTCGAGCGCGAACCCCATCGGCTTGAGCTTCATGACCAGCAGCAGGCGGTCGTGGTCCGCCTCCGAGAAGACGCGGAACCCGCCCTCGGTGCGCTGGGTCCCGGGGAGCAGGCCGAGCTCGTCGTAGTGCCGGATGCTGCGCAGGGACAACCCGGTCCGCTCCGCCAGTTCGCCGATGTGCACGCCGCCGCCTTTCCCGAGTGTGCGCTTCGGCTCATTCAAGCACGAACGGCCCTGGCAACCCTGACGCTGCGTTAGAGTTATCGGGTCGCGCCGCCGACGCCGCCGTCGCGTCCCCACCCGTACCGCCGCGCCCCCGCGCGCCCCGATCCGGAAGGCCGCCGTGTCCGCCACCGCAGCACCCGCCAGCGACGCGCTGGCGCCCGAGGAGCGACAGTCCGTCCTCCGCACGCTGAAGTCCCCCCGCCTGCTCAAGACCGAGGTCCTGGCCGGCCTCGTCGTCGCGCTCGCCCTGATCCCGGAGGCGATCGCGTTCAGCATCATCGCCGGCGTGGACCCCCGCGTCGGCCTGTTCGCCGCGTTCACGATGGCCGTGACCATCGCCTTCGTCGGTGGCCGCCCCGCCATGATCTCCGCGGCCACCGGCGCCGTCGCCCTGGTCATCGCGCCGCTCATGGCCAGCCACGGGCTCGACTACTTCATCGCGGCCGTCGTCCTGGCCGGCGTCCTGCAGGTGGTCCTCGCGCTGCTGGGGGTCGCGAAGGTGATGCGCTTCATCCCGCGCTCCGTCATGGTGGGCTTCGTCAACGCGCTGGCCATCCTCATCTTCATGGCCCAGGTGCCCGAGCTCATCGGAGTGCCGTGGCTGGTCTACCCGCTCACGGCCGTGGGGCTGCTCATCGTCTTCGGCCTGCCGCGGCTGACGACGGCGGTGCCCGCGCCCCTGGTCGCCATCGTCGTCCTGGGCGTCGCGGTGGTGGCCGCCGGCATCGACGTTCCCGCCGTCGGCGACAAGGGCGACCTGCCCGACTCCCTGCCCACGCTGTTCCTCCCGGACGTCCCCCTGACCGGCGAGACGCTCGGCATCGTCTTCCCGTACGCCCTGTCGATGGCGATCGTCGGCCTGCTCGAGTCGCTGATGACGGCGAAGCTGGTCGACGACGTCACGGACACGCGCTCCAACAAGTCCCGGGAGTCCTGGGGCCAGGGCGTCGCCAACGTGGTCTCCGGCTTCTTCGGCGGCATGGGCGGCTGCGCGATGATCGGCCAGACCATGATCAACGTCAAGGGCTCCGGCGCCCGGACGCGCATCTCCACGTTCCTGGCCGGCCTGTTCCTGATCATCCTGGTCGTGGCGCTGGGCGACGTCGTCGCGCTGATCCCCATGGCCGCGCTGGTCGCCGTGATGATCTTCGTGTCGATCGTGACGTTCGACTGGCACTCCGTGACCCCCGCGTCGCTCCGCCGGATGCCCAAGAGCGAGACCGCGGTCATGCTGGCCACGGTCGCGGTCACGGTGGCCACCCACAACCTCGCGATCGGTGTGGGCGTCGGCGTCCTCACCGCGATGGTGATGTTCGCGCGCCGCGTCGCGCACTTCGCGACGGTGGAGCGCAAGGTCATCGGCGCGGGCACGGACGCGATCGCCCGCTACGAGGTGGACGGCGAGCTGTTCTTCGCCTCCTCCAACGACCTGTACACGCAGTTCGACTACGCGGGCGACCCCGAGCGGATCGTCATCGACCTGTCCCGCTCGCATCTGTGGGACGCGTCGACCATCGCGGCGCTGGACGCCGTCGAGGCCAAGTACGGCCAGTACGGCAAGCGCGTCAAGGTCGTCGGCTTGAACCGGGCCAGCGAGGACATGCGCGCCCGGCTGGCCGGCAAGCTCGGCGCCGGCCACTAGGACGCGGCCCGTGCCACCCCTTAACCCTGCCGGGGCGCGGGGCTACAGTGGCGCTACCGGCACGGGCCGGCACGGGAAGGAGTGGAGGACATGGGCGACTACCACGCGTACACGGACGCGGAGAAGGCGACGTACCTGGCCCCGGTCTGCGACCGCTGCGGCCAGCACCGGCACATCGTGTGGGAGGACCTCGGCGAGGGCGAGCGGCACTGGGTGCCCCGCGACGCGGGCTGCTCCAACGAGGCCTGCGGAACCTAGCCGGACGGCTCCAGCGAGGGGGACGCCCGCCGGCCGGCCGTCCCCCGAGCGCCCGAGCTACTCGCCGGACTCCTCCGTGGGCACGGAGCCGTCGTCGGGCATGTCCATCCAGCCCAGCTCCCAGACGTGTCCGTCCGGATCCGTGATCGCGCCGGAGTAGAAGCCCGGCATTTCCTCCTTGGCCTGCCGGTAGACCGCGCCGCCGTTCGCCGTCGCGGCCTGCATCAGGCGGTCGACGTCGGCCCGGGAGTCGCAGGCGAGGGCGTTCAGCATCTGCTTGGAGCCGTCGCCGAAGGCCGGCCGGTCCCCGGGGGCCAGGAACGAGGTGAAGTAGTCCTCGTGGAGGACCATCGCCCAGATCTCCGGCGTGTACATCCACGCGGATGCCTGGTCGTTGGAGAAGTCGGGGTTCTTTTCGAAGCCGAGCCCCTGGTAGAAGCCGTCGGCGGCTGCCAGATTGCGGGTGGGGAGGTTGACGAAGATCATGCGGGCCATAGTCGTGTCCTCTCGGTCGGGGCGCGGGAGTGCACCAGTGCAGATTCTCCCGGGGGGACTGGCCGCGCACCAGTGCCGGGGCCGACCGGATTCGCCTATGCTGTGAGCCACGACACCCCGCCGGTTCCCGTGCCGCCGGCCCGGCCGCGCCCCTCCAGGATGGTGACCTTGCCGCTGACCTCTCCGGCCGCCGCCGCCCTGCAGCGCCGCGCCCTGCTCGCCCACACGGACCTCGGAACCGCCCGCGCGCTCGCCGGGCTCCGGCCCGTCGTCGCCGACTCGTGGACCCGGTCCCTCGCGCACCTGGGCGGGCCGGAGCGCGCCGTGCCGCGCCCCGTCCTGCCCGGGGGCGAGCTCGAGCGGCTGCGCCGCGGGAATCCGCTGGCGCTGGTCCGGCCCGTCTTCGAACGGCTCCTTGTCGAGCCCGCGCGGGGGACCGGCCTGCTCGTCGCCGTCGGCGATGCCCAGGGCCGGCTGCTGTGGGTCGACGGCGACGCCGCGGCCCGGCGCCGCGCGGAGGCCATGGCGTTCGAGCCCGGCGCCGACTGGTCCGAGGCCGCCGTCGGCACGTCGGCCCCCGGCACCGCGCTCGCCGTCGGCGCGGGGGTCCAGGTCGCGGGGGCGGAGCACTTCTCGCGGGCGGCGCACCAGTGGTCCTGCAGCGCGGTGCCCATCGCCTGCCCGGACACGGGGCGGCTGCTCGGGGTCGTGGACCTCACGGGCGACGAGCAGGCCGTCGCCGCCCATTCGCTGGCGCTCCTGCAGGCCGCCGTCGCCGCGGCGCAGGCAGAGATGCGGCTCGCGCGCCTCGCATTACCGCAGGGCGACGGCGGGGCCCGGCGCCCGGCCGCGGGCCGCGCGGCCCGAACCGCCGTCCTGTCGGTGACCGGCCCCGCCGCCGAGGCGACCGCGCCCGACGGGACCCGGCGCCCCCTGGGGCTGCGCCACGCGGAGATCCTCACCCTGTTGGCGCTCCACCCCGCCGGACTCACCGCGGAGGGCCTCGCCGACCTGCTCCACGCGGAACCGGACGCCGCCGACGTCGGGACGGTGCGCGCGGAGATGGTGCGGCTGCGCCGGGCGGCCGAGGCCATCAACCCGGTGCTCGTTCCCGCGTCGCGCCCCTACCGCCTGCGCGCGGGGGTGCGCACCGACGCCCAGTCCGTCCTGGACGCCCTCGAGGCCGGCGACCACGCGGCCGCGCTCGGAAGCTACCGGGGCCGGGTCCTGCCGCGCTCGGAGGCACCGGGGGTCGCGGCCCTGCGGGAGCGGGTCTCCGCCACGCTGCGCGAGGCCATGGTCGCGGATGCCGACGCCGACAGCCTGCTGGCCTACCTCGCGCTGCCCGAGGCCGCCGACGACGCCGACGGGCTGCGCACGGCCCTGCGCCTGTTGCCGGAAAGGTCGCCGCGGCGCGCCGCCGTCGTCGCCCGGCTCGAGGCACTCGGCGCGTAGGGCGCCGCCGTCGCCCCCGGCCGCGGGGAGGCGCCCGCTGCAACGTTGCTGCAACGTGGCGCTCCGTAGCGTGACGGGCACCACAGTCCACCGCTTCGGCGGCATCGAAGGAGTTGCCATGACCGTTTACGCGAACCCGAACACCGAGGGCGCGCTGATCGACTTCAAGCCCCGCTACGAGCACTGGATCGGCGGCGAGTGGAAGGCGCCGGCGCAGGGCCGGTACTTCGAGAACATCACCCCGGTCACGGGCAAGCCGTTCTGCGAGATCGCCCGCGGCACCGCCGAGGACATCGAGGCGGCCCTCGACGCGGCGCACGGGGCCGCCCCGGCCTGGGGGGCGACCAGCCCGGCCGAGCGCGCGAACGTGCTGAACCGGATCGCGGACCGCATGGAGCAGAACCTCGAGATGCTCGCCGTCGCCGAGACCTGGGACAACGGCAAGGCGGTCCGGGAGACGCTCAACGCGGACCTGCCCCTGGCCGTGGACCACTTCCGGTACTACGCCGGCGCGATCCGGGCCCAGGAGGGCCGGCTGTCCCAGATCGACGAGCACACCACCGCCTACCACTTCCACGAGCCGCTGGGCGTGGTCGGGCAGATCATCCCGTGGAACTTCCCGATCCTCATGGCCACGTGGAAGCTGGCCCCGGCCCTGGCCGCGGGCAACGCCGTCGTCCTCAAGCCGGCCGAGCAGACCCCGGCGTCGATCCTGGTCCTGATGGAGCTGATCGCGGACCTGCTGCCGGCGGGCGTGGTCAACGTCGTCAACGGGTTCGGGCTCGAGGCCGGCAAGCCGCTGGCCGCCAACAAGCGCATCCGCAAGATCGCGTTCACCGGCGAGACCACGACCGGCCGGCTGATCATGCAGTACGCCTCGGAGAACCTCATCCCCGTGACCCTCGAACTGGGCGGGAAGAGCCCGAACATCTTCTTCGAGGACGTCGCCGCCGCCAACGACGCGTTCTACGACAAGGCCCAGGAGGGGTTCGCCATGTTCGCGCTGAACCAGGGCGAGGTCTGCACCTGCCCGTCGCGCGCACTGGTCCAGGAGTCGATCTACGACGCCTTCATGGGCGACGCGGTCGCCCGCGTCCAGGCGATCCGGCAGGGCAACCCGCTGGACACCGACACGATGATGGGCGCCCAGGCCTCCAGCGACCAGCTGGAGAAGATCCTCTCCTACATCGACATCGGCCGGCAGGAGGGCGCGAAGGTCCTCACCGGCGGGGCGCGCGCGGACCTCGGCGGGGACCTGGCCGGGGGGTACTACGTGCAGCCCACCGTCTTCGAGGGCGACAACTCCATGCGCATCTTCCAGGAGGAGATCTTCGGGCCCGTCGTCTCGGTGGCCCGCTTCGGCGACTACGACGACGCGCTCAAGACGGCGAACGACACGCTCTACGGGCTCGGCGCCGGGGTGTGGTCCCGCGACGGCGCCACCGCCTACCGCGCCGGCCGCGAGATCCAGGCCGGCCGCGTGTGGGTGAACAACTACCACGCTTACCCCGCGCACGCGGCGTTCGGCGGGTACAAGTCCTCGGGCATCGGCCGCGAGACCCACCTGATGATGCTCGAGCACTACCAGCAGACCAAGAACCTGCTGGTGTCCTACAACGAGAACAAGCTCGGCTTCTTCTAGGAGGCGGGCGACGGCGGGCGCCGGCGCCGGGAACGCCCCGCCCCGGCGCCCCGCCACATGCCACAGGACGCATATTCCCGCGAAGGCATCCACCGGGTGGCGCGGGACGACCGGAAGGGGGCCGCCGTGGCGGCGACGATCGAGGCCAGTCCGATGGAGGGCGAGGACTTCTCCCGGGTGGCGCTGACGGCGGAGGCCGCCGGGCTGCTGCGCAGCCTGTGGGGCGTCCACGGGCCGCTGATGTTCCACCAGTCGGGCGGGTGCTGCGACGGGTCGGCGCCCATGTGCTTCCCGGACGGGGAGTTCAGGACCGGCTCGAGCGACGTCCTGCTGGGGACGTTCGACCTGGACGACGGCGCCGGCGGGCGGCTCGGCCCGATCGGCTTCTGGATGTCGGCCGAGCAGTTCGCCTACTGGGGGCACACGCACCTGACGGTCGACGTCGTCGACGGCCGCGGCGCCGGGTTCTCCGTCGAGGCGCCCGAGGGCAAGCGCTTCCTGATCCGCAGCCGGCTCATCGGCGCGGGGTAGCCGCGCGGCGGGCCGCCGGGTGGGGCCGCGGGAGGCCGGTGGCGGAAAGCACGCCGTGGCGGCGCCGCTAGCCTGCGCGGCCGTGCCGGCCCGCCAGGTCCCAGGCGGGCAGGGGGTCGTCGTATCCCGCCCACGCGTCGGGGCCGGCCAGTAGTTCGGCGTCCGTCAGGGCGGCCTCGTCGAGCCGCGCCGCGACGCCGGCGCGGTCCAGGTCCAGGCCGAAGACGGCGACGTCCTGCCCGGGACTGAGCGGCTCCCCGGCGCCGTCGACGGCGAGCGGGTCGAAGGAGGCCATGCCGCCGGCCTGCCGCCACTGCGCCGTCGCACCCGGGCGGGTGGCGAATCGGCAGAAGCCGACGGAGCGGACCAGCCGCCCGTGCCGGCCGGAGTCCAGGACCCGCAGCGCCTCCACGAGCCGGCCGGGGTGGAAGGGGCGCAGCTGCCGGTAGCGCAGGTGCCCGACGCGGCGGTGCCGGTGGCGCGGGGCGAAGTCGCCGTTGAGCACCGCGAGCCACCCGAAGCCGCCGCCCCCGGGGCGGGACCCGTCGTCCAGGGGCGGTGCCTCCGGGGCGTCGGCGAGCCAGAGGCGCGCCTCGGGGTTGAGGTGGGAGACGACGGCCAGGGCCACGTCCAGCTCCGCCGGGGGGACGAGCGAGGTGTTCAGCAGCACGACGCACGTGGCCCACTCGATGTGGTCGGCCAAGAGCTCGGCGTGCGCCGTCAGGTGCCCCGGCGCCCCCGCGGCGGGGGTGGCGAAGTACCCCTCCTCCCGCAGGTCGTCGAAGAACCGGGCGGCGTCGACGACCGCGACGGTGTGTGCCGTGCGGGCGCCGCCGTCGGCCCCCTCCGGCGGCATCGTCGCGACGACCTCCGCCGGGGCCCAGGCGGGCGGGCAATAGAGGACGACGCCCCCGCGCGGGGTGGCGCCCACGAGGGCCGCCGCGTCGCCGGGGCGCAGGGACAGGCCGGTTTCCGCGGGGGCCAGGTGGAGGTCGCCGCGCGCCTCGGCGAGGCGGCGGGCGACGGCGCGGCGCTGCGACGCGCACAGGCCGAACAGGGCGACGACGGGAATCACGGGTGGTCCTCTTCCGGGGTGGCGGGTTGCGGGCCGGACCAGCCTATACTGTTGCAATTGATTCTCAATAACAGGAGGTTTTCCGTGAAGGTCCGCGCATCCATCCGTTCGCTCGCCCGGCAGCCCGGCGCGCAGATCGTCCGCCGCCGGGGCCGGACGTTCGTCATCAACAAGCGCAACCCCCGGATGAAGGGCCGCCAGGGGTAGCCGGCGCGGCGGGGGCCCGGCGCCGCGGGCCCCCGATTCGGCGCGCCCGTGTGCCCTGCACTACACTCCCTTGCGGCCCCTGCCCGTCCCCACCGGGACCGTCGGGCGCGCCGCAGACCTGCGCAGAACCCGCGCGCCGCACCAACGGGGCAATCCCCCGCCCCACGAGGAGTACCAGATGGCATCCGGCCACCCGTCCCCGCCGCCCGGCGACCAGTCAGCCCCCGCCGCCCCCGCCCCCGCGGCCCACCCGGCCCCGCCGCGCTGGAACCGGTTCGACACCAGCTGGACCATCGGCCTCTTCGGCACCGCCGTCGGCGCCGGGATCCTGTTCCTGCCCATCAACGCGGGCCTCGGTGGCCTGTGGCCCCTGCTCATCGCGACCCTGCTCATCGGGCCGATGACCTACTTCTCCCACCGCGCCCTGTCCCGGATCGTGTGCGCGTCGCCGAACCCGGGCCGGGACATCACCGGCGTCGTCCGCGACTACTTCGGCGAGGGCGCCGGCCGCGTCGTCACCGTCCTGTACTTCCTGGCGATCTACCCCATCGTCCTGATCTACGGCGTCGGCATCACCAACACGGTGGACAGCCTCATGGTCAACCAGCTCGGGATGGACCCCTGGCCGCGCTGGCTGCTGTCCGGGATCCTCGTCCTGCTGATGTCCGCCGTGATGGTCGCCGGGCGCGGGATCATGCTCGTGGTCACGCAGTGGCTGGTCTACCCGCTGATCGCGGTCCTCTTCGTCGTGACCCTGCTGCTCATTCCGCGCTGGTCCTTCGACGGCTTCGGCGCCGTGCCGGCCGCCGGCGACTTCGCGATGTCCCTGTGGCTGATGATCCCGGTCATGGTCTTCGCCTTCAACCACTCGCCGGCGATCTCCCAGTTCTCCGTCTCCCTGCGCGGGCGCTACGGCGCCGGCTCCGTGCGCAAGGCCTCGTCGATCCTGCGGGTCACCTCCGTGATGCTGGTCGTGTTCACCATGGGCTTCGTCTGGTCGTGCGTGCTCGCCCTCGGCCCCGACGGCCTGCAGGAGGCCAAGGAGGCGAACCTCCCGGTCCTGTCCCACCTGGCCAACGTCATGGGCATGCCGATCATCGAGTGGCTTGGCCCCGCCGTGGCCGTGGCCGCCATCGGCTCCTCGTTCTTCGGCCACTGGCTCGGCGCCTTCGAGGGCGCGCAGGGCATCGTCCGCAGCATGGTGGACCCCGGGGCCCGGCGCATCGGCGACCGCGGCCTGCGGATCGCCATCTCCGCCTTCCTGATCGCGACGACCTGGCTGGCCGGCGTCATGAACCCGAGCATCCTGTCCCTCATCGAGTCGCTGGCCGGCCCGGTCATCGCGGCCGTGCTGTACCTGATGCCGATGTACGCGATCCGCAAGGTCCCGGCGCTCGCCCCGTTCCGCGGGAAGCTGTCCAACGTCTTCGTGGTCGTGGCCGGGATCGTCGCCGTGGGCGGGATCCTGATCGGGTTCCTCCCCTAGGCGCGCCGTCCCCGCGCCAGCGCCAGCGGCAGCGTCGCCAGCGAGAACGCCGCGCACGCGAGCAGGGCCGCGGGGAAGGACAGGCCGGCCGCGAGCGCGCCGACCAGGACCGACCCGATGCCCGTGCCGGCGTCGAACCCGACGTTCCACACGGCGCTGGCCAGCCCGTAGTCGCGGCGGCGGACGACGGCGAAGGACTCGACGAGCGTCAGGTTCTGCAGCCCGCCGTAGCTGACCCCGACGATCGCCAGGCCCAGCAGCAGCGCGGGGACGAGCGTCCGGTCGGGGTCGACGACGGCCCAGGCGGCCAGGCCGAGCCCGGCGATCGTCAGCAGGACCAGCGGGGCCAGGAACGCGTGGGCGCCGTGCCGGTCCGCCAGCCCGCCGAACCGCCACCGGCTGACCGCCGCCGTCGCCGTGAGCAGCAGCAGGCCGGCCGTCGTCGCGGCCGGGCTGGAGCTCATCTGGGGCGTGAACGTGATCAGGGCGCCGCCGGCCAGAGTCACGGCCAGGAGCAGGGCCATCGGCCGGACCAGCCGGGCGAGCGCGCCGCGGCGTCCGCCGTCCAGGCGTGCCGCGGCGCCGCCGTCGTCCGCACCATGCTCCACCGGCTCCGGCAGCGCGTGCAGGTGCCGCGCGAGCCGCACCGCCGGCAGCACCCCGAGCAGCGGCAGGGCGCCGAGCGCGAACACGGGCCAGAAGCCGATGTTCCCGGCGATCCACGGCGTCGCCGGGAGCAGGAGCAGCTGCGGCGCCGCGATCGCCAGCCCGTACGCGCCGATCGCCTTGCCGCGCCGCCCCGGCTCCACGAGCTCGGCGACGGCCGCGCTGCCCGAGACCGTGAGGATGCCGAAGCCCAGCCCGCGCACCGCGGAGAGCAGCAGGACCGGCACCAGCTCGGGCGACGCCGCGAACAGCAACGGCGGCACGCCGAGCAGCACCATGCCCGCGGCCAGGACCGGGGCCCACCCGAGGCGGCGCAACGCCCCCGGCACGAACGGCTGCGCCAGCACCGTGAACAGCATCAGGACGCCGTTGACGAGGCCGGACCCTCCGGCGCCGGCCCCGCCCTCGAGCGCCCACAGCGGCGCCGTGGGCAGCAGGGCGGAGAACCCGGAGAACCCGAACGCCGTCATCGTGAGCAGGGCCGGCATCCCCGGCGCCCGCCACACCGAGGGCGGCGGCGCGGGCGTCAACGCGATCCGCCGCGGGCGGCCTTCGCCTCGGCCTTCCGGCGCTTCTTCTCCGCGCGGACCTCGCCCAGGGACTCGGCGTCCACGACGTCCGCAATGGACAGCCGGGACCCCTCCGCCCCGTACTCGCCGGCGGCCTCGCGCCAGCCCGCCGGGTCCACGCCGCACTGCTTGCCGAGCAGGGACAGGAAGATCCGGGCCTTCTGGTCGCCGTACCCAGGCAGGGCCTTGAGCCGCTTGAGGACGGTCTTGCCGTCCGGCTCGCCGGCGGTCCACAGGGCGGCGGCGTCGCCGCCGTACTCCTCCACGAGGGCCCGGCACAGGGCCTGGATGCGGCCGGACATCGAGCCGGGGAAGCGGTGGACGGCGGGGGACTGCGCGCAGACCGCGGTGAACTCGTCCGGGGCCATGACGGCGATCCGGTCGGCGTCCAGGTGCCCGAGCCGCTCGCGCAGCTTCAGCGGGCCGGCGAATGCGGTCTCCATGGGCACCTGCTGGTCCAGCAGCATGCCGATCAGCAGCGCCAGCGGGTCCGCGGAGAGCAGTTGGTCGGCGGCGTCGTCGCCCGTCAGGTGCAGGTCGGGGGTGTTCATGGCTCCGATTCTGCCAGCCACCCGTGTCGCGTGGGGCAAGCCGTGCAAGAATCGGCGGCGGGGCAGCGAGCGGAAGGAGCGGTGGCCGAGATGGTGGAGGACGACGGCGGCGTCCGCGCCCGCCGCGACCCGCTGCGCCTGGAGTCCCTGTCGATCTGGTCGGCCGTCATCGCCGGCGCGCTCGCCGTGGCCGTCGGGCTCGTGTCCTTCCGCGGCTACCGGCCGCCGCTGGCCGGCGACGGGTCCGTGGCCATCTACTCCTCCGCCGTGTCCGGTGCCGCGGCGGGCCTGGCGTTCGTCGGCGGCTACGTCCAGTCCGCCCGCACCGTGCACCGGTGGCTCGGCACCCGGCCGCTCGTGCGCCAGGCCGTGGACGTCGTGGCCCTGGTCGTGGTGCACGCCGCGATCGCCGTCATGTCCTCCCTGACCGTGTTCCGCATGTTCCAGCAGGCGTTCTTCGGGCTCACCGTCGACGCCGTCGCGGGCGCGACCATGCTCGCCGTCGCGGCGGGGATCAGCGCGTACGCGGCCTTCACATCCGGGGCCCGGATCACGGCCGCGACCCTGTCCGTGCTGCTGGCCGTGTTCATGGCCTCCGGCATGCTCGTGAGCATGCTGTTCGCGGAAAACCCGCTGTGGTGGCACTCGATGTTCAGCGAGCTCGGCACCGGCCAGGCCGGGGCGACGTCGTTCTGGACGTTCAACACCACCATCACCACGTCCGGGGTCATCCTCACGACGCTCTCCTCGTTCCTGACCCGGGACCTCAAGCACTGGGCCGAGGTCCTCGGGCGCGCGGACGCCGCCATCGGCCGACGGCGCCGGCTGGCGCGCCCCCGCCCCGCCGTCGTGCGCTGGGGGCTGATCGCCGGCGGGCTGTGCATGGTCGGGATCGGCGTGTTCCCGGTCAACACGTTCACGGACGTGCACACGTTCTTCGTGCGGCTGCTGGCCGTGATCCTGCTGGTGCTGCTGCTGGGGGTGCCGCTCTGGCTGCCCGGGTATCCGGCCGCGTTCTATGTGCTGACGCTCCTCGCCGTGGGCGCCCTCATCGGGGCGGCCGCGCTCTGGTTCCCGCTGCGCTACTACAACCTCACGGCGCTGGAGCTGGCCGCGGCGGGGATCGTGTTCTCCTGGCTCGTGGTGTTCATCCGGAACACGACCGCCGTCATCGAGGCCGCCGGCATGCAACCCGTGGAGCTGGGCCACGGGACCGACGAGCCGGGGGAGGGGGACGACGGCGGCGCCCCCGCCGGCCCGACACCCGCGGAGAGCGGCGGGACGGGGTAGCGCCGTGGACGTCCTCTCGATGCTGCTGGGCCACCTCGACGCCTGGTGGGTGTACCCGGCCGCCGGCCTGGCCGTGGCCCTGTCCGGGGTCTTCCCGCCCGTGCCCAGTACGACGCTGTTCGTCGCCCTCGGCTCCCTGTCCGTCAGCACGGGGCAGCTGAACCCCTACCTGCTCGGCCTGGCGATGGTGGGCGGCGCCCTGGCCGGGGACCTCGCCGGGTACCTGCTGGCCCGGTACGCCGGGCTGGCCGGGTTCCGCCTGTTCCAGCGCCCGGGATGGCGGGCCACGCTCCGGGCGACGGGCCGCCGCCTCGAGCGGCACGGCCTCGTGTTGTTGACGACGTCCCGCTTCATCCCGCTGGGCCGGATCACCTCGAACGTCGCGGCCGGCCTCGTGCCGCTGGCCCCGGGGCGGTTCTGCGCGCTCTCGGCCGGGGCCGCGGTGCTCTGGGCGTCGTATTCGGTGGCCGTCGGCGCCGTCTCGGGGGCCTGGGAGGGCGTGCGCACCGAGTTCGCGGTCCTGTTGGCCATCGCGGCGGCCCTGGTCCTGGGCCGGGTCTTCTCCGGCCTGGCCGTGTGGTGGCAGAACCGGGCGTGAGGCCCGCGCGGGGGTCCTGCGGGGCGACGTCCGCTCAGGTGTCGAGGTCGTCGTCCCGGGGGGCCACATCGACCAGGGCGGACCCGTCCCCGTATTGCGCGCGCGGGATGACGCTGATCTTGCCGTTGGTCTCCAGAACCATCGCCTGGACCGTCGAGAGGTCGCCGATGCCCTGGAGCCGGGCGGCCTGCCGCAGTTCGGAAACCGTGAGCCGGTTGCGCCGGAGGGCCTCCTGGCGGATCTGGCCATCGGCGAGAAGCAGGGCCGGCTCGCTCGTAAAAACACCCCTGGCGCGGGGCCAGCGCGAGGAGGTCCAGGCGACGACGAACTGCAGGCTCGCCAGCAGCACCAAGGCCACCGTGCCTTCGGCCCAGGAGACCTCCGGGCTGAGCAGGATGGTGGCCACCGTCGAGCCGAGCGCAACGGTCACGACGAAGTCGAAGGCATTGAGCTGGCCGAGGGTCCGTTTCCCGGTGGACCGCAGCACCAGGACCAGTGCCGCGTAGGTCGCCGAGCCCACGAGCAGGATCCGCAGGATCGCGTCCCAAGAGTCAAACCACATGCCAAGCCCTTCCGCCGTCTGGTGTCAACGCGCCGTGGTCCCGTCAGCCCGCGGCCCGTTCCCACGCCTCGACCGGGCCCGGGACCAGGCGGAACGAGGGGTGGGCCCTGACGGGGTCGGCCGCCGCGAGGGCCGCGGCGCGCGCCGGGTCCCGGACGTCGAGCTTGGCGAGCAGGTGGCCGCGCTCGAAGGCGAGCTGGCCCTCCGTGAGGGGCAGGAGGGCCGCCGCGTCCGGGGCGTGCCCCGCCGGTCCGAGCTTGCCCCGGTCGAAGCGGTAGCCCCGCGCGTCGGCCTCGTCGACGACCCGCCCGAGGTAGGCGTCGACTGCGGCCAGCGGGTCGGCGCACGCCCGGAACCGGACCAGCTGCGGGTGGTTGGTGTACCCGCGGGTCTGCCCGGCCAGGACCTTGCGCGCCAGCAGGCCCTCGCGCCAGCACGCGAGGAGCCCCTTCGTGTCGAGGTAGGCGGGGTGCAGGCTCCACAGGCGCATGCCGACAGCGTCCCACACCCGCCGGTCCCGGCCGGCACGCCGGGTTCGCCGCCGCGCGGGGGTCCCGCCGCTCCCGCTACCGCCGGCGGTGGATCGACTTGTAGCTCAGGTACGCGGCGAGGCCCTCGGGCCCGTACTCGGTGCCGAGCCCGGAGTCGTGCCGGCCCCCGAACGGGGACGCGTGGTTGGAGGCGAAGAAGTTGATCCCCACGCTGCCGGAGTCGACCCGGTCCGCCACGGCCAGCGCGGCGTCCTCGTCCGTCCCGTACACGATCCCGCCGAGCCCGAAGCCGGTGTCGTTCGCCAGGGCCACGGCCTCGTCCACGCCGTCGTAGGCGATCACGGACAGCACCGGCCCGAAGACCTCCTCCCGGGCGATCCGCATCGACGGCGCGACGTCCGCGAACACGGTCGGCTCCACGAAGAACCCGCCCTCCAGGCCGCCGCCGGGCGCCGCGGCCTCTCCGCCCGTGGTCGCCCGCGCGCCCTCGGCGTGCGCCGACTCCACGTACTCCATGACGGTGCGGAACTGGGAGGCCGTCGCGGACGGCCCGAACACGGTGGCCGGGGCCAGCGGGTCGCCCTGCGGCTGGGCGGCGACCGTCGCCGTCGCCATGTCCACGACGTCGGCGTACCGCTCGCGCGGGGCGAGGATCCGGGTCGAGATGTAGCAGGTCTGCCCCGTGTTGCGCAGGCACGAGCGCACCAGTCCGCCGGACATCGCGTCCAGGTCGGCGTCCGGCAGCACGATCGCGCTGGACTTGCCGCCCAGCTCCAGTGTCACCGGCCGCAGCAGCTCCCCCGCCGCGGCCGCGATCTTCCGGCCCACCGGCGTCGAGCCGGTGAACGCGACCTTGTCCACGCCGGGGTGCCGCACGAGCGCGTCCCCGAGCCGGCCGGAACCGGTGACGAGGTTGACGACCCCGGCGGGCACGCCGGCTGCGGCGCACGCGTCGACGATGTGGCGGAAGGACAGCGGCGTCGGCGAGGCCGGCTTCATGACGACGGTGCACCCGGCCAGCAGCGCCGGCGCGAGCTTGATGGCCATCAGGTTGATGGGGAAGTTCCACGGCGCGATCAGCCCGCACACGCCCACGGGGTCGCGCCGCAGCACCGACTCGCGGTCCGGCGCGTTCGGGAACGGGCGCACCTCCTCCCCGTCGAGCAGCGGGGCGAGCGTCGCGAAGTAGCGCAGGATCCCCGCCGCGTTCGCCGCGGCGCCCCGGGACTCGGAGATGGGCGTGCCGTTCTCCCGCGTGTTCGTCAGCGCGATCTGCTCGGACCGGGCCTCGACCTCGTCCGCGATGCGCAGCAGGTACCCCGCGCGCTCCGCGGCGGACAGGCGCGGCCAGGGGCCGGCGTCGAACGCGCGGCGGGCGGCGCCGACGGCGCGGTCCAGGTCCGGGGCGCCGCCGTCGGGCACCGACCCCCACGCCTCGCCGGTGGCCGGGTCGGTCACGTCGTTGCGCCCCGGCGCGAGCGCGGGCACCCACGCGCCGTCCGCGAACACGTCGTCGACGTGCGCGTAGCGCAGGTCCAGCGCGGCGCGGGCCGCGGCGGCGGGGGAGGACGACGGCGGCGCCGCCGTCGGACCGGGCCCAGCGCCGGCGGGCGCAGCGCCGGCGCGCGCACCGGCGGGGACCGCGGCGGGCGCAGCTGCGGGGGCCGCGGCGGCCGCGCCCGCCTCGGGGCGGGAGGCCTGCGGCGCGGCGCTCATCGGATGGCCTCCGTCCGCAGCAGGGCGTTGGAGCGGGCCAGGTCGGCGCGGGCCATGGCGACGGCGGCCTCGGTGATGAGCTCCGGGACGATCTCCTGGCCGAGCCGGTCGCAGTACGTGGCCGGATCCATCCCGAACCAGGAGCTGGCCAGGGCGATCCCGGCGTGGTCGAAGCGCCACAGCCGGTCGGCGTCGCGGACGAGGGCGTCCTCGAGGGAGTAGGCGACGTGCCGGGTGTCGTGCCCGTCGATGATCTCGCAGACCCGGTCGACGAACTCCGGGCCGTGGCCCAGGCCCGGCAGGACGCGGCGCGCCACGGCGCAGCCCCGCTCCTCGTGCTCGAAGCGGATGGCGGCCTTGCGCCAGTCCCCGGAGAAGCCCTCGGACAGGATCCGGGACTCGTCCACGTGGGCCCAGCCGGTGTCGTGCAGCAGGATCGCCACGAGCACCAGCTCGCGGTCCGCCTCGGGGTAGGCGTCGCAGAGGCGCTGCGCGTAGGCGAGGGAGATCGGCAGGTGCACGTCGTTGCCGCGCGTGCGCGTCTCCGGGACGACGGCCCGCCACAGCGCGTCCAGCCCCGTGCTCGGGGTGAGGGCGATCGGACCCGTGTCCACGGGGCCTGCCGCGGGAAGGGGCCGGTCCGGGTGGGCTGCGGCGAAGGCGGCGGCGCGCGGGTCCGCGGCGTGCGCCGCCGGGTCGGCCGGGGCCCACTCGGCGTGGGTCTTGTCGGTGCTCATGTCTCTCCTTCCGCCCGGACGCTCAGGCGTCCGTCGCGAGGGTCTTCAGCGGGGTGGCCGGGTCCGCGGCCGCCGCGGCCGGGATGTTCTGGCCCTTGCCCAGCGCGTTCTTCACGGCCATGAAGTCCAGCGGGTGGTTGACGCAGTCCGCGGCGATGATCCGTCCGTCCCGGTAGTAGAGGACCGAGAAGCGGCCCTTGGCGTCGTCGCGGCGGACCACCGTGGAGTCGTGGCCCAGGGACAGGCCGGCGATCTGCAGCTTCAGGTCCGCCTGGTTGGACCAGAACCACGGGATGCCCGCGTACTCCTCCCGGCGGCCCATCAGCGAGTAGGCGGCGACCTTCGCGTGCTCGACCGCGTTGTTGACGCTCTCGAGGCGGAGGCGCTCGCCGGCCGGGGCGCCGGGCAGCGGGTTGGGCAGGTTGGCGACGTCGCCGACCGCGACCGTGGCCCCGTCGGAGGCCAGGGCGTTGCCGTCGACGACGATCCCGTTGTCGACCTCCAGGCCCATGGACTCCGCGAGCTCCGTGTTGGGGACGACGCCGATGCCGACCAGCACGATGTCCGCCGGCAGGACGGTGCCGTCCTCCAGCTCGACGCTGCTGACGCGGCCGCCCTCGCCGGCGATCCGCCGGATCCGCGTCTGGAGCCTGATGTCCAGCCCGCGCGCGCGGTGGGCCTCGAGGAAGTAGGCGCTCGTGGGCTCGCCGACGGCGCGGCCGATGAGCCGCGGCCCGTACTCCAGGACCGTGACGCGCTTGCCCATGCCGTGCAGCGAGGACGCGGCCTCCAGCCCGATGAACCCGCCGCCGACCACGACGACGTCGGCCGCCTCCGGGGCGAGGTCCTTCAGGGCGAGCGCGTCGTCGGCGTTGCGCAGGTAGACGACGCCGTCGAGGTCCGCGCCCTCGGCCTCCAGGCGGCGGGCGCGGGCGCCCACGGTGAGGGCCAGCCGGTCGAAGGCGATCCGCGACCCCGTGGCCGAGACGGCCGTGCCGGAGCCGTCGGCGTTCTTCTCGATCCGCTCGATGCGCTCCCCCTTCACGAGCGCGATGCGGTGCTCGGCCCAGTACTCGGCGGTGCGGAAGATCAGCTTCTCCTTGTCCACCTTGTCCTGGAGGAACTCCTTGGACAGGGCGGGCCGCTGGTAGGGGCGGTGGTCCTCGTCGCCGAGCAGCGTGATGTGCTCCGTGTAGCCGAGGGCGCGGAGGGACGCGGCCAGCTGCACGCCGGACTGCGAGGCCCCCACGATCAGCAGGCCGGTGCGGGTGGGCGCCTCGCCCGCGGCGAGGACGCCGACGGCGGGGTCGGCCGCGCGGGTCGTTTCGGTCGCCATGGCTACACCTGCGTTTCCGGCGTCGTGACGTGCAGGTCCTGGCCCTCGCACAGCTTCAGCTGGCAGGAGAGCCGGGAGTTCTCCTCGCGGTCGACGGCGGTGCCGTAGAGCATCTCGTCCTCCATGTCCTCCATGGGCGGCAGGTTCGGGAGGTCCCGCTCGTCGACGAAGACGTGGCAGGTGGCGCAGGAGAGGGACCCGCCGCACTCGGCGACGATGCCGGGCACGCCGTGGCGGACGGCCGTCTCCATGACGGAGTCCCCGGTGTTGCCTTCGATGTCGCGGACGGTTCCGTCGGCGTCGGTGAACTGGACGACTGGCATGGTGTCCTCCTCTGGTCTGGGATCCGTGGGGGATGCTGGGTGGTGGGCTAGATGAATTGGCGGCCGCCGTCGACCACCAGGGTCTGGCCGGTGACGTAGGAGCTGTCGGGGCCGGCGAGGAACAGGGCCGCGCCGACGATGTCCTCCGGCTGGCTGGAGCGCTTGAGCGCCCCGCGGTCCACGCCGTAGGTCTCCGCGTTGTCCATGAGCGAGTAGCTGGCCTCGGTGAGCGTGAAGCCCGGGGCGATCGCGTTGACGGTGATGCCGCGCCGGCCGAGCTCCTTGGCCATGACGCGGGTCAGGGCGACGACACCGCCCTTGGACGCCACGTAGTGCATCCACTGCTCGGAGCCGGAGTAGATCGTCGCGGAGGAGAGGTTGATGATCCGCCCGCCCTCGGGCAGGTGCGGGCTGGCGGCCCGGGAGACGAGCCACGGGCCCTTGAGGTTCACGCCCATGACCAGGTCCCATTCGGCGGGGTCGATCTCCTCGAAGGGGGAGCGGGTCACGGCGCCGTAGATGGCGGCGTTGTTGAGGACGACGTCGATGCGCCCGCCCCCGAACTCCGCCGTCCGGGCGGCGAGCTCCGCCGTCGACTCCGGGCTGGTGACGTCCGCCGCGAAGGCGGCGGCTTCGGCCCCGGCCCCACGGACCAGGGCGGCGGTCTCCTCGGCCCCGGCGGCGTTCGTGTCCGCGACGGCGACCCGGTAGCCGCGGCCGGCGAAGCCCAGGGCGAACGCCCGGCCCAGGCCGCCGGCGCCGCCGGTGACCAGGACGGTGCGGGCCGTGTCGGTGGTGTCGGTCATGTCAGTCGCTTTCGCTTCGGGGGTGCGGGACGGTTCGGGCGGTGGGCCCGAGGAGGGGGAGCGCGGCTGCCGGGCCGGCGGCGCCGGAGCGCCGATCGGGGGGAGGGCCGGCCCGGCAGCCGCCACCGGCCGTGCCGGTGGGATGCGGGGCGGCGGCCGCCGGGGGACATGGGCCGCCGCCCCGCTGGCTAGGCGGGGGCGTGCGTGGGCTCGTGCCCGTGGGCGTGGGAGTGGGCCCCCGGGCCTTCGACGGCGGGCGCGTCCGCGTCGTCGAGGATCTCCACGGTGCCCTTCGTCCCGTCCACGCGCAGGCGCTGCCCGGTGCGGATGGTCGTCGAGGCGTTGCCGGTCCCGGTGACGGCGGGCAGCCCGTACTCGCGGCAGACGATCGCGGCGTGGCTCATCATGCCGCCGATGTCAGTGACCGTCGCCCGGATCTTGCCGAAGATCGGGCCCCAGCTGGGCGCCGTGACCGTGGCGACCAGGATCTCGCCCTCCCGGACCTCGGAGAGCTGGTCCGCGTCGTGGACGACGCGGGCCGGGCCCTCGACCGTCCCCGGGGAGGCGGCCATCCCCTTCAGGCCGGTGCCGCCGTCCTCGTCCCCGGCCAGCCACTGCTGGACCTGCTCCGTGGTGATGCCCCAGAGCATCCGGGTGAACGGCTCCGTGATGGACGCCGGCGGGGTGTTCAGGGCCGGCGCGGGACGGGCCGTCTTCAGTGCGTCGACGATCCTCCGCCGGCGCTCGATCTCCTCCGGCCAGTAGGTCGGGCCGATCGGACCGGTCGGCGCGCCGACGCCCCACCCGGTGACGAGGTCGAACAGGGCGTCCCGGACCTCGTTGCGGTTCAGGTAGAGCAGGTCGTCCGGTTCGCTCCAGAAGCCCTCGGCGTGCATCATCCGGGACAGCTCCCGGACCTTGCGCCAGAAGACGCCCATGGTCCAGTGCTCGATGTAGAAGTTGTGGTTCTCCACGTACGGGTACGCGGTCGCGGCCAGTCCGCGCTTGGCGTCGAAGACCTCCGCGGCCTGCGGGTCGAGGATCTCGCGGTATTCGGCGACGATGCGTTCCTTCTCCGCGATCAGCTCCTCCTTGGGCCGCATGATCGTCTGGCCCTCGTCGAGGCGCCGGATGTAGTCGGCGATGTAGCCGAGCGGGATCTCCTGGTGGTCCTTCCAGTACTTGTCGTGCCCGTAGAAGCCGTTCCCGACCGTGAAGTTGAACCACGGGTCCTGCGCCTCCGCGTAGCGCTCCAGCCACCGGGCGCCGCCGTCGGCCGCCTCGAGGCCCGCGAGCGTGCCGGCGACGTCGTCCGTGTCCGCGAAGCGGGACTGCAGGCCGAGCTCGACCGCGAGCGTCGCGAGCGCCTTCAGCTCGTCGTCGGGCCGGAACAGCTCCATGTCCACGCCCTGGACCATCGTGGCGATGGACTGGTCCGGGATGTTCGGGAAGACCTCCTTGCAGAAGTTGAAGAAGTCCAGGTACGCGATGTAGCCGAGGTTGAGGAACTCGAAGTGGTACTGCCAGTTCTGGTACGCCAGCTGGATCAGCCGGTCGTAGTTCCCGAGCAGCACCTCCGACCCGTCCTGGGCCTTGCCGGAGGTGATGTCCTCCAGTGGCACCATGTCCGGCAGCTTCGCGAAGGACAGGGCCTCCATCTCGTCGATCGTGCCGCGGACCTTCCGCTTCCACTGCTCCAGCAGCGGCTCCCAGTTCCGGAAGTAGTGGCCCACCCGCTCCTCGAAGTGCGGCACCCGGGCGGCGATCTGCTCCTCCGGGACCGGGATCGGGGACATGTACAGGTAGCCGAGGTGCACGCGGAATTCGATCCCGTTCGCGTTGGGGATCATCAGGTGCCGCGCGTTGTACTGGCCCAGGCACTTGACCGCGAACTCGCCGCCGATGGTCTCGAACGGCTTGAAGACCGTCGGCCAGTGCTGGGAGTCGCAGAACCAGAACTTGGCGTCCTCGGCGTCCTGGAGCTGGTCCTGGAAGACCAGGTAGTAGGGGTAGATGCTCTTCCAGTCCTCGGCGCCCGCGGGAACCGGGAGCTCGGACGGCTTGGGGAAGGACTTCATGGACATCTCTGGGGTGTCCTCTCGGTCGGGGTTCGACGGTGAACCGTGGTGGGGGATGTCGGTGGTGCTCGGGAGGTGGCGGGGGAGGTACGGGGGAGCCGTGGCGGTGCGTCAGGGTGCGCTGCGGAGCAGGCTGGCGGTGATGGAGCCGAGGCCGAAGGAGCCCGACGGCGCGGTGCCCGCCGTCGGGCCGCCGTTCGCGGTGCTGGCCGTTGTGCCATCGCCGGCCGCCGTGGCGCCGCCGGCTGTGTCGCCGGAACCGGGGTGGCCGGGGCCAGGCGTTCCGGGCGGGTGCGCCGCCGTCGTGCCCGTTCCCGGGATGCCGAGGGCGGCGGCGAAGCCGCCGGTCCCCGCCGCGGCGGGCGCCTTCGACGAGTGCACGGTCTCGGGGCGGGACTGCAGGAGCATGAGGTTCTCGCCGTCGGGGAGGTCGGCGTCGAGGGCCCACTCGATGTCCTGCGGGCACCCGTAGTGCTTCTCGGCGCGCTTGGCCATGCGGGCGACGGCCTCCAGCTCGGCGTCGGTGAGGCTGCGGCGCCCGCGGCGGTCGGCGTCGACGGGGCGCTCCACCAGGGTGTGGGCGCCGGCGTCGGGCACGAGCTCGACGTGCTTGTCGCCGATGTGTTCGGTGACGACGGCGAGCGTGACCTTGTCGAGTTGGATGTTGTCCGGGGTGACCGTGCCGGAGACGACCGTTTCCCCGACGCCGTAGGAGGCGTCGACGGTGATCTTGGAGCGGTCCCCGTTGGCCGGGTCCAGGGTCATGGCGACGCCGGAGACCCGCGCGTTGGCCATCTTCTGGACGACGACGGCCATCGACAGGCCCTCGTCCTCGATGCCGTTCTTGAGCCGGTAGGTGATGGCGCGGGCCGTGTAGAGGGAGGCCCAGCAGCGCCGGACGTGCTCGGCGACCGAGTCGAAGCCCTCGAGCCAGAGGTAGGTGTCCTGCTGGCCGGCGAAGGAGGCGTCGGGCAGGTCCTCGGCGGTGGCGGAGGAACGGACGGCGACCGGGGCGGGGGCCGCGAAGCGCGACTGCAGCGCCTCGTAGGCGGCGCGGGTCTCCTGGCGCAGGCCGGCCGGGACCGGGCGGGAACAGATCTCCTCGCGGATGGCGGCAGACGCGGACTCCACGGCCGTAGGGTCGTCGGCGTCGAGCCCGGCCAGGCGGGTTCGGATGCCGTCCCGGATCCCGGCCTCGTCGATGAAGGCGTCGAACACGGCCGTGGTGACGACGAAGCCCGGGGGGACGGGCATGCCGGCGTCGGTCATGGTGACCAGCGACGCGCCCTTGCCGCCGAGACGCTCGAGCTTCGGCTCGATGCCTCCGTCGAAGGACTGGATGTAGTCGGTGCTTTCCATGGGTCAGGACTCCCAGGTGACGGGGACGGTTTCGGGGACGCGGAACGAGAGGTTCTCGCGGAAGGTGATGTCGTCGGGGGCGACGAGGCGCAGGCCGGGGGCGAGGCGGAGGGCCTCCTCGAGGGCGATTTTGGCCTGGAGCTTGGCGAGCATGTTTCCGAGGCAGTAGTGGATGCCGAACCCGAAGGAAAGGTGCTCGCGGGCGTTGTTGCGGGAGATGTCGAACTCCTCGCCGTGCTCGAAACGCTCCTCCTCGCGGTTCGCGGAGCCCATGACGAGCAGCAGCTCGCCGCCCTGGGGGATCCTCACGCCGCCGACCTCGGTGTCCTTGAGGGCCTTGCGGCGCCAGGCGACGATGGAGCCGGAGTAGCGGAGGACCTCGTCGACGGCGCCGGCGATCTTCTTCGGGTCCTCGGCGAGCTGCGCCCACTGGTCCTGGTGCGCGAGCAGGACGCGGAAGCAGTTGGCGATCAGCGTCGTCGTGGTTTCGTGGCCCGCGAAGAGCAGGGAGTAGAGGAGCGAGGCGATCTCGTGGTCGCTGATCTCGGCGCCGTCGGACTGTGCGCGGACCAGGTCGGCCGTGAGGTTGTCGCCGCCCTCCTCGTGGGCGACGCGGACCAGCCGGAGGCACTCCTGCCAGTAGTCGACCAGGTTGTGGGCGTGCGGGACCTGCTCCTCGTCGGACAGGTCGCCCCACGTCATGGCGGCCCGCGAGTCGGACCAGGCCTTGAACGTGTCCAGCTTGGACACGTCCGCGCCGATCAGGGTCAGGATCGTGACCGTGGGGACCTCGTAGGCCAGGTCGCGGAAGATGTCGCCGTCGCGGTCCGGGCGCGCCAGCATCTTCTCGACGAGCCGGACGACGTTCTTCCGGATCTCCGGCTCGAGGACCTTGTAGCGGCGGGGCGTGAAGGCCTTCTGCGCGACGGCGCGGATCCGGGTGTGCTCCGGCGGGCGGCGGGCCGACAGTCCGGAGTAGGCCGTGAAGCCGCCCTCCTCCATGATCTTCGTCGCGGCGGCGCCCCGCCGGCGGACGGGGGCCTGGGCGTTCTCGGAGGAGAACGTCTCCCAGTCGTCGAAGACGGCCTTCACGTCGTCGTACCGGGTGACGACGTAGTAGCCGACGCGCTCGTCGAACATGACCGGCTGCTCGGTCCGCAGCGCCTGGTAGGCGGGGAACGGGTCCTTCTGCTGGAACGGCTCGAAGCCGTGGTGGTCGGCCGGCGCCTCGGCGCCGTGGCCGAACGGGCAGCGGGCGGTGTCCGTGGTGGAAGGCATCTGAACTCCTGGGAAGGCTTCCCGGGCCGCTAGGCGGTTCCCGGCTTGGCTTCCTCAAGTGTTACTCAGGTCACGCGATGGCACTCACTCCACTATCCCACTGAGTGGAAGAGGTGTTGGGGTTCGGCCGGTTGCTCCGGGTCCCGCGTTTGCCTAGTGCTCGCGCGGCTCGTCCGGCAGGGGGTCGATGAGGCTGCCCAGAAGGGTCTCCAGGGGGATATGGGCGGTGGCGCGCTCGATCCGGCTGGAGATTCCCCGCAGGGCCGGGAGGTGCCGGGTCATGGTCGCGCCGTGCGTCGACGGGACCACGAGGCCGATGCTGCAGCCGATCCGGCCCGTATGGAAGACCGGCACGGCGATCGAGCACGAGCCGCCGCGCATCTCCTCCAGGGTCACGGCGTAGCCGCGCTCGCGGACCTCGTCCAGTTCCTCCGCCAGCCGCGCCGGGTTCGTGTGGGTCTGGGGCGTGGGCCGCTCGAGGTCGCGCTGCAGGTAGGCGGTCCTGACCCAGGGCTCGTCGAAGGCGAGGATCACCTTTCCCACGGCCGTGGCGTGGAGGGGCAGCCGGCCGCCGACGCGGGAGGCCCGGGGGACGCGCATCGTGCCGTAGACGCGCTCGATGTAGAGCGCGGAGTTGCCGTCGCGGACTGCCAGCTGGCTGGTTTCGCCCGTGAGGGAGAAGAGGTCCTGGATGAACGGGCGTGCGGTGTCGCGCAATTGGCGGCCGGCGTTCTGAGCGATGGCCCACAGCCGGAGGCCCAGCTGGATGTTCCCGTTGGCGCCCCGCGACAACAGGCCCCATTCGACCATTTCCCCGACCAGGCGGTGCGTTGTGGACAGGGGGACGCCGGCCTGCTCGGAGAGTTCGGTCAGGGACATCGAGCGGCGCGAGGTCTCGAACACGCCGATGATGGCGAGGACCTTGGACGTGACGCTCCGCCCAGGCTCCCTGTTGCCACCCGCCATGTCGCCTCCTCCGCTGGAACCAGTCTAGGGAGGGCGGCGCCGGGCGGCGCCCGTCCCGTAGGGTCAGCCCAGGGCCTGCCGCTCCGGCCAGAGCGTGGCGGACTCGAGGGCGGCCAGGCCGCCGGCGACGGCGGTGGCCTCTTGCGTGAAGAGGTGTCCGAGGACGCGCGACGCGCAGAGTCGGAGGGTCTGGGCGCGGTCGAGTCCGAACCAGTCCATGATCGTGTCGATGCCGTGGGGGCTCAGTCGCCAGACCTTGTCGGCGTCCTTGACGAGGGCGTCCTCGATCGAAAGGGCCTCCCGCCGCGAGTCGTGCCCGTCGATGATCCGGGTAATCCGGTCGCGGGTGTCGGGTGGGCAGCCGACCTGGTCGAGGATGTCGCGGGCCAGGCGGGCTCCCTCGCGCTCGTGGAGCAGCACGAGGTCCCGGTCGCCCCCACCAGGGGCGATGGCCGAGAGTACGTCGTCGGCGGGGACCTGCGACCACCCGATGTCGTGGAGCAGGATCGCCGGGAGGACGACCCGGGCGTCGGCCTCCGGGTGGGCCGCGAGCAGCGACCGGGCGAGGGCGTACGCGTAGAGCGTGTGGGCGTCGTTGTCCCGGACCGCCAGCAGGGGAGCCGCGAGCCGCCACGCCCCCGCGTCGTCGGGCTCGAGGATCTGCGGGCCTGGCGCAGCAGCGGGCACGTGGTCTGCGACGTCCTGGCCATAGAGGTTTGATGCCGGCTCCATTTTCGTCATGGCCCCAGCGTCCCGCCTTCGACGGGGTGCGCCAAGCGGAGTTTCAAAAGGGCGGCTCATCGTCGGGTGGCGGATCTGCCGGGTCCGGTGCTGGGGGCGGTTCCGCGGGAAGGGCACGCGCGGCCACCTGGCGTCTGAGGTCGTCGAGGTGCATGGCCCAGATGCGGTCCTCATGGGGATTCGGGTACCGCGGGGGCAGGGGGCCAGCCGGCTCTGGTGGGGGTGGCGGTCCCTGCATGGCCCAGGGGATCTCGGGGGCCGTGGTGTGGCGGCGTCCGGTGACGGTGGTGAATTCGATGGCACCGTTGCCAAGCGGCCGGGAGTGCAGCAAGCCGCCCGTGTCCAACGCATGGTGGCGCCGGCAGTCCGGGTGGAGGTTATCCAGGCTGGTGTGGCCGCCGGCGGCCCATTCCGTGGCGTGGTCGTTCTCGCGGGCGGGCGTGTTGCATCCGCCGACGCTGCAGGTCGGCTGCCGGGCCTTGAGGACGCGTTCCTGTGCGCGGCTCGGCCGATAGCGGGTCCTGCCGTAGCTGGGCCGGGCCAACGCCCGGGGCGGTGCGTGGAGACGGTCCCAGGCAGGCGGCGGCGGGCCTCCTGGAGCCATTCCCGTCCCCCTCACGCCGAGGGGCGCGCGGAGGGCCGCGCGAAGGGCCTCGCGTTCGGCTTCGGTGGGTCGGTACTTCGTGGCGGCCATCCCGATGATGGTGCGGCCGTCGGCGCCCGTGTAGAGCCTGTCCCAGGTCGCGGCGGAAGCGGCGAGGCGCAGTGCCGTCGCGGTGTCGATGGGACCGTGGCCGACCAGGTGTGCCCCTGCCGTCGGGTCGGGGCCTCCCATCGGTGGGAGGGCGTCGCCAGGGGCGGCCTCGAGGATGTCTTCCTCGTCGTCTCCGTCCGTGCGGCCACCACCGTCCGCGGCCGCCCCGGGGCGTACTGGCGTGGCCAGGGCGCTTCCGGATCCGTGCGGGAGGGCCTCCGGGGTGTGCCCCGGTGCCTGCGCCTTCTTATCGTCGGCGCTCCCGGCGCTGGAGCTGGCGTTTGCGTCCGCCCCGGCGCTGGAGCTGGCGTTTGCGTCCGGCCCGGCGCTGGAGCTGGCGTTCGCGTCCGGCTCGGCGCTGGACGTGGCGTCCGCGCTCGCGTCGGCGTTCGAGTGCACGTTCGGCTCGGCGCTGGGGCTGGTGTTCGGCTCGGTGCTGCGGGGGGCGGGTGTGCCGGGCAGACAGGTGTGGGGGAGCAGAACCATGACTTCGGCGCGGATGTTCTCCCAAGCGGCCGAGTCCTCGGTCCCCAGCAGGAGCTCCACGAGGACGTCTGTCTTGAGCTGGGCCATGGTGCGGGTTTCGCCAGGTTCGCGTTTCAGGGTGGCCGCAATGTGCGCGAGGCGGTCGGCGACAGCGATGCCGTATTCGGCCGGGATCTGGGCGAAGAGTTCACTCATGCCCTCCTCGCCGGGGGAGATGACGACGACCCGGTCGGCCCGGTTGCGCCTGGCGCGTTCGGCAGCGGTGCCGGGGCCGAGCCGGTGGCGGAGGTCTTTGGATTTGCGGCGCAGCGTGGCCGGCGTGGTGGTCGGAGCGGCGGTGAGGAGCTCGCCCTCGAGCCAGGCCCGGCGCAGGGCGTTGTGGGCCAGTTCCGTGGAGACTGCGCGGAGGTAGGCCTCTCGGTCCGCTTCGCTGGCGTCCACGGCGGGCAAGTCGGGCATCTCTGGCTGGACGTCCTGGCAGGCCTCGACGATGGTGCGGGCGTGCTGGCCGGAGATTTCCCCGGTCGAGAGGGCGGCCAGCGTGGCGGCCCTTTCGTGGTGGAGCTCAAGGGCTTCGTCGATGCGGTTGCAGACCGTGCGTTCGGACAGGTGCAACGCTTGCGACAGGGTGAAGGCCAACGCGGTCTCGCTCCAGCTCGCCCAAGCGGGGGTGGGGCCACCGAGGTCGCAGCGGAGCCGGGCTGCGTTGTCCGCGTCTGCGGCCTGGTTTCCCGAGAGGTCGGCTAGTTCGGTGATCTCGCGGTGGTACTCGGTGCCCATGGCGGTGGCGGCGCGGGCAAGGACCACGTGGCTATCGGCTTCGAGGCCCCTCCGCCGTGCCTCGAGGGCCATCGACAGGGCCTCGGCCTCGGACAGGGACAGGTCCGCCTCGGGGGCAAGCCATAGCCGTCCATCGACGAATCCGGCCCGGGACGAATCCACGCCGGGGACCGGGACCAGATCCACCGGAGCGTCGGGGCCCGGGGTGGGCGGAGTGAAATCGTGCACCTGGATCTGGGCGGCGGGCTCTGCGGGACTGCCTGGCGCCGCCGGGGCTTGTGCGTCCGATCCGCTGGCGGGTTTATCTGCGCCGGTGGCGGGCGCGTCTGGACCACTGACGGGCGTGTCCGTGCCGCTGGCGGGTGCGCCAGGGGCGCAGGGCGGGTGCGCGGCAGCAGGCGAGGAAGCGGGCCGTGCCTCCGACGCCCCGCGACCGACCGCGTCGTCGCTGCCGCGCCCCGGTGCGCGGCCCTCGTCCAGATCCATGCCCCCAATATTAGAAGAGATGTACGACACATTGGCTCGACAGAATGGGAATGTGGAAAGAAATTCCGACTTAATCGGAGCGTGTAGTGCCGCCGTGGCTGGGCTGGCGTTGTCGCCTCTGCGGAGTGTCGGCGGGCTTCTGCCCGCGCCAATGGGTTGGGATGGGTCGGTGTCCGCGCGGGGGGCGCCGGCGCACCCATGCCTGCGCCGGGGGCGCCGGCGCACCCATGCCCGTGCCCGCGCCGGGGGGTGCCGGCGCACCCATGCCCCCAGCGGTGGGCCGCCGGCGGGTTCCGTCCGACGCCGGTGCGCGGCAGGCGTACCCATGCCCGCACCCGACGGATGGCCGGTGGGCCAGGGTCGCGTCCATGGGCGGCTGGCGACCCATGCCCCGCACTGCTGGCGGCCGTCGGGCGGGGCTTCGGTTACTCCGGGGTATCGGCGGCCGAAGCCCGAAAAGTGGCATGCCTCACGCATACGTTAAATAACAAAACGGTAACGTTCCTCACCCCCCGTGGTACTCGTCGCGGGATCCGCGTGCATCCCGCGCCAGCTTTGGGATGCACGGGGGCCGCTCATGAGCGCGATCGAGGCCGAACTTGAGCCGAAAGCTGTCAAATGCGGGACCCCGGGGGTTGAGATCGAAAATGATCCCGGTACGTTGAAATGGATGGCTGATCAAACAGAAAACGTCCTGTCCGAGCCTATTCTCCGCCAGCCCGAAACGGCTGACGGCCACGCCATGTGGTGCATGGCCAAGGACTCCCAGGTCCTCGACCTGAACTCGTCCTACTCCTACCTGCTGTGGTGCCGCGACTTCGCGGAGACCAGCGTGATCGCCGAACTCGACGGCGAGCCCGTCGGCTTCGTCACCGGCTACAACCGCCCCGACGAGCCCGGCACGCTGATGATCTGGCAGGTCGCCGTGGACTCCGCCGCACGCGGACGCGGTCTCGCCGGCACGATGCTGGACGAGCTCGCGCTGCGCACCGGCGCGAAGGCGCTGGAGACCACCATCACGGACGACAACGCGGCGTCCAACCGCCTGTTTGCCTCGTTCGCCGAGCGCTACGGCGCGGACCACGATGTCACGGCCCTCTTCACCCCGGAGATGTACCCGGACGGCCACGACACGGAGTACCTGCACCGCATCGGCCCGCTCGCGGCCGACCGCGCCGCACGACCGGCCGCGAAGGCCACCGTCGGAGCGAACTAGCCCCGACGCCGCCGTCGTCCCCGGCGCCGCCCCGCGGCGCCCCGGCGCCTCCCGCCCGGGAAAGGGACCGGCACGCAGCCACCACCGCACTTCCACCTTGAGCGCGGAACCACCGGGTTCCGCACCGCCGAAAGGGAACACCATGGACACCACGATTTTCGAAACCCTCGAGTCCGAGGTCCGCGGCTACAGCCGCAGCTGGCCCGCCGTCTTCACGAAGGCCAGCGGCGCGACCCAGACCGCCGAGGACGGCACCGAGTACCTGGACTTCTTCGCCGGGGCCGGCGCCCTGAACTACGGCCACAACAACCCGGCCCTGCAGGCCCCCCTGGTCGAGTACCTCACCAGCGGCGGCGTCGTGCACTCGCTGGACATGATGACCCCGGCCAAGCGCGAGTTCCTCGAGACGTTCCGCGACGTCATCCTCAAGCCGCGCGATCTGGACTACAAGGTCATGTTCCCCGGCCCGACCGGGACGAACACCGTTGAGGCGGCCCTGAAGCTGGCCCGCAAGGTGACCGGCCGCCAGCACATCCTGTCCTTCACGAACGCGTTCCACGGCATGACGCTGGGTTCGCTGTCCGTGACCGGCAACTCGATGAAGCGCAAGGGCGCCGGCATCCCGCTGACCAACAGCTCCAAG
Source organism: Arthrobacter paludis (assembly GCF_056782315.1). Lineage (NCBI taxonomy): Bacteria > Bacillati > Actinomycetota > Actinomycetes > Micrococcales > Micrococcaceae > Arthrobacter > Arthrobacter paludis. The sequence continues at coordinate 36,520 of NZ_JBXAEW010000012.1, forward strand.
ATCCCGTACGACGACTACTTCGACGGCGAGACCCCGGACTTCCTGTGGCTCGAGCGCGTGCTCGAGGACTCGGGCTCGGGCGTCGACAAGCCCGCCGCCGTCATCGTCGAGACCGTTCAGGGCGAGGGTGGCCTGCGCGCCGCCCGCGCCGAGTGGCTCCGCGGCCTCGCTGCGCTGTGCAAGCGCCACGACATCCTCCTGATCGTCGACGACGTCCAGGCTGGCTGCGGCCGCACCGGGTCCTTCTTCAGCTTCGAGGAGGCCGGGATCGAGCCGGACATCGTCTGCCTGTCGAAGTCGATCTCCGGCTACGGCCTGCCGATGGCGCTGACCCTGTTCCGCAAGGAGCTCGACGTCTGGTCCCCGGGCGAGCACAACGGCACGTTCCGCGGCCAGAACCCGTCCTTCGTCACGGCCACCGCCGCGCTGAAGAAGTACTGGGCCGACGACACGTTCCAGAACGAGCTGGCCGGCACCATCGCCGAGATGCACCGCCGCCTCGAGGAGATCGCCGCCTCCGTGGAGGGCGCCTCCGTCCGCGGCCGCGGCCTGCTCGCCGGCGTCCGCTTCGAGGACCCGGAGATGGCCGGCAAGGTCGCCGCGGAGTCGTTCGCGAACGGCGTGCTCGTCGAGACGTCCGGCCCCGAGGACGAGGTCCTGAAGGTCATGCCGCCGCTGACCATCACGGCCGAGGAGCTCAAGCGCGGCCTGGACACCATCGCCGAGGCCGTCCGCGCGGTGGCCGGGCAGCCCGCCCTGGCCGGCGTCTAGGACGCCGCCGTCGGATCCCACGCGCCGCGCGCGTGGGGGGCCGACACCGGGCGCCGGGAGGCGCCCCGAAGACAACGGACGACGGCGGGGCCCGCTCCCGCCGTCGCCCGCTGCCCGGGCCGGCCCCGCGAGGGGCCGCTCCGGGCGGGAACGAAACCACCACGACCCAGAGGAGCCGACATGCTCGTTGTGAACCGAGACGACCTGAACGAGACCGAGCGCGACATCCAGTCCGAGACCTGGCGCAGCCGCCGGATGGTGCTGGCCAAGGAGGGCGTGGGCTTCTCCTTCCACGACACCGTCATCTACGCCGGCACCACCTCGACGTTCCACTACGCGAACCACATCGAGGCCGTGTACTGCGTCCAGGGCGAGGGCACCCTCACCAACGAGGTGACCGGCGAGGTGCACGAGCTCAAGGACGGCACCATGTACCTGCTGGACGGGCACGAGAAGCACACGGTCCGCGCCACCACCGAGCTGCGCATGGCCTGCGTGTTCAACCCGCCCGTCACCGGCCGCGAGGTCCACGACGAGAACGGCGTGTACCCGCTCGTGGTCGAGCCCGAGGGCGCGAACGCCTAAGACCACCGGTCCGGCAAGCCCGACCAGCCCCGCCAGGCTGGCCGGGCTTTCGCCGTCCCGGAATGGGCGCCGGCGGCAACGACGCCGCGGCGCAAGGAAAACAACACCGAGGAGGAACGCATGACTGCTGTGGCAGAACAGAACCGAATCGATGCCTACCCGACCCGCGCCGGCCAGGTGCAGGTCATGCCGCGAGAGGACAAGGTGGTCTGGGGGACCGCGGCCGATGGCCCCATGGACCAGGCGACCCTTGACCACTACGAGGCGAAGGGCTATCTCACCATCGACGAGCTGGTCTCCCCGGAGGAGCTCGAGGAGCTCCGGGGCGAGCTGAAGCGGCTCTCGGAGGACCCGACCGTCCGGGCCGACGAGCGCTGCATCGTCGAGGCCAAGAGCCAGGAGGTCCGCTCCGTCTTCGACGTCCACCGGACGTCGGAGGTCTTCAAGAAGATCGCGAACGACCCGCGCGTGGTCGGACGGGCCAAGCAGCTGCTGGGCTCGGACGTCTACATCCACCAGTCCCGCGTGAACTACAAGCCCTCCTTCGAGGGCAAGGACTTCATGTGGCACTCGGACTTCGAGACGTGGCACGCCGAGGACGGCATGCCCCGGATGCGCGCCGTGTCGATCTCGATCTCGCTGACGGACAACTACTCCTTCAACGGCCCGCTGATGATCATGCCGGGCTCCCACAAGGAGTACGTGTCCTGCGACGCCGCCACGCCCGAGGACAACTACAAGAAGTCCCTCGTGATGCAGGGTGCCGGCACGCCGGACAAGGCCACGCTCACCGAGTTCGCCGACCGCTTCGGCATCGACGTGCTCGAGGGCAAGGCCGGCGGGGCGATCATGTTCGACTCGAATTGCATGCACGCCTCCAACGGCAACGTGACGCCGTTCTCGCGGTCGAACATCTTCATCGTGTTCAACTCGGTCGAGAACACGACGCAGGAGCCGTACGCGGCGTCGAAGCCGCGTCCGGAGTTCGCCAGCTCGACGGACTTCACGCCGGCCGGCCAGTAGCGGGGCACGCGACCGGCCTGCCTCGGGCGAGGCCCCCTGGAAGGGGCCCGGAGTAACGGGGTGGCGCGGTCGCGCTCCCGGCGCGCCGCGCGGCGTGGCGCTGGATTTCCCGGCGCCGCGCCCCGCGCGGCAGGGCGCTGAACCGAAGGAAGGGGACGACGGCGGGGCCCACCCGCCGCCGTCCCCTTCCGCGTCCCCGGGCCTCCCGGGCGGGGCGGCGCTATTCCCTGATGCAGATCACCGATCGCGGCCGGCCGTCCGCCGCCTCCGTCATGCCATGCGTGAGGGTCTCGAAGCCGGGGAACAGGGCGTTGCAGCCCTCCTCGAACTTCAGGTACCGCATGATCGTCGAGTTGATGCGCTCGCCGGGCACGAGGAGCGGGATTCCCGGCGGGTAGGGCGTGAGCAGCACGGCGGTGATGCGGCCCTCGAGCTCGTCCAGGGGCACGTGCTCGACGTCGCCGGCCGTCATGGCCCCCCACGCCTGCGTGGGGAGCATCGCCGCGTCCAGGCCGGACGTGTAGATCTCCGTGGCCAGCCTCGCCACGTCGTGGGCCCGATATTCTGCGTGGATCGCCTGGCAGAGGTCCCGCAGGCCCGTCCTCGCATACCGCGGCTGCTCGGCGGCGAGGCCGGGCATCGCCTCGGCCACGGCTGCGTTCGCGTCGTAGGCGTCCTTGAACCGCTGCAGCTCCGAGATCATGGTGTTCCACCGGCCCTTGGTGATGCCGATGGTGAAGAGGATGAAGAACGAGTACAGGCCCGTCTTCTCGACGACGATCCCGTTCTCCGCCAGGTAGCGCGAAACGATCGAGGCCGGGATGCCGGATTCCCCGAACACGCCGTCGACGGTCAGGCCCGGCGTGAGCACGGTGACCTTGATCGGGTCGAGCATGGTGAAGCCCTCGTCGACCGCCTCGAAGCCGTGCCAGTCGTCGGAGCCCGTGAGCTCCCACTCCTCGCGCGCGGCCAGGCCCTCGCGGGCCGGGGTGTCCGGGCCCCAGACGCCGAACCACCAGTCGGCCGGGCGCTCCTCGCCGATGCGGATGATCGCGCGGCGGAACTCCATCGCCTCGGTGATGGCCTCCTCCACGAGGGCGTGCCCGCCGCGGCCCTCCATCATGGCCGCGGAGACGTCGCAGCTCGCGATGATCGCGTACTGGGGGGCTCGTCGACGTGTGCATGAGGAACGACTCGTTGAACACGGTCTGGTCCAGGGCGCGCTCGCGGGACTCCTGGACGAGGATCTGGGAGGCCTGAGACAGGCCGGCCAGGAGCTTGTGGGTGGACTGGGTCGCGTAGACCATGGACCGGCCGGGCCGGGGCCGCCCGCGCCCGATGGCGTGCATCCCCTCGTAGAGTTCGTGGAACGCGGCGTGCGGCAGCCACGCCTCGTCGAAGTGGAGCGCGTCGACGTACCCGTCGAGGACCGACTTGATTTCCTCGGCGTGGTAGATGATGCCGTCGTAGGTGCTCTGCGTCAGGGTGAGGACCTTGGGGCGCTGGGTCTTGTTGCCGATGAAGGGGTTGGCGTCGATCTTCGCCTGGATCGACTCGGGCGTGAATTCGCTGCGCGGGATGGGGCCGATGATGCCGGCAAGATTGCGGGTCGGCGTCAGGAAGATCGGGATGGCGCCCGTCAGGATGATCGCGTGGAGCACCGACTTGTGGCAGTTGCGGTCGACGACGACGATGTCCCCCGCGCCGACCATCGAGTTCCACACGATCTTGTTCGACGTCGACGTGCCGTTGGTGACGAAGTACAGGTGGTCGGCATTGAACGTGCGGGCGGCGCGGCGCTCCGATTCGGCCACCGGCCCCGTGTGGTCGAGCAGCTGGCCGAGCTCCTCGACCGCGTTGCACACGTCGGAGCGCAGGAGATTCTCGCCGAAGAACTGGTGGAACAGCGTGCCGGCCGGGCTTTTCAGGAACGCGGTCCCGCCCGAGTGGCCCGGGCAGTGCCACGAGTACGCGCCGTCCTGCGCGTACTTCATCAGGGCGGAGAAGAACGGAGGGGCCAGCTGGGCCACGTAGTTCGACGCCTCGCGGGCGATCGACCGGGCCACGAACTCCGGGGTGTCCTCAAAGGCGTTGATGAACCCGTGCACGTGGCGCAGGACGTCGCTCGGGATGACCCGCGCCGTCAGCTGTTCGCCGAACAGGAAGAGCGGGACGTGCTCGTTGCGGCTCCGCACCGCCGACACGAAGGACCGGATGTCGTCGACCGCCCGCCGCTCCGTCCCGTCCTGCCCGCGGGGGGCGGCCACCGCGTAGACCATGGCCGAGACCCGGCTGGTCATGGACCCGAACGTCGTGACGTCCTGGGCGTCGGGAACGCGGACCAGGTCGAGCCCCGACTCCTCCAGCGCGGCGGACAGGCCCTTGAGGGCTGCCGGGCCCGCGCCGTCGCCGTCCAGGCCGCTGGACACGATCATGATCGGGAAATCGAGCTTCACTGCTGCTCCTGCTCCTCGGGGGTGCCGCCCACGGGGATGGGCCGGCGTCCATCGTCGCAGTGGCACGGCTCACGCTCTTGGTGGAAGCCGACAACAGGGGCTCTGGCCGGAGGTGGGAACCGACAACAGGCGGCCGGCCGAAGGTGGGAACCGACAAGCGGGACGCCCGCCCGCTCCGGGGCGCGCGGCTACCGGTCCCGGGCCCGAGCGCCCGCCGTGCCGGCGGTCCGCAGTTCGAGCCAGAGGGCGAGTCGCGTGTCCGGGTCCGCAAGGTCGAGCCCGAATTCCTCGGCGGCGCGGCGCACGCGGTAGCGGACGGTGTTCTCGTGCACGCCGAGCGACCGCGCAGCGGCCGCGACGTTCCCCGACGCGTCGAACCACGCCAGTAGGCTCGCCGCAGAGCCGGTGCCGTGGTCGGCATCGTGCCGGAGCAGTCGGGCCAGGGCGCCGCTGCGCGCCCAGGGGGTGGCCGCGAGCGCGGCCCCGGCCGCCCGCAGGGACAGCGTGGCCCGGGACTCGTCCGCGACGGCGACGCCGTCGTCCCCCGCGGGCAGGCCGGCGTCGAGCATCGCGTCCACCTCCGCGCGGCCCGCCGCGAAGCGGGCGACGGTCCCGTCCCCGGAGCCGACGGCGGCGCGGACGCGGTCCCCGACGATGTGGCGGACGCGGGACACCGCCGACCGGGCGAGGCGGGGCAGTTCCTCCGGGTGGCGGGGATGGGCCAGGACATACAGGCGGTGCCCGGCGACCACCACCTGGGCGTGGCTCAGGAAGGCCGCGTAGGCGCGGGCCAGCGTGGACCTGACCTGGTCCATGACGAGGGGCGGCACGTGCTCGGCGTCGAGCCCGAACGCCGTGACCGCCAGGGGCGCGTCCGCCGACAGGCCCAACTCGGCGAGGTCGCCCTCGTCGAGGCCCTGGCCCGAGAGCAGCCGGCGCACGGCCTCGAGGTGCGCCCGCCGGCCGTCGGTGCGCAACTGCAGCGCCTCGACCAGGGCGCCGGCGGCCTCCTGGCCGGCGGCGCGGAGGGCCTCCAGTTGCGCGTCGGGCGCAGCGTCGCCCCCGTCGGTCCGGATGGCCCAGATGGTCCCGAGGTTGATGGTGCCCGAACGGATGGCGACCCCCGCGCGCGGCAGCTGCTCGGGGGAGCCGGGAAAGCAGAGGGCGTCGTCGCTGCGCAGCACCGCCCGGTACCGGTCGTCGTTGAACGGCGACGCCGAGGCGCGCCGCCCGAGGATCCCCTCGACGCGCAGCGGGTCGATGGCCTGTCCGGGGACCGACGAGTAGGCCAGGACGCTGCGCCCGAGATCCTCGACCGCGACGGCGCCGCCGAAGACCTCGGCGAGCGAGTTGGCCAGGTCGTGGAGCGAGCGGGCGGGCCCCGACTGGGGGCGTCCGAGGGAGTCGTGCTCGCCCAGGGCCCGGGCCACCAGGGCGTCCACGTAGCGCCACGGAATGTGCGGGGCGAAGCGCAGGAGCGGGACGCCCGCTGCGGCCGCCAGGCCAGCCAGAGCCGCGGTCGTGTCCGGGGAGGACTTCACGGCGACGGCGCTGCAGCGGGCCGCCGCCGCCCGGCGCAGCAGCTGGTCGAAGCCCCCGTTCGGCGCCGTGCCGAGGGCATCGGCGGACGTGACGTGCAGCAGCAGCCCGGGCGTTTCCGGCGGTTCCGACGCGGTGTCGGCGAACTCCGTTCCCGTGACGACGGGGTAGGCGCCCGGAGGGGCGGCCAGGACCTCGACGGACTCCTCGCCGAGTGCGCCGATGAGCTCGTCGAGGGTCATCGGTGCGCCGCTCGTCGCGACGCCGTTTGGCGAAATCCATGAATCCACGGAGAAAGCCTAAGTGGAATCCACAACCCCGCGTACAGCCCGGCGGGCACGTGGACGACAGCCTCCCTCGCCGTCGTCGTTCCCGGGCGCGCCCCGGCGTTCCCGCCCGCCGGGTTTCTTGGGACAATGGAACGGATGACTTCCACCCAGCCCCGCCCCCAGGACCACGAGCCCGCAGGACCGGGCGCGCCGGCCACCCACGCGGCCGAGGAGCTCCACCCGGCCGACGGCCACCACCGAACCGGGACCTCCAGGCACCACGCCCGACGCCCCGACGCCCCCTCCGCGGGACCGCTGCGCGGCGTCCCCGGGGCGGAGGGCACGCGTCCGGGGGACCGTCCCGCGGCCGGCGCCGCCGGCGAGGCGGCCGCCGTCGGGCGCCCGGGAACCGCCGCCCGCGACGGCCTCGACGCGCGCGCCCGCCGCGAGGGCCGCGCCCAGGTGCGACCGACCCCCGAGGGGTGGAAGCAGGCCATGGGCCCGGACGGGCGCCCGCAACTGCAGTTCGCGCAGCGGCCCCGCGTCACCCAGCCGCCCACGCACCTGGCCGACCTCACGCTGGAGGAGCGGCAGGCCAAGCTCAAGGAGCTCGGGCTGCCCGCGTTCCGGGCCAAGCAGCTCTCCCAGCACTACTTCCGCCGCTACACCACCGACCCCGCCGCCATGACGGACCTTCCCCAGGGGGGCCGGCAGGAGCTCGTCGACGCCCTGTTCCCGACCCTGCTGACCGAGGTCAAGCGGCTCACGACCGACAACGGGGACACCGTCAAGTTCCTGTGGCGGCTCTTCGACGGGTCGCTCGTCGAGTCCGTGCTGATGCGCTACCCCGGCCGGATCACGCTCTGCGTCTCCAGCCAGTGCGGCTGCGGCATGAACTGCCCGTTCTGCGCGACCGGGCAGGCCGGCCTGACCCGCAACATGTCCACCGCCGAGATCCTGGACCAGATCGTGCAGGCCAACCGGGTCATCGCCGAGGGCGGCCTGGGCCCGTCCGCGCGCGAGGACGGCGAGCCCGAGCGCGTCAACAACATCGTCTTCATGGGCATGGGCGAGCCGCTCGCCAACTACAAGCGGGTCATGGCCGCCGTGCACCGCATGGTCGACGAAGCGCCCGAGGGCCTGGGGATGAGCGCCCGCGGCATCACGGTCTCCACGGTCGGGCTGGTCCCGGCGATCCGCAAGCTCGCCGACGAGGACCTGCCGTTCACGTTCGCGCTGTCCCTGCACGCACCCGACGATGAGCTGCGCGACGAGCTGATCCCCGTGAACTCGCGGTGGAAGGTCGACGAGGCCCTCGACGCCGCGCACGAGTACTACCGGCGGACCGGCCGGCGCGTCTCCATTGAGTACGCGCTGATCAAGGACATGAACGACCACGGCTGGCGCGCCGACCTGCTCGCCCGCAAGCTCAACGCACGGGGCCGCGGCTGGGTCCACGTCAACCCCATCCCGCTGAACCCCACGCCGGGATCGATCTGGACGGCGTCCGAGCGGGACGTCACCCGCGACTTCGTCTCGCGCCTCAACGACGCCGGGATCCCGACGACGCTGCGCGACACGCGGGGCAAGGAGATCGACGGCGCCTGCGGGCAGCTCGCCGCCGCCGAGTAGCCGGGGGAGGTCAGCGACGCGCCTGCCGCGGCTCGCGGTCCCCGGCCGGCCGGGAGGGCGCTCCGGCCCCGGACGCCGCGCCGTCCCCGGCCCCCTCGCCGCCCCCGGTGGCGCGGGGACCAGGCTCGGTCTTCGTGAACTTCAGCCCCGCGACGCAGGCGATGATCCCCGCCAGGAAGACGACCTTCAGGGCGGACACGGGCTCGTTCCCGGTGGCCATGGCCCACGCGACGGTGAGGGCGGCGCCCACGCCGGTCCACACCGCGTAGGCCACGCTGATCGGGATGCGCTTGGCGGCCAGGCCGAGGCCCGCCATGCTCAGGACGAGGAAGACGGCGAACGCCGCCGTCGGACCGGGTCGGGTCAGGCCGTTGGACTCGCCCAGGGCGGTGGCCCACACGGCCTCGAAGACGGCGGAAACCAGCAGCAGCGCCCACGCCACGGCTACGCCACCGCCTTGAGGCCGACGACGCAGCCGATCAGGCCGATCAGCAGCAGCGAGCGCACGAGCGTCGCCCGCTCCCGGCCGGAGACGATCGCCCAGAGGACCGTGAGGCCCGCACCGGTCCCGGTCCAGACGGCGTAGGACGTTCCGGTCGGGAGCTCGGCCATCGCGTAGGCCAGCCCGGCCATCGAGACGACGAGCGCCCCGGCGAAGAGCAGGGTGGGCTTCCACTTCCGGAAGCCCTGGGTCGCGCCGAGCGCCGAGGCCCAGACGGCCTCCAGGACGCCGGAGAGAATCAGGACGAGCCATGCCATGGCCAACACCTCCATGGCCCGTCTTGTCGCTGTGCGGGTACGGGTCCCCTCGTCCGCGGGGCCTGTTGCGGCGCCCGGATTAAGGTTCGCACGCGGTTGCGGGGGCGGCAAGGCGCTGTCGGGAACGCCACCGGTCGGCGCCGGCGGGCGGGCCCGGCCGCTCCCGGCCGCGCGGTAGCCTCGAAGTATGGCCGTGTCCGAACCCCTGCGCAGCCTCGCCCCCGAGGCCGTCTTTCTCGCGGGCGCCGGCCGCGCGATCCTGCTGCAGATCGCCCACCCCGCCGTCGGCCGCGGCGTCGCCGAGCACAGCCGGTTCGCCGAGGACCCCATGCGGCGCTTCCACGGCACCCTCAGCTACATCTACGCGCTCACCAACGGCACCGACGAGCAGGCCCAACGCGTCCGCGCCCGGGTCGACCGGGCGCACGCCCCGGTGCGCGGAACGCGCCGGGCGGACCATGGCGCCCATTCCGGCCGTGGCGGGGCGCGGCCGACGCCGACCCGCCCGTCCGCCGCGCAGTCGGAGGCCGCGCCCGCCTACAGCGCCCGCGACCCCAGACTGCAGCGGTGGGTCGCCGCCACGCTCTACGATTCCGCGATGCTGGTCCAACACGCCGTCCTGCCGCCGCTCGCCCCCGGCGAGGCCGATGCGCTGTACCGGCAGTACGCCGTGCTCGGGACGGCCCTGCAGATGCCGGCGGGCCTGTGGCCCGCCGACCGGAGGGACTTCGCCGCCTACTGGGAGCGGGAATCGTCCCGTCTGGCGGTGACGCCCGCGGCCGCGGAGGTCGGGCGCACCCTCCTGCACGCGACCAACGTGCCGGTGTGGGCGCGCGCAGCCCTGCCGCTGGCCCGGCTGCTCACGGCGGGCATGCTCCCGCCCCAGCTGCGGGAGGCCTTCGGGCTTCACTGGTCCCGCGGCCGCGACACGGCCTACCGGGCGGCCATCCGGGGCGCCGCCGCCGTCTTCCCGCGCCTTCCGACGGCGGTGCGGCACGCGCCCATGCGGCACTACCTCGCGAAGATCTAGGGGGCCTCGGCCCCGGCAGGGCCAGCGTCGGCCGCGCCGCCGGTGGGCGCCCCGCCGAAGCCGAGCTCGTTCCCGTCGGGGTCCCGGTAGACGGCCTTGCGCACGCCGTTGCCGTACGTCTCCCGCGTATCGGGCTCGAGCCCGCGCTCGGCGGCGGCGCCGGTGAACGCGTCCAGGTCGTCGAGGAAGACCGTGGCGAGGCCGTGGCCGGCCCTGTCGGGGCGCACCTCGATGTACAGCCAGCCGTGCTCGGCCACTTCCCACACGGCTTCGGACTCGTTCGGCAGGAAGCTGGGGCCCGTCCCGAGCAGGCGCCCGTACCAGTCGAGGGCCCGGTCGTAGTCGCTGACGGGCAGTCCGGCGAACAGGTCGGCAGCCATGGCCCCAGCGTACGGCCCAGTGCCCGCACGCGGTACGTCAGTCCCTGCACGCGGTACGGCTCAGTGCCCGCACGCGGTACGGCTCAGTGCCCGCACGCGGTACGGCTCAGAGCCCGAACGCGTCCGCGTAGCGCACCGTCCCGACCGGAAGCGGGACGCCGCCGCGCAGCCCGAGAGCCATGAAGGCCTCGTCGGGGACGTCCATCGGGGCAGCGATGCCGAACCGCGAGGCCGGGGCGAAGCCGAAGCGCGGGTAGTAGGCGGGGTGGCCGAGGACGACCACCGCGTGCTCGCCCCGCTCCCGGGCCGCGTCCAGCGCGGCGCGGATGGCGGCCGACCCAGCGCCCAACCCCTGCCGGGCCGGGACGACGGCGCACGGCGCCAGGGCGAGGGCCGGGGCGGCACCGACATGGCAGCGGGTCAACAGGCAGTGGCCGACGACGGCGCCGTCGTCCTCGACCACGATCGACAGCCCGGGCACCCACGCGCCGCGGTCCGCGCGGAGGGCGTCGACGAGGTCGGCCTCCGCCCGGGTCGGGAATGCGGCGGCGTTGACCCGGTGGACGGCGTCGACATCGGCGGCGGACTCGGACCGCACGGTCCACTCCGGCATGGCGTTCCTTCCGGTCGGGCGGGGTCCCATCGTCGCACGGGGCTGCGGAGGCGGGGGCCGGTAGGGCGCCCGCTCCCGGGGCTTAGGCTGGTGCGGAACCCGTGGCGCCACGACGCGGCGCCGCACGTCCCAGGAGCCGCCGCAGTGAACCACCGCCTCGCCGTCGCCCGCCGGGCCCAGGTCCCGCCGTTCCAGGTCATGGACATCCTGCAGCGCGTGGCGGAACTGCGGGCCGCCGGCCGCGACGTCGTCTCCCTCTGCGCGGGGGAGCCCGGCGGGGGTGCCCCGGCTCCCGTCTCCGACGCCGCGGCCGCCCTCCACGCCTCGCACGCGCCCCTAACGTACACCCCGGCCCTCGGCCTCCTCGCGCTGCGCGACGCCATCGCCGCCCACTACTCCCGCTGGTACGGGATCGACCTCCCCGCCCGGAACGTCGCCGTCACCACCGGCTCCTCCGGGGCGTTCATGCTCCTCTTCCTGGCCGCGTTCAACCCCGGCGACCGGGTCGCGCTCGCCCGGCCCGGCTACCCCGCGTACCGCAATATCCTCCGGGCCCTCGACGTGGACGTCGTCGAGATCCCCTGCGGCCCCGAGACGCGCTACCAGCCCACTCCCGAGCTGCTCGAGGCAGCGGCCGGAGAGCATGGGCCGCTGGCCGGCCTCGTGCTCGCCTCCCCGGCCAATCCCACCGGGACGATGGCAACGCGCGCGGAGCTCGCCGCGTTGGGGGCCTGGTGCGCCGGTCACGGCGTCCGCCTCGTCAGCGACGAGATCTACCACGGCATCACCTACCCGGCCCCCGGCCAGCCCGACCCCCGCGGGGTCTGCGCCTGGGAGCTGGACCGCTCCGGCGCCGTGGTCTCGAGCTTCTCCAAGTACTGGGGCATGACCGGGTGGCGGATCGGATGGGCCCTCGTGCCGGACGACCTCGTTGCGGCCGTGGATGCGCTCGCCGGCAACGTGGCCCTCTGCCCGCCCGCCCCGGCCCAAATCGCCGCGCTCGAGGCCTTCACCCCGGAGTCCTACGCGCAGGCCGAGCGAGCCGTCGCCGGGTTCGCCGAAACCCGGGCCGCCCTTCTGGACGCGCTGCCCCGCCTCGGATGGGGCGACGCGGCCCCCGCGGACGGCGCGTTCTACCTCTATGCGGACCTCGGCGCCGCCCTGGAGGGCTTCCGCGACTCGGCCGCCTACTGCGCGGCGCTCCTCGAGGCCGAGGGCGTCGCCCTGGTGCCCGGCGCCGACTTCGACGGCGAGGGCGGCCGCCGCGCCGTCCGGCTCAGCTTCGCCGCGGGGGCCGACGCGGTCCGGGAGGCCGTGGAGCGGATCGTCCGGTTCCAGGCGGGCCCGCGGTAGAACGCGGCGGCTGGCAGCCGGTCGGGGAGACCCGCGTCCGCCGCGCATCCCGGTCCTGCCCGCCCGCAGCGGACCCGGCCGTGGCATCCTCGCGCCCGCTCACCGGCGCGGGATCCTGAGCCACAGGCAGCACGGCTGCGTCGAGCCGCGGCGTACGCCGTGGCACACCGGCATGGGCTCAGTGACGAAGTCCCCCTCGGCGTCGACCGCGAAGAACCGCGGGTTCGGCTGGTAGGCGTTCCAGAACACCTCGCATTCGCAGCAACACGCCCCCATCCGCGCCAGCCGCCGGAGCAGGGCCGTGGCCCGGGGCGCGCACAGGTCGCGGTAGCGCGCCGTGAACTCGTGGCCGCGGCACCCGAACTCCAGCATCCGGTAGAGGTAGCAGACCAGACACTCGGCGGCTTTCGGCCGGGTCATCTCGTCCGAGAGCCGCCGCAGCTCGTCCGCGAGGCCGTCAACATCCACCTGGTCCATGCCCTTGCTCCCTTCGCCGGCCGGACGGTCGCCCGGACCTCGAGCATGGCCGCGGTCCGGGCGCCGTGGGGGCGCGGACTCCGCCGTTGTGGACGGCGGGCCGGGCCGCGGGATGGTGGAGGGGAGGTCGGGCCGTGACATCTGTCAGGGCCGTCTCGTGACGGTCTCCCCTGCCGCCGGCGTCCGCGCGCGGGAAGAGTGGAGGCATGAAGCCCACCGCATCCCCCTCCAGCGGCCGCGCCGCGCCGGCCGCTCCCCGGCCGGCCTCGGCCGCACCTCCCGGTCCCCGCCCCGGCGCGGTCGCATCGTCGGGTCCCCGCCCCGGCACGGCCGGATCGGCCGGAGCACGCCCCGGCCCCGCCCTCCGCCTGGACGGTGTCCGCAAGGCGTTCAGGACCGCGCGGGGCCGGGTCGCCGCCGTCGACGGGATCGACCTCTCCGTCCGGCCGGGGGAGATCGTCGCCTTCCTGGGTCCCAACGGAGCCGGCAAGACCACGACGATCGACATGGTCCTGGGGCTCACGCTCCCGGACTCCGGAACGGTCGACGTGCTCGGCACGACCCCGCGCCGGGCCGTCCGGGAGGGCCGCGTTTCGGTCGTCCTGCAGACCGGCGGCCTGCTGCGCGATCTCACGGTCCGTGAGACCGTTCAGGCGATCGCCTCCCTGCACCGCGCCCCGCACCGGGTCGCCGACGTCATGGCGCGCACCGACACCGCCCGGATTGGGGCCCGCCGGGTCTCCAAGTGCTCCGGCGGCGAGCAGCAGCGCCTGAAGTTCGCCCTCGCCCTCCTGCCGGACCCGGACCTGCTGATCCTGGACGAACCCACCGCCGGGATGGACGTGGCGGCGCGGCGCGGGTTCTGGGACGCCATGCGCCAGGACGCCGACGCCGGCCGGACCGTCCTCTTCGCCACGCACTACCTCGAGGAGGCCGAACGGTTCGCCCACCGCACCGTCCTCGTCGTTGGCGGCCGCGTCGCCGCAGACGGCCCCACCGAACGGATCCGCGCCCTCGCCGCCGGCCGGACGCTCGGCGCCACCGTGGACGACCCCGACGCCGTCCTGGCCGCGCTGCGGTCCGACCCCGCCGTCCGCTCCGCCGAACGCGCCGGGGCCCGCCTCGACGTCACCGCCACGGACACGGACCGGATCGCCCGGACCCTGCTCACCGAGCACGGGGCGCGGGACCTGGAGATCTCCGCGCCCAGCCTCGAGAAGGCCTTCATCGACCTGACCTCCCCCGCGCCCGAAGGAGCCCGGCCGTGAACGCGACCTACCTGCGCATCGACCTGGTCCGCCAGCTGCGCGACGTCAGCAACGTCCTGTTCGTGGTCCTCATGCCGCCCCTGATGTACGTCGTCTTCGGGGCGTCCGCCCCGTTCGGCGACGAGCGGTTCGGCGCCGGGAACGTCAAGTTCTACACCATGGCCTCCATGGCCGCGTACGGTGCCGCGCTCGCCGCGACGACCGCCACCGGGGGCGCCGCCGTCGAACAGCTCCAGGGCTGGGGGCGCCAGCTCGGCCTCACCCCGGCCCGGCCGGCCGCCGTCGTGGCCGGGAAGGTCGTGAACGCGCTGGCCATCACGGGCGTGTCCATCCTCGGCGTCTACGCCGTGGGCGCCGCCACGGGGGCCCGCGCCGCCGGGCCGGGCGTCTGGGCCGCGACGTTCGCGCTGACGCTCGCCGGGGCCGCGGCGTTCGCCCTGTTCGGCTACGCCGTCGCGATGCTGTTCAAGAGCGAGTCCGCGCTCGGCGTCGCCACCGGCGTGCTGGTCCTCATGTCCTTCATCGGCAACGTGTTCATGCCGCTGACCGGGGCCATGCTGGACCTGGCCCGGTTCACGCCGATGTACGGCTACGTCGGCCTGCTGCGCTGGCCCCAGCTCGAGGGGGCGCTCGCCAGCGCGGGCGAGGCCCCGGACGCGCTGCCCGCGCTGCTCGCTAATCTGGGGGCATGGATCCTCGTGTTCGGCGCGGCGGCCGTGGCCGGGGTGCGCCGCGGCCGCAGGCGGCAGTGACGCCCCCGGACCGCGGCCTCGCCGGCGCCTGGGCGCGCTTCGGGTGGATCCTCCCCGCGGTGTGGCTCGTCTTCCTGGCCTTCACCGTCCGCTCGGTGCTCGGCTCCGGCCTCCCGGCGGGCGCGACGGCGGCCGCCCTGGCGCTGGTGGGGCTGTTCGCGGCGGTGTACGTCGGCGGCTTCTTCGGCATGGCCCGGTGGGGCGCCCGGCGCGTCCTGGGCCTCCCGTGGAACTGGGCCGGCCTGGCGCTCCTCGGGATCCTCGCCGCGGCCCTGGCGCCGTTCATCGGCCTCGACGCGCTCTTCACCACGCCATTCGTCCTCGCGTACGCCTGCTACCTGCTCCCGCGCCGGGCCATGTGGGCCATCGGGGCGGGAACCATCGCCGGGACGCTGCTGCTCACCGCCGCGGCCGGACGCTTCGCCGAGTACCTGTTCATCGCGGCCATCCAGACCGGCGTGTTCGCCGCCAACGCCGTCCAGCGCGCCCTCATCGACTCGGAGACCCGCGCGCACTCCGCCGCCCGGGAGCTCGCCGTCGTCAGCGAACGGGAGCGCGTCGCCCGCGACGTCCACGACGGCCTCGGCCACACGCTGACGGTCATGTCCCTCAAGGCCGAGCTCGCGGAACGCCTCGTCGGCACCGACCCGGCCCGCGCCCAGGCGGAGCTGGCGGAGCTGCACGGCATGGTCCGCGCCGCGCTCGCCGACGTGCGCGCCACCGTCGGCGGGCTCCGGTCCGTGGACCTGCCCACGCAGGCGCGGGCCCTCGAGCTCGCCCTGCGCGACGCGGGGCTCGACGTCCGCACCGACGGCGACCCCGGCGCCGTCGACCCCGCGCTGCGCCCCGTGCTCGGCTGGATCCTGCGCGAGGCCGGCACCAACGTGCTGCGCCACGCGCATGCCACCTCGTGCAGGCTCAGCTTCGCCGAGCGGCGGATCGCGGTGGAGGACGACGGCGACGGCCTCCCCGTGCCCCACACCCCGGGCAACGGCTTGCGCGGCATGGAGGAGCGGCTCGCGGGCACCGGCGCCCGGCTCACCGTGGGCACGGCCCCCGCCGGCGGGACCCGGGTGGAGGTGGCGTGGTGATCCGCGTCGTGGTCGCCGACGACCAGGCCCTCGTACGCGGCGCGATGGCCGCGCTCCTGAACCTGGAGGCCGACCTCGAGGTCGTGGCGGAGGCGGCCGACGGCGGGGCCGCCGTGGACGCGGCCCGCAGGCACGAGGCGGACGTGTGCCTGCTGGACATCCAGATGCCCGGCGTCGGCGGGATCGAGGCGCTGGCCCGGCTGCGGGCCGAGGCCCCGGGCTGCCGGGCGCTGATGGTCACCACGTTCGGGCGCACCGGCTACCTGCGCCGGGCCCTGGAGGCGGGGGCCAGCGGATTCGTCGTCAAGGACACGCCCGCAGCGCAGCTGGCCGACGCGATCCGGCGCGTGGCCGCCGGGCTGCGCGTCGTGGACCCGCAGCTCGCCGCCGAGTCCCTGGCGGAGGGCACCAGCCCGCTCACCGGACGCGAGCGGGAGGTCCTGGCCCTGGCCCGGGACGGGCTGCCGGTCGCGCGGATCGCGGCCCAAGTGCACCTCTCGCCCGGGACCGTGCGCAACCACCTCTCCAGCGCCATCGGCAAGACCGGGGCGGCGAACCGGATCGAGGCCGCGCGCGTGGCCGCGGACCGGGGGTGGATCTAGGGGGACGACGACGGCCCCGCGCGGGCGCCGCCGTCGTCCCCCGAACCCGCTACGGCAGGGGCAGCGGCTCGTCGATCGGCTGGGACTCCGGCGCCATGTCGATGCCGAGGTCCTTCGCGAACACGGTGCGGGTGCCGGTGTAGACGCCGTCGGCGGACTCGTCGAGCTCGAACACGCGCGCGCCGCGCAGGTGGTGCTCCCCGGCCCCGCCCAGGCCGTACGTGCCGAATCCGGTGCCCGGGCCGTAGCCCAGCTCGATGCCGAAGTAGTCGCCCATGTACGTGTTGATGTGGTCGTGCCCCACGTACACGCCGCGGACGTCGCCGCGCTCCTGCAGCGCCGCGTACAGGCCGGAGTTAAACGCGCCGGTGTAGACGCCCTCGTTCTTGACGCCCACGATGCCGTGCTTCTCGACGGCGGCCGCGTGCTTCGACTCGTCCGAGTCGAACTGCGAGCCGTACCAGAGGTGGTGGTGCTCGAAGAGGGGGATGTGGAAGAACATCAGGGACTGGACCTTGCCGCCGAACTTCTGCTCCGTGGCCGCGGAGGCCTCGCGGTACCACTGGATCTGGCTGGGGCGGATCCAGTCGTAGCCCATCAGGCCCTCGAAGTCCTGGCCGCCGAGCGTCTCCGGGGCGTAGCGGCCCGAATCCAACAGCCACACGCCGAACGCCGGGCGGTTGCCGCGCGAGGAGCGGACCAGCAGCTGCCGGTTGGAGTGCCCGGCCACGGCCTCCTCGGGCGCCGGGTTCAGGTTGTGCTTGTACGCGCCGCGGATGAACTCGAGGATCTTCGGCTCGGTCATGCCCGTGCCGTTGCCGAGGGAGTCCTCGTCGTGGTTGCCGAACGTCAGGGCCCACTTGATGCCGCGGGACTCCATCGGCTGGACGACGTTGTTGACGGCCTGCTTGACCTGCTCGGCGCTCTTCGGGGAGCCGTTGATGACGTCGCCGTTGATCAGCGCGAAGCCGGGCTTCTCCCGGTCCAGGACGCGCTCGATCAGCTGGATGGTGCGGCGGTCGGTGCGCGGGCCGTCCTGGGTGTCGTTGAACTGGACGATCCGGAACCGGCCGTCGGCGCCGAACTGCAGGGGCATGTTCTTCGGGGCCCCGGCGGGGGCGGCCTGGGCGGGCGTCGCCGTGGCGGCGAACATGCCCGCCAGTGCGGCGGCGCCACCGGCCGCGAGGACTCCGCGCCGGCCGACGCCCTGGTTCTGCTGGGTCACGTGGGTTGCCTTTCTCGTGCGCCGGCCGCGGCGGGGGAAGGCCCGGCCCCGGGGGTCGGGGCGGTCGGCCGGCCCACCGAGGCTAGGAGGCCCCGGTGATCGGAAGGTGGACCACCGGCGAATGGCCGGGAACGCGCGGGTGAGGGGCCGCGGGGGGCCGGGCGCGGGGGACGCGCGGGCGGGCCTGGCGGGCATGCGAAGGCCCCGCCGTCGCGCCCGCCCCGAACGGGGGGAGGGCGCGACGGCGGGGCCGGCGCGGAGGGCCCGTCCGGGCCCGCTCCTACTTCTTGAGGTGGTCCACCAGCTGGGACGCGATGCCCCGGTAGGTGGCGGGCGTGAGGTCGAGCAGCCGCTGCTCGGCGTCGGCGGACAGGCCGAGGGAGGTGACGAACTCCTTCATGCGCTCGGCGTCGACGCGGTGGCCGCGCGTGAGGTCCTTGAGTCGCTCGTACGGGTTCTCCATGCCGGGGACTCCGGCGATCGCCTCGGCCCGCATGACCATCTGGATCGCCTCGCCGAGGACCTCCCAGTTGGACTCGAGGTCGTCGGCGAGGACCTGCTCGGCGACCTTGAGCTGTCCCAGGCCCTTGAGGACGTTGGAGATGGCGAGCAGCGAGTGGCCGAACGCGGTGCCGATGTTGCGCTGCGACGAGGAGTCGGTGAGGTCGCGCTGCCAGCGCGAGGTCACCAGGGTGGCGCCGAGCGTGTCGAGCAGGCCGTTGGAGATCTCGAGGTTGGCCTCGGCGTTCTCGAAGCGGATCGGGTTGACCTTGTGCGGCATGGTCGAGGAGCCGGTGGCGCCGGCGACGGGCACCTGCGCGAAGTAGCCGATCGAGATGTAGCTCCACACGTCGGTGCAGAAGTTGTGGAGGATCCGGTTGAACCGGGCGATGTCGGCGTACAGCTCGGCCTGCCAGTCGTGGGACTCGATCTGGGTGGTCAGCGGGTTCCAGGTGAGCCCGAGCGACTCGACGAACGTGCGCGAGACGCTCTGCCAGTCGGCCGTCGGCACGGAGGCGTAGTGGGCGGCGTAGGTGCCGGTCGCGCCGTTGATCTTGCCCAGGTACTCGGTGGCCGCGACCCGGTCCAGCTGCCGGCCGAGGCGCCAGGCGACGACGGCGAGCTCCTTGCCGAGCGTCGTCGGCGTCGCGGGCTGGCCGTGGGTGCGGGACAGCATCGGCACCTCGCGGGTGTCCTCGGCCATCTGGGCGATGCGGGCGACGAGCTCGCGGGCCGCGGGGAGCCAGACGTCGGCGACGGCTCCCTGGACGCCGACGGCGTAGGAGAGGTTGTTGATGTCCTCGGAGGTGCAGCCGAAGTGGACCATCGGCTTCAGGTGCGCCAGGCCCATGTCGTCGAGGCGCCGGCCGATGAAGTACTCGACGGCCTTGACGTCGTGGACCGTGACGGCCTCGATCTCGGCAAGTTCCCGGACGGACTCGGCGTCGAAGGAGGTGACGATCAGGCGCAGGGCCTCCTGCTGGTCCGCCGTGAACGGTTCGGTCCCCGGCAGGACGCGGTGGGCGGCGAGGTGGATCAGCCATTCGACCTCGACGTGGACGCGGTCGCGGTTCAGGGCGGCCTCGGACAGGTAGTCGACGAGGGGCGCGACGGCGGAGCGGTAGCGGCCGTCGAGGGCCCCGAGGGCGATCGGTTCGGAGGCGAGGGAGGTGCGCGCGGATTCAGCCATGGGTCCGATTATCCCATGCGGTCCGCGGGTCCCCGGGGCATGGGCCCCGTCGTCCGGCTCCAGGGGACGGCCCGGACGGCCCCGGTCCGTCCCGCCCCCGGTGCGTCCCACCTTCCTTGGTCCGTCCGGCCCTCCACAGGCCGCCGCGGCCCGCGGGCCCTCCACACCCCGGCGGCCGCCGCCGCGGGCCGGCTGCGCCCGGGCCTACCGTGGTGCGACCGGGGCGGCGCCGGACACCGGGAAGGGGAGGGACATGGATTGGTTCGACGGCGGTTGGGACGAGCGGCTGGCGCGGACGAGGGCGGCCGCGGCTGGGATCGAGGAGGCGGGCGGCTGTCTCGCCCCGCTCGGGACCCTGCGGTGGGAGTCGCCCGCCGGCCGCGCGTTCCGGGTCCAGCTCGAGCTGCTCACCGCACAGGTCCGCTACCTCTCCGGGATCGTGGAGGCGGCCGAGGTGGCGGTGGCCAGGGCCCAGGCGGTCGCCGTGGCTGCCGTGGAGACGCGCCGGGCCGCCGGCGAGATCATGCAGGAGGGGATGCGCGTCGCCGCGGAGGCGGGCGTGGAGATGATGGGGTCCATGGTCACGGCCGGGACGCCGGGGGACTTCCAGTACCCGGCCGGGACGGTCAGGGGCGGCCCCGACCCCGTTCCCCGCCGCCCGCCCGGCCCATGATCCACGACACCCGGGGCGGGACGGGCCGGGTCGAGGCGAACTTCGACGAACTCGAGCGGGGCACGGCCCTGCTGCACCGGGCGGCGGACGCGCTCGCCGGCGCGGCGGGCCACCTGGCCGCACGTCCCTGGGCGGCGGTCTGGGGGCCGCGCGGCTGGGAGGAGATGGCCGCCGTGGCCGCGGCGGAGGCGCTGCTCGGGGAAGCCGCCGACCTGTGCCGCGTCCTGTGGGGCGAGGTGGCGGCGACGGCCGAGGCGGTCGGGCGCAGCAGGGCGGTGTACACCGTGGCCGAGGAGGCCGCCGCGCGCGCCGTCCACGAGGCCCGGGTCCACCTGCTGCCGTGGCTCGTCTCCGGGGACCTCGCGACGAACGCGGGGCGTCCGCGGCAGGGGACGGTCGAGGACCTCGTCAACCAGTCGCCGGCCGTGGCAGGGACGCTGCTCGGGCTGCTCTTCCCCGCGGCCCTTCCGGTCGCGGGGTCCGCGCCCCTCCTTCGCGACACCCGCCACGGCGGGGTGTTCGACACCCGCGTCGCGGAGCGGCTGTATCCGGTGCTGGCGGGAACCGGGTCGCGCCACGGGTGGGTGGATGTGCGGCCGATCGGGGTCGTCGGCGTCGAGGACGCGGGCACCGCCGCCTTCAGGGGGACCCTGACCGACGTCACCGACCTCCAGCAGCGGGCCGAGGCGGCCGGCGACGGCCGGCTGCTCGTGGCCACCACCAACGGCGAGGCCGGGCCCGTCCACGTCGTCGTCCTGCCCGGGACGCAGACGGGAACGCCGCTGGGCCGGGCCAACCCGTGGAACGAGGGCGGGATCGTCGAGGGCGCGGGGCTGGGGAGCCAGCACGTGTCGGCCGCCGTCGGCGACGCGCTGCGCGCGGCCGGCGTGGAACCGGGGGAGCGGATCGTGCTCACGGGCTACAGCCAAGGCGGGATCCATGCCGCGAACATCGCGGCGGACCCGCGGATCAACCGCGTCTACGACGTCGACCACGTCGTGACGTTCGGGGCCCCGGTCGGCGCCAAGGACCTCCCCGAAGGGGTCCGCGGGCTGCATCTGGAGCACCTCGACGACCCCGTCCCGGGGGCCGACGGCGTCCAGAACCCCGACGTGCGCGACCGGGTCACCGTTCGCCTCGACGGCTACGCCCCCGGGACGGACCGGTCGGCCCCCGGCTTCGGGGCGGCCCACGGCCTGGACAACTACGCGTTCGGGGCCGGGGCGGCCGAACTCTCGACCGACCCGACCGTCGTCGAGGCCACGGGCGCGCTGGGGGCCGTGTTCGCCGGGGCCGGCACGGCGCGCATCCAGGCCGTGGCGCTCAAGCGGAGGGTCCCGCCCGGGCAGCTCCCGGCGCGCCGGCCCACGGGACCGGAGTTCAGGGACCGGCGGGATTGGTTCCCCGGGCGCTGACGGCATGGTGCCGCGCCTCGGGACGCGGACGCTGGCCGACGGTGCCGTGCCGTGGGCACGGGACCGCCCGGCAGCGGGCCCCGCGGGCCTACTTCCGGTCGCCGGGAACCAGCCAGCCGATGACGGCGGCGACGATGCTGATGATGATCGAGCCGAGGATCGCGTCCCAGAAGAACGACTCCACGTGGAAGCCGATGGGCGTGTAGCCCATGATCCAGGACGTGAGCATCAGCATCGCGGCGTTCAGCACGATGGCGAACAGGCCCAGCGTCAGGCACGTGATCGGCAGCGACAGGAAGCCGAGGACGGGCCGCACCACGGCGTTGACGACGCCGAAGACGAGGCCCACGAACAGGTACGACACGGCAGTCCCCACCGCCTCGCTTCCGGTGGCCCGCTGCGTGGCCTCGGCCCCGACGTCGATGCCGGGGAGGAGCCAGGCCGCTGCGGCCAGGGCGAGGGCGTTGATGACGACGCGCACGAGGAAGCCGATCATGGGCCCATCCTCGCACGCCCGGCCCCCGACCCGGCCGGGGCCGGGGCGGCCGTCCCCAGGAGGACCTCGATCCGTTCGCGGCAGCCGCCGCAGCCCGTGCCGGCCCGGCAGGCGCGCCCCACGGCGTCGGCGTCCGCGCAGCCGGCCGCGACCGCGTCGGCCACGTCGCGGTGGGTGGCCCCGCTGCACCGGCACAGCACGTCGTCGGGGGAGGGGGCCGATCCGCCCGGATGGCCCGCGGCGGGACCGTCGAGGCGCAGCAGTGTGCTGCGGTCCGCCGGCAGCTCGGCGCCGCGCTCGTACAGCAGCACCAGTTCGGCCGCCGTACGGGGGAGGCCGATGGCGACGAAACCGGTCAGGACGCCGTCCCGCGTGGTCATCCGGCAGTAGCGGCCGTGGTCCGGGTCCGCCCAGACGGCCGTGCGGGCCGGGCCGGGGCCCCACATCCCACCCGAGACGTCGCCGGCCGCGGCCAGATCCAGGCCCCGGGCCTTGAGCAGAATCAGCGGTCCCCCCGGCCTCGGGGGTGCCGGGGAGGCCGTGGCTTGGGGCACGGAGGGCCCAGCGGCTCCCGCGTCGAGCCGGCGGGCCAGCGCATCGGCCTGCTCCCATCCCGGGCCGATCAGCCCGCTCGGCGCCGAGCCGTCGACGGCCGCGCAGTCGCCCACGGCAAACACGTGGCCCTCCGTGTCGGCCTGCAGGCCGCGGTCGACCCGGATCCCCCGGCCGGTCGGCAGGCCGCACCCGGACGCGAGTTCGTCGCGCGGGCGCACGCCGCAGGAGAGGACCAGGAGGTCGCCCGGCACGTCGGGCGCGTCGTCCAGCTCCAGGGCCGCGAAGCGCCCGGCGTGCCGGGAGACACCCACGGCCCGCGCACCGCCGACCACGCGGACCCCGGCGGCCTCGAGCCTGGCCGCGAGGAGCCGCCCGCCGTCGGCGTCCAGGCTGCGCGCCAGGGGGTGTGGTCCGTGGTGCACGAGGACGGCGGAGGCGCCCTCTTCGGCCGCCGCCACGGCCGCTTCGACGCCGAGGATCCCTCCGCCGAGGACCACGATCCGGCCGCCCGCGCGGACCACGGGCAGGAGCCGGGCCGCGTCGTCGAGCGTGCGTAGCGCGACGACGCCGTCGGGCAGGTTGGGCTCGCGGTGCGGCTCGAAGTCCAGCCCCCGCAGGGTCGGCACGACGGGGCGGGCCCCGGTGGCGAAGACCAGCCGGTCGTAGCCGCGCCAGGCGCCGCTCGCGAACAGGACGCGCCGCGCGGCGCGGTCCACGCGGACGGCCGCCGTCCCGGTCACGACGGCGACGCCCCGGCGCCGGAGCTCGTCCGCGTCCGCGAGGTCGAGGGCGCGGGCCGGGGTGCGCCCGACCCCCACGTCGGCGACCAGCACGCGGTTGTAGGCGGTCCGCGGCTCGGCGCCCACGACGGCCAGCTCGATCCGGCCGGCGTCGACGGCGGGAAGCAGTCCGTCGACCAGCCGCGCGGCGACGGGACCGAACCCCAGGACGAGGACCCGCTCCGGCCCGTTCACCGGCGACCCGCCCGTTCGATCGTGGCGGCGGCGTTCTTGAAGGCGGGCATCCCGCTCACCGGGTCCGTGGCGGCGTTCGTCAGGGAGTTGGCGCGCCCCCCGCCGGGGAAGTGAAACGGCAGGAACACGCAATCGGGCCGGATGTCCTCCGTGAGCAGGGCCTTGGCCCTGGCCCGTCCCCGCGCGGTGGAGACGACGACGTCGTCGCCGTCGGCGATCCCCGCCGCGTGCGCCGTGGCCGGGTGCACCTCGGCCCGTGGCTCCGGGGCGGACTCGAACAGCTCCGGGACGCGGCGCGTCTGCGCGCCCGACTGGTAGTGCTCCAGGAGGCGACCCGTCAGCAGCGCCACCGTGCCCGGCGCGTGCAACGGCTCGGCCGCCCCGCCGGGCGCCACGGGCACGAGCAGGGCCCGGCCGTCCGGATGGGCGAACCGGTCCAGGAACGGACGCGGCGTCCCCGGCCCGGCCGGTTCCGGGCACGGCCAGTAGGCTTCGCGCCCCGCGTCCAGATCGGCATACGAGAGCCCGGAGTAGTCCGCCGGCCCGCCGGCCGACGCGGCGCACAGCTCCGCGAAGACGTCCGCCGGGTCGGTGGGCCACCGGCCCGGGGCGTCCAGCCGCCGCGCCAGTTCGGACAGCACCCACAGTTCCTGGGCCACCCCGGCGGGCGCGTCCACGGCCCGGCGGCGGCGCAGCACGCGGCCCTCGAGGTTGGTCATCGTGCCCTCCTCCTCCGCCCACTGGGCCACCGGAAGCACCACGTCGGCCACCTCGGCCGTCTCCGAGAGGAAGAAGTCGCAGACGACGAGCAGGTCCAGCCGGCGGAGCGCCTCGACCGTGCGCGCGGCGTCCGGGGACGACACGACGGGGTTGGAGCCGTGGACGAGAAGCATCCGGGACCCGCCGGGCAGGCCGAGGGTGTGCAGCAACTCGGTCGCCGGCAGGCCGGGCCCCGGCAGCGCGGCGGGGTCGACGCCCCACACCGCCGCCACGCGGGCGCGGGCGGCCGGGTCCGTGATCTTGCGGTACCCGGGCAGCTGGTCCGCCTTCTGCCCGTGTTCCCGTCCGCCCTGTCCGTTGCCCTGGCCGGTGAGGGTCCCGTAGCCGCCCGCGGGGGTTCCGGGCAGGCCGAGCAGCAGGGCGAGGTTGATGGCTGCGGTGGTCGTGTCCGTGCCGTTCGCGTGCTGCTCGACGCCGCGGCCGGTCAGCACGTAGGCGCCCGGGCCGCCCGCGCGGCCGGCCCGGGCCGCGGACGCCAGGCGGCGAGCGGCCTCGCGGACCTGGGGCGCGGGGACTCCCGTTGCCGCCTGCACGCGCTCCGGCCACCACGGCGCCACCGACCGGCGGACGGCCCCGGCCCCCCGGGTCCGGGCCGCGAGGAAGCCGGCGTCGTCCAGCCCCTCGGCCACCACGACGTGCGCGAGCCCGAGCAGCAGCACCAGGTCGGTGCCCGGCGCCGGTTGCAGGTGCAGTCCGCCGCCGTCGTCGGCCAGCCGGGCGGTCGCGGAGCGGCGGGGATCGACGACGACCAGGCCGCCGCGGGACCGGGCCCCCTCCAGGTGCCTGACGAACGGGGGCATCGTGTCCGCGGCGTTGGAGCCGAGGAGCAGGATGGCGCCCGCGCCGCCGAGGTCCGCCAGCGGGAAGGGCAGGCCGCGGTCCAGCCCGAAGGCCCGCTGCGCCGCCGCGGCCGCGGAGGCCATGCAGAACCGGCCGTTGTAGTCGATCCGGGACGTCCCGAGCGCCAGCCGCGCGAACTTCCCGAGCTGGTAGGCCTTCTCGTTGGTCAGGCCGCCCGCGCCGAACACGGCGACGGAGTCGGGCCCGTACCGCTCGCGCAGCGACCGGGCCGACGCGGCCACCCGGTCGAGCGCCTCGCTCCAGGCCGCGGGCCGCAGGCGGCCGCCGGCGTCGCGCACCAGGGGCGTCGTCAGCCGGTCCGGTGCGGCCAGGACCCGGGCCGAGGACCAGCCCTTCCGGCAGAGGCGTCCGCCGTTGGTCGGGAAGTCGCGGCCGGCGACGGCAGGGACGGCTCCGGGAGCGGGGGCCGCCAGCTCCATGGCGCACTGGAGGGCGCAGTAGGGGCAGTGTGTGGGCGTGCCCGCCATGCTCAGACCCCCTTCCGGGCCAGAACGGCCCCGCGCCGGACGTAGGTCGCCCACGTCAGCGCCCCGAGGGCCGCATAGGCGGCGACGAGCGCGGTGAAGGCGGCGGCGTAGCCGCCGGTGGCCGTGGCGCTGGCCCCCATGGCCTGCGGGACGAGGAACCCGCCGTAGGCGCCGACGGCCGACACGAGTCCGAGGGCGGCCGCGCCCCGGCGCCCCGCACTGATGCCGCCGAGGTCGCCACGGAGGGCGAACAGGGCGGGCAGCATGCGGTAGGCGGAACCGTTGCCCAGCCCCGCGGCCCCGAACAGGACCAGGAACAGGCCGAGGAACGGGCCGAAGCGTCCGGCCGACAGCACCGGGACGACGGCGGCGGCCGCGGCGGCCATGAGGGCCAGCGCGGCGACCGTCACCCGGGCCCCGCCCCAGGCGTCGGCCAGCCGGCCGCCCAGCGGCCGGGCCAGGGACCCGACGAGCGGGCCGAGGAAGGCCAGCGAGAGCGTGGCGCCGGCGAGGGGGAGCCCCGCGTACTGGGGGAACGTGTCGAGGATCAGTTTCGGGAACACCGCGGAGAAACCGACGAAGGACCCGAAGGTGCCGATGTAGACCACCGCGACGATCCACAGGTGCGGCTCCCGCAGGGCCGAGCGCACGGCCCGCCCGTCGCTGCGCGCATCCGTGAGGTTGTGCATGTGGCGCCAGGCGCCCCACGCGGCCAGCAGGAGCAGCGGGATCCACAGGAGGCCGGCCACCGGGAGGGCCAGTGCCGCGCCGCCGAGCGCGGACACGGCGACCGGGACCGCCAGCTGCGCGGCCGCCGCGCCCAGGTTGCCGCCGGCCGCGTTGACCCCCAGGGCCCGCCCCTTCTCGCGGGCCGGGTAGAAGTGGGTGATGTTGGCCATCGAACTGGCGAAGTTGCCCCCGCCGAGCCCGGCCAGGGCGGCCGCGAGCAGCAGGACGGCGAACGGCGTGCCGGGATCCGACACCGCCCAGGCCAGCGCCGCGGCCGGAAGGACCAGCAGCAGGGCCGACGCGACGGTCCAGTTCCGCCCGCCCCAGCGGGCGACCGCGAAGGTGTAGGGCACCCGCAGGGTGGCCCCCACGAGGCTCGGCACGGAGATCAGCCAGAACACCTGGCCGGTGTCGAGGTCGAAGCCGGCGGCCGGCAGCTGGACGGCCACGACCGACCACAACTGCCACACGACGAACCCGAGGAACTCGCAGAAGACCGACCAGCGCAGGTTCACGGCGGCGGTTCCCCGCCCGGTGGAGCGCCAGAACGAGGCGTCCTCGGGGGTCCATTCGTCGACCCACCGGCCTGGGCGCAGGCGCAGCCCAGGCTCCGGGGCGGTGGCGCGGGTGTTCGTGGCCATGGATTCTCCGTTCGTCGGGGACGCTGCCCACGCTCGCAGGCCCCCGTTTCGCCCCGTGGCCGGGCGCGTTTCGGCCCCGGAAAACCCGCCTCACGCGCCGGGCCGGGCGGGAGTGAGCCACGCGCCGCTAGGCTTGGGTCCATGACCACCGAGAACCACGTCACACGCCGCGAGGTCACCCCTCGCCCGGTCATCGACCGGCTGCCCAAGTACGTCGCCGGGAAACCCCCGGCCGCCGCCCCGGGCCTGACCCCGTTCAAGCTCTCCTCCAACGAGAACCCGATGCCCCCCGTGCCGGGCGTCCTGGAGGCGATCGCGGCGGGCGTCGACTACAACCGCTACCCCGACCCGCTCTCCACGAACCTGCGCGAGGCGCTCGCCGGGCACCTGTCGGTCCCGGCCGAAGACATCGTCACGGGCGCCGGCAGCCTGGGCGCCCTGACGCAGATCGTCAGCGCGTTCGCCGGGCAGAACGACGACGGCGTCGCCGACGAGGTCGTGTACGCGTGGCGCTCCTTCGAGGCCTACCCGATCGTCATCCAGACCGCGGGCGCCACCGCCGTCCCGGTGCCCGTGCTCGCGGACGGACGGCACGACCTCGAGGCCATGGCCGCGGCCGTCACCGAGAACACCGCCGTCGTCCTGCTGTGCACGCCCAACAACCCGACCGGGCCGATCCTCACCGCCGACGAGGTCGAGGGATTCCTGGCCAGGGTGCCCCGCGACGTCGTGGTCGTCATCGACGAGGCCTACGTCGAGTTCGTCCGCGCGGAGGACGCCGTGGACGGGATCGAGATGTACCGCAAGCACCCCAACGTCGTGGTGCTCCGGACCTTCTCCAAGGCCCACGGGCTCGCCAACCTGCGGGTGGGCTACTCCGTGGCGCAGCAGGGCATCACGGCACACCTGCGGGTCGTGGCCGTTCCGTTCGCCGTCTCCACGCTCGCCGAGACCGCGGCCGTCGCGTCGCTGCGGAACCTCGACGCGGTTGTGGAAAGGGTACAAGGGCTCGTCGACGAGCGGACGCGGGTCGTGGCCGGCCTCCGCGAGCTCGGGTGGGAGATCCCGGACGCGCAGGGAAACTTCGTCTGGCTCGGCCTCGGCGAGCACACCCAAGACTTCGCGCGGGTCGCGGGGGAGCGGGCGCTGGCCGTGCGCGCCTTCGGGAACGAGGGCGTCCGGGTGTCGATCGGCGAGGCGGAGGCCAACAGCCGCTTCCTGGAGCTTTGTAGGACCTATCCAAACGCCCCCCGGCTTTCCTAGTCGGTCACAAATCCCGGGGCGCGCCCTGGCGGCCAGTAGGCTGGAGGGCGACTAGCCACATATGCCTGGCGGGGAATGCATGCCCCGCCAGGCATATATATCCACGTGAGGGGCCCTCGCCTATGACGCCCAGCCGCCCGCAGGCCGGACTGATCGCCGCCGCGGAAGAGCTACCGGACGACCTCGCGCAGCTGCAGCTGCTGACGCCCGGCGGCGAACTGCGGACCGACCCGGTCTTCTCGCCGTACCTCGAGGACGTCGACGACGAGGCCCTGCGCGGGTTCTACCGCGACATGGCGGTCACCCGGCGCTTCGACGAGGAGGCCACGGCCCTCCAGCGGCAGGGCCAGCTCGCGCTCTGGGTCCCGCTGCGCGGCCAGGAGGCGGCCCAGATCGGCTCCGGGCGGGCGACGCTCCCGCGCGACTACGTCTTCCCGACGTACCGCGAGCACGGCGTCGCGCTGACCCGCGGCGTGGACTTCGCCGAGATGCTGCGGATCTTCCGCGGCATCTCCAACGGCGGCTGGGACCCCCGGGAGACCGGCTTCCACCTCTACACGATGGTCCTCGCCGCCCAGATGCCGCACGCGACCGGCTACGCCATGGGCATCCAGCGCGACCAGGCCGGCTGGGACGCCGAACGGCTCGAGCGCGAGGGCGAGGCCGTGCTGGCGTACTTCGGCGACGGCGCGTCGTCCGAGGGCGACGTCCACGAGTCGATGGTGTTCGCGGGCAGCAACCGCTCGCCGGTCGTGTTCTTCTGCCAGAACAACCAGTGGGCCATCTCCGTGCCGTTCCACGTCCAGTCCCGCGTGCCGCTCGCGCGCCGCGCGGCCGGCTACGGGTTCCCCGGCCTGCGCGTGGACGGCAACGACGTCCTCGCCGTCCACGCGGCCACGCGCTGGGCGCTCGAGCGGGCCCGGCGCGGCGACGGTCCCGTGCTGATCGAGGCCGAGACCTACCGCCTCGGCGCCCACACGACGGCCGACGACCCCACGAAGTACCGCACGTCCGACGAGGAGGAGGCCTGGGCCGCCAAGGACCCGCTGCCGCGCCTCGAGCGGCACCTGCGCTCGACCGGCGCCGGCGACGACGCCTTCTTCGCCGACGTCGCGGCGCAGGGGGACGCCCTGGCGCAGCGCGTCCGCGCCGAGGCGCTGGCGTTCCCGGGGCCGTCCCTCGCGGACGCGTTCCGCCACGCCTACGCGGAGGCGCACCCCCTGGTCCGCGAGGAGCTGGACGCGCACCTCGCGTACGAGGCCGGATTCGCCGACGCCGAGGAGGGCGCCCGATGACCATGATGACCCTGGCCAAGGCCACGACGGCCGGCCTCCGCCGCGTCCTCGAGGAGAACCCGAAGTCGCTGCTGATCGGCGAGGACATCGGGCGGCTCGGCGGCGTGTACCGGATCACCGAGGGCCTCCAGGCGGACTTCGGCGCCGACCGCGTCGTCGACTCCCCGCTCGCGGAGTCCGGCATCATCGGCACCAGCATCGGGATGGCGCTGCGCGGCTACGCGCCGATCGCCGAGATCCAGTTCGACGGCTTCGTCTTTCCGGGCTTCAACCAGATCACGACGCAGCTGGCCAAGATCCGCTCCCGCTCCGAGGGCCGGCTGGGCGCCCCCGTCGTCGTCCGGATCCCCTACGGCGGCGGCATCGGCTCCATCGAGCACCACTCGGAGTCCCCGGAGGCGCTGTTCGCCCACACGGCGGGCCTGCGCATCATCACGCCGTCCAACCCGCACGACGCCTACTGGATGATCCAGCAGGCCGCCGCGTGCCAGGACCCGGTGATCGTCTTCGAGCCCAAGCGCCGGTACTGGCTCAAGGGCGAGGTCGACACGGAGAACCCGGGGCAGGACGCCTTCGGCGCGCAGGTGGTCCGCGAGGGCACCGACGCGACGATCGTCGCGTACGGTCCGCTGGTTCCCGTCGCCCTGGCCGCGGCCGCGGCCTCCGAGGAGGACGGCCGGAGCGTCGAGGTCATCGACCTGCGCTCCATCAGCCCCATCGACTTCGACACCGTCACGGCCTCCGTCGAGAAGACCGGCCGGCTCATCGTCACCCACGAGGCCCCGGTCTTCGGCGGGATCGGCGGCGAGATCGCGGCCCGCGTGTCCGAGCGGGCGTTCCTGCGCCTGGAGGCCCCGGCCCTGCGCGTGGGTGGTTTCCACCTGCCCTACCCGGTCTCCAAGGTGGAGGAGCAGTACCTGCCGGACATCGACAAGCTGCTCGACGCGCTCGACCGCTCGTTCGCCTACTAGCCCCGACCCGCCAGGAGACCGCGCCGGCCGCCAGCCCCGGCCGGCCCCGCCCGCCAGCACGACCCGCGGCCCCGCCGCAGACCCGCCAGGAGGCACCATGAGCACGTTCAACCTTCCCGACGTCGGCGAGGGGCTGACCGAGGCGGACATCGTCTCCTGGAAGGTCAAGCCGGGGGACACGGTGGCCGTGAACCAGGTCTTCGTCGAGATCGAGACGGCCAAGTCGCTCGTGGAGCTGCCGAGCCCGTTCGCGGGCACCGTCTCCGAGCTGCACGCCGCCGAGGGCGAGACGCTCGAGGTCGGCTCCCCGCTCTTCTCCGTCGACGAGGCCGCCGCCGGCGGCGCGGGTGCCCCCGCCGGGGGGACGACGGCGCCGCCCGCCCGCGGTGGAGCGGCCGCGGAGGCGGAGGCCGCCGCGGCCGGCCCGGACGAGCCGCAGCTCCCGGCCGGGGTGCCCGCGCCGGCCCCCGCCCAGGACCAGGCCGAGGCCGCGGCGCCCGGACCGCTCGTCGGGTCCGGCCCGAAGGCCGACCCGGCCAAGCGCCGCCCGCGCCGCAACCGCCCAGCCCCGGGGAGCCTCCGCGGCCCCGCCGCGCGCCGCCCGGGCGGCTCCGCGGAGGCGCCGCCGTCGTCCGCCCCGGCGCCGACTCCGACGGCGGCGCCCGCCCCGGGTTCGGCGCCGGCCGCGGGTGCGCCGGCCAACCCCTCGGGCACGGCTTCCGCCACCGCGGGCGCGGCGGCGGCGGGCCGGGCCCGCGTCGGCGAGCTGCTCGGCCGCGTGCTCGCGAAGCCCCCGGTGCGCAAGATCGCCAAGGAACTCGGCATCGACCTGTCGAAGGTCCCGGGAACGGGCGGCGGCGGCGAGGTCACCCGCGAGGACCTGCTGTCCTACCAGGCCCAGCGCGAGGCCGAGCAGGCCGCGGCCGGGACGTTCTGGACGGCCCAGCCCGGCCAGGGCGACCGGGTCGAGCGCGTCCCCGTCAAGGGCGTGCGCAAGGCGACGGCCAAGGCCATGGTCGAGTCCGCGTTCACCGCACCCCACGTCAGCATCTACGTCGACGTCGACGCGACGCGCACCATGGAGTTCGTGCAGCGGCTTAAGGCCTCGCGCGACTTCCAGGGCATCAAGGTCTCGCCCCTGCTGATCCTCGCGAAGGCCGTCATCTGGGCCGCGGCCCGCAACCCCAGCGTCAACGCGAGCTGGGTCGAGCAGCCGGACGGCTCCGCGGAGATCCACGTCAAGCACTTCATGAACCTCGGCATCGCCGCCGCGACCCCCCGCGGCCTGCTGGTCCCGAACATCAAGAACGCCCAGGACCTGAGCCTCAAGGAGCTCGCCGTGGCCCTGAGCGACCTGGCCACCACCGCGCGGGCCGGCAAGACGCCGCCCGCCGACATGCAGGCCGGCACCCTGACGATCACGAACATCGGTGCCCTCGGCATCGACACCGGCACGCCGATCATCAACCCCGGCGAGGTCGCGATCGTCGCGTTCGGCACGATCCGGCAGAAGCCGTGGGTCGTCTCCGGCGAGGTCATCCCGCGCTGGATCACCACGCTCGGCGGCTCGTTCGACCACCGCGTCGTCGACGGGGACCTCTCCGCCCGGTTCATGGCCGACGTCGCCGCGATCATGGAGGAGCCCGCGCTGCTGCTCGACTAGGGAGGGCGGAGGCCGCCGGGCGCCGGGCGGCGAAGGGGGCCGTTTCGTCACCGGATCGTGACGGCGGGGCGCACCGTCCCGGCCTACGGTTGATACAGACGCGTCTGGGATCCCCTCCGGCGCCCGCCGGGGCCCGACACACGGAGCCAGCCATGCGCACCACCCCTGCTCCCAGCCAATCCACCAGCCGGCGGTCCCGCCGCCGCGCCGGGCTCGCCGCGGTGGTCGCCGTGCCGCTGCTGCTCGCCGGGTGCGGCGCGCCCGAGGCCGCGCCGCCCGGCCAGGGGGACGACGGCGGCGCGACCGCGACGGGCGCGTCCCCGACCGGCGGAACCGACTCCGGGAGCCCCGGGACGCCGGACGATGCGTCCACTGCCGACCCGGACACGCCGACCTCCGATGGCGGCTCCGCCACCGACGGCGCCACCGCGCCCGGTGCCGGCGGCGCCACCGCGCCCGGTGCCGGCGGGGCGGCGTCGACCTCCGCGGCGCCCGGCGCGACCGGCGGCGCGGCGCGCGGAAGCTCCGGCGCCGGCGCGGCCGAGATCCCCATGGACGACTGGAAGACCTTCACCGGCGGGGGCCTGTCGTTCCGCTACCCGGCCGTGTGGTCCCTGGAGGGCGGATTCACGGAACACCAGGGCGTCTTCGAGATCATCGACGGCCGCGGCCGGCCCATCGCGCAGTTCCAGACGAACGTCGTCACGGACACCGACGGGGACGTCGGGTCCTACGAGCGCGCCGACCTCGACCGGGGCACCGTCCAGGGCCTGGCCCGAGAGGGCCGCGTCGACTGGGTCTATACGTACCGGACCATCACGGACACCACGGCCCCGGACGCCCCTCCGGACCGGTCCGTCCTCTTCGCGGTCGCCGACACCGCCAACCTCGCCCGCCGGACGGAGCAGCCGCACCTCTACACCTTCCCGAATCCCCCGGCGGGCGTCGCCTGGCTGATCACCACCGAGCACTTCGTCAACACACCGGGCACGGACCCCGACCGGTTGACGGAGGCCGAGGCCAAGGCCTTCATGTCCACCGAGCGCTACCAGGCCATGGTCCAGATCGCCGGGTCGCTCCGGTACACGGACTAACCCGGGGAGCCCGTTCCCCCGAGGGACCGGGACCGACGCGACCCCGCGACCGCCACCCACGATTCAGAGCGCCTCCATATGAATCCAAGCCGATTTGGTATTTCAGTCGGGGAATAGGTCGACCTACGCTGGGTGAACGCGCCGCTGCGGCGCGCCCACGCGACAGGAGGACCCGATGGAGCTGCGCCAACTGCGGTACTTCGTCGCGGTCGCCGAGGAGCGGCACTTCGGCCGGGCGGCCGTGCGCCTCCACATGGCCCAGCCCCCGCTGTCGCAGCAGATCAAGCAGCTCGAGGAGCAGCTGAACACGCGCCTCCTGGAGCGCACGACGCGCCGCGTGGACCTGACCCCGGCCGGAGAGCTGCTGCTCGAGCGGGCCCGCTCGCTGCTGGCCGAGGTGGACCAGCTCGCCCACGACGTCGAACTCGTCGGCCAGGGCGCCAGCGGAGTCGTCCGCATCGGGGTGGTCGGCTCGGCGACCTACCGGCTGCTGCCCCGGATCGTGGAGAACGCCCGCCGCCGCATGCCCGGCCTGAAGCTGCACGTCACCGGCGAGATGCTCACCCCCGACCTGGAGCGCGCCCTCGAGGACAACCGCGTCGACGTGGCCGTGCTCCGGCCGCCCGTCCACTCGACCGCGATCGAGACGCGCCTGCTCGAGCAGGACGAGCTCGTCGTCGCGCTGCCCGAGGAGCACGAGCTCGCCTCCCGGGGCACGCTCCGCCTCGAGGACCTGCGCGACGAGCCGTTCGTCGGCTACCCGCGCGGCTCGGCGGTCAGCGGGATCACCCTCGAGGCCACGGGCCGGCGGGGCTTCCGTCCGCGCGTGGTCCAGGAGGCCGGCGAGACCTCGACCCTGCTCTCGTTCGTCGCCGCCGGCCTCGGCGTCGCGCTCGTCCCCACGACGCGCCGCAACTTCGCCCTGCGCGGGATCGTGTTCCGGCCCCTGCGCGACGCCCCCGCCGTCGACCTCGCCATCGCGTGGCGGCGCGGCAACGACTCAGCCCTCATCACCAACTTCGTCGCCCTCTTCGGCGGCGATCCGGAAGGAACACCCGAGTGAAAATCGAACGCATCGAGGCGATTCCGTACGCCATTCCGTACACGCACCCCCTGCGCTTCGCCAGCGGCGAGGTCCACACCGCGGACCACGTCCTCATCCGCGTCCACACGGACGACGGCGTCGTCGGCACCGCGGACGCACCCCCGCGGCCGTACACGTACGGCGAGACGCAGGCCTCGATCGTCGAGATCGTCGAGAACGTCTTCGC
Source organism: Arthrobacter paludis (assembly GCF_056782315.1). NCBI lineage: Bacteria > Bacillati > Actinomycetota > Actinomycetes > Micrococcales > Micrococcaceae > Arthrobacter > Arthrobacter paludis. The sequence continues at coordinate 71,183 of NZ_JBXAEW010000012.1, forward strand.
CCCGCAGGTCACCGGCCTCGAGATCACCGACCGCGCCAAGGTCCACGAGATCCTGAACCGCACCATCCACAACCAGGTCGCCAAGGGAGCGCTGGACATCGCCCTCTGGGACGCGCTCGGCCTCACGCTCGGCCAGCCCGTGCACAAGCTGCTCGGCGGCTACACCGACTCGATGCGCGTGAGCCACATGCTCGGCTTCCGTCCCGCCCAGGAGCTGCTCGACGAGGCGCTGCGCTTCGGCGAGGAGTACGGCATCACCACGTTCAAGCTCAAGGTCGGCCGCCGGCCGCTGGCCCTCGACATCGAGGCGTGCCACGTGCTGCGGGAGGGCCTCGGCGAGGACGTCGAGATCTACCTCGACGCCAACCGCGGCTGGACCGCCAACGAGGCCCTGGAGGTCCTGCGCCGGACCGACGGCCTCGGGCTGACCCTGCTCGAGGAGCCGTGCGACGCCAAGGAGGCCATGAGCCGGCGCCGCCTGGTGGAGAAGTCGCCCATCCCCGTGGTCGGCGACGAATCGGTCCCGACCGCCGGCGACGTCTCCCGCGAGCTGCTCTCCGGCGGCTGCAACGCCATCTGCATCAAGACCGCGCGCTCCGGGTTCACGGAGGCCCAGCAGATCCTCGGCCTCTGCACGGGCCTCGGCGTGGACGTGACCATGGGCAACCAGATCGACACGCAGGTCGGCTCGCTCGCCACCGTCACGTTCGGCGCCGCCCACGAGGCCTCCAGCCGCCGGGCCGGCGAGCTGTCGAACTTCCTCGACATGGCCGACGACCTGCTGGCCGAGCCGATCCGGATCGTCGACGGGTCCATCGCCGTGAGCTCCGTGCCCGGCGTCGGCGCCGCCATCGACGAGGACAAGCTCACGAAGTACCGCACCGACGCGTAGCGGCGCGGCGCCCGCGCGCCGCCGTCGTCCCCCCACCCCCCACGCAAGGAGAGAGCATGCTGTTTCTGGCCCGCATGGACGTGACGTTCCCGCCGCACCTGACCCCCGAGCAGGTCGCGGACTTCCAGGTCCGGGAGAAGGAGTACTCGGGCGAGCTGCAGCGCAGCGGCAAGATGGCCGGCATCTGGCGGATCGTCGGCGAGTACGCGAACCACTCGCTGTTCGACGTCGAGTCCAACGACGAGCTGCACCGGATCCTGAGCGGGTTCCCGATGTACCCGTACATGAAGATCAAGGTCACCCCGCTCGCGAAGCACCCCAACGCGATCGGCTGACCCGGCCGGCGGCACCGGTTCGGGGAACCCCGGGCACCCACGGGTGCCCGGGGTTTTCCGCGCCGCCTCCTCCATTAGGTTGCCCTGCGTCTCAATCCGCACGGAAAGAGTATTTCTCTTCGAAGAATCGCGCCCCTAAGGTGGAAACCAACGTCACGCAGCTGTGACGCACCGCATAGTTGCAGATCACCACGGGGCGGCCGGCAGGCCGTCGAGACAAGGACACGACATGAGCACCGAAACCGCTTCCGCTGCCGCCTCCGGCAACGCCGCCACCGACCGCTTCCGCGCCTCCGGCAAGACCGCCTCCATCCAGGCCAACCAGGAGCGCGTGAACCTGCTCGCGAGCAAGCTCGTCAAGGCCGCGAACGACATCGTGCTCGAGGAGCGCGTGACCTACGACGAGTTCAACGCGCTGAAGGCCTGGCTGATCAAGGTCGGCGAGGACGGCGAGTGGCCGCTGTTCCTGGACGTGTGGCTCGAGCACTCCGTCGAGGAGGTCGCCACCAGCCACCGCGAGGGCAACAAGGGCTCCATCGAGGGCCCGTACTACATCCCGGACTCCCCGGAGCAGAAGACCCCGGCCAAGATCTCCATGCGCGAGGACGAGAAGGGCACCCCGCTGCGCTTCCAGGGCCAGGTCCGCTCCACCGACGGCGCCCCGCTCTCCAACGCCAAGATCGAGCTGTGGCACGCCGACGAGGAGGGCTACTACTCCCAGTTCGCCCCGAACATCCCGGAGTGGAACCTGCGCGGCACGTTCATCGCCGACGAGGAGGGCAACTTCCAGATCGACACCATGCAGCCGGCCCCGTACCAGATCCCGACCGACGGCGCCTGCGGCCAGCTCATCGCCGCCGCCGGCTGGCACGCCTGGCGCCCGGCCCACCTGCACCTGAAGGTCTCGGCCCCCGGCCACGAGCTGCTCACCGCCCAGCTGTACTTCCCGGGCGACGCGCACAACGACGACGACATCGCGACGGCCGTGAAGCCGGAGCTGATGCTGGACATCCAGCCCGCCGAGAGCGGCAACGGCGTCCAGACCACCTACGACTTCGTGCTCGACCCCGAGCGCCAGTCCTAGCACCCGACCGCGCCAGGGGACGCGGCCCCGCGGGCCCCGGCGCGCCACCAGCACCTCCGGAAGGACCACCGTGACGACGACAGCATCCCGGGCCGCCACGGGCTCCGACCCCGACGGCGTGCGCCGCGCGTTCGGCCGCTTCTGCAGCGGCGTCAGCGTCGTCACCACCCGCGGAGACGACGGCGTGCCGCACGGCGCCACCGCGAACTCCTTCACGGCCGTGTCCTGCGACCCGCCGCTGGCCCAGGTCACGCTCCTGCGGACCGCGCGGGCGGCGCGGATCCTCGGCAACGAATCCTTCGCGATCAACGTCCTCTCCGCCGGCCAGGCGGATGCGGCGCGGCACTTCGCCGGCGATGAGGCCGCGGCCGAGCCGGACTGGGAGGCCGACGGCGGCGTCCCCGTCCTGCGCGGCAACCTCGCCACCCTGCTCTGCCGGCCGTGGAACATCTACGACGGCGGGGACCACATCATCGTCGTCGGCGAGGTCGTCCGCCTCGACACGGCGGACGCGGAGCCGCTCGTGGCGTTCGGCGGCGGCTTCCGCCGCCTCGGTGGGCCGCTCGAGCAGCCCGCGGCCCCGGCGGCCGCGGACGACGGCGGCGCCCGCGGCTACGCGGCCGCCTACGCGTTCCGGCCGTTCGGCCAGGCGGACCACTAGCGCCGACCAACCACCCCGTCACCACCGACAGGAAAGGCAGCACCATGAACACGATCCGGAAGACCACCGCCATGGTTCTCGGCACGGTGTCGGGCACCTGCTGCGCACTCGCCAACACCGCCTGGAAGTCCGGCGCCGGCAGCCCCGCCATGGGGCCGCACGCCTGGGCCGGCTCCGAAGAGCCCGCCCGCGCCTAGGGCGGGCACGGCGCCGACGGGGCGCGGGGACAGCGTCGTCCCCGCGCCCCGTCGGCGTTCCGGGCCAGTCGTTCCGGCCCCGGGGCGCCCGAGCCCCGCCCCGGCAGGGCGCGTTCCCCGGGGCGCGTTCCCTCAGGCCCCCGGCGCGCGGTAGTCGTCGACGCCCATCCGGCGCAGCTTCGGGGTCCCGCCGAGCGTGCCGTAGTAGCTGCCGCCCAACCGAGCCAGGGGGTCGAGCAGCGTCGGGTCCGGCCGGCCCTGGGCGTCGAGGACCGACCGGTCGACGGCGATGTGCCGGACCAGCCCGAGGACCAGGAACGAGTCGCCGACAGGCACGACCCGCTCCAGCGCGCATTCGATGGCCGCGGGGGACTCCGCGATCCGCGGTGGGGCGACGGTGGCGCTGGGCTCCGGCGTCAGGCCGGCCTTCGCGAACTCGTCCACCCCGGCCGGGAACGGGGTGCCGGTCGCGTTCACGTACTCCAGCAGCCGGCGGGGCGCGAAGTTCACGGTGAACTCGCCCGTGGCCTCGACGTTGCGCAGCGTGTCCTTGCGCCGGACCGAGGTGAACTGCACGATCCCGGGATCCGCCGACGCGACCGTGAAGAACGAGTGCGGGGCGAGGTTTACGCGACCCTCCGCGTCCACGCTCGAGACCCAAGCGATCGGCCGCGGGATGACGAGGTTCGTCAGCAGCCGGTAGACGTCGAGGGCGGGCAGGTCCGCGGGGGAGTGGTCGATGCGCATGGCTTCATCGAAGCACAGGCCGGCGCGGCCGGCGCGGCCGGCCGCGCGCCACCGGCGGGGCCGCCCCGCGGCGCGGCCCCGCCGCCGCCCTAGTTGGCGACCGTGAAGCGGCGGTGCCGGTTCTTCGGCTCCTCCAGCTCGTCCAGGACGGCGACCGCGAAGTCCTGCGTGGAGATCGAGTCGCCCACGGGGGAGTCGACGCCCGTGGTGTACTCGCCCGTGCGCTCGCCCGGCTGGATCACCGGGGCCGGCGCGAGCATCGTCCAGTCCAGGCCGGAGGCGGAGTTGTAGGCCTCGAGGACGTGCGCCATCGTCAGCGACTCCGCCTTGTACGCCTCCGGGAAGTCGGGCGCGTCGACGAGGCGGTGGCCGCCGGCGTTCAGGGCGCCGGCGCCGCCGACGACGAACACCCGGGCCGGGACCAGCGTCTCGGTGATCTCCTCGTGCGCGGCCACGTACGGCCCGTGGTCGCCGCCGTCGCGCGACGGGGGGACGGAGAGGACGACGGCGTCGTGCTCGCCCGCGAGCCGGCGGTACGTCGCGAGGTCGCCGAGCTCCGCGGCGACCGCCGCCGTGCCCTCCACGGCCGTGCCGTGGCGCGTCACGGACGTGACTTCGTGGCCCCGGGAGAGCGCCTCCCGGACGATCTCGCGCCCCACCATCCCGGTGGCGCCGTACACGGCAATCTTCATGGGTCGTCCTTTCGTCACAACGATGCTGGTGGAGCAAAGGTATCCGCTGGATACCGGATACCTCAACGTCATATAGTTCCCCCATGGATACCGTGTCGCGGGATTTCAACGTCATGGTGCCGGACTGCCCGTCCCGCGCCGTGCTGCAGCGGATCGGCGACAAGTGGACGCCGCTGGTGGTCCACGCGCTCGAGGGCGGGCCGCTGCGCTTCTCGGCGCTGCGCGCCGCCGTCGGCTCCGTGACGCCGAAGGTGCTGACCCAGACGCTGCGGACGCTCGAGCGCGACGGGCTCGTCGGGCGAGCCGCCTTCGCCGAGGTGCCGCCGCGCGTCGAGTATTCGCTGACCGAGCTCGGCCGCTCACTGCTCGGGCCGCTGCACACGGTCCGCGAGTGGTCCGAGGCGCACGCGGCGTCGATCCTCGAGGCCCGCGCCGCGTACGACGACGAGGCCGTGATCCCGGAGGTGCGCGGTGCCTGAGAACGCGGCGGGAACGGCACCCGACCCCCACGGTCCGGCCGGGGCCTGGGCCGGCGACGGGGGCACCGGCCCCGGCGGCGGTCCGCGCTTCCACGGCGAGGCGGCGACGGTCGTGCTGCTGCGCGACGGCCGGCCCGGCCTCGAGGCCCTGCTGCTTGAACGTCCCCAGCGCGGCTCGTTCGCCGGCGCGTGGGTGTTCCCGGGCGGGCACGTGGACCCGGAGGACCTGGAGGCCGAGGACTCGGGCCCCGACGCCGCGTCCTTCGGCGCGGTCCGGGCCGCACGGCGGGAGGCCCTCGAGGAGACCGGGCTGGAACTCGACCCGGCCGGGCTCGTGGCGATCTCGCTCTGGATCCCGCCGGCGCAGGCGCCCAAGCGCCTGCTGACCAGGTTCTTCCTCGCCGCGGCCCCCGAGGGGCCCGTCCGGCTCAGCGCCGACGAGCACGTCGGCCACGCGTGGCTCGCCCCCGCCGAGGCGCTGGAGCGCCACGCGCGCGGGCAGATGCGGCTCGTCGCGCCGACTTGGGTGACCCTCCACGACCTCCAGGTCGCCGCATCCGTCCACGACGCCCTGGCCGCGGCCCGCTCCGCCGAGCCGCGCGAGTTCCACAGCCGCCGGCAGACCACTGCGGACGGGCGGCAGCTGATCCTGTGGTCGGGGGACGCGGAGTACGACGGCGACGCGGTCCCGGGCGCGGACCTCCCGTCGGGGCGCCGCCACCGGATGGACATCACGGACCTGCCCTGGGTCTACGAGCGTTCGCACTAGGCGGGCACCGGGTCCGTGGGCGGGCCATGCCGGTGGGCAGGACGACCCATCCCGGGGCCGGAGCGGAATGGGTCATCCGCCCGACGCGGGTGGGTGCGGCGCGAGCCTAGCGTGAAGGCATGAAAACGAACCCAGCCATCATCGAGACCGTCATCGTGGGAGGCGGCCAGGCCGGTCTCGCCACGGCGTACCACCTGACCCGGGCCGGGCACGAGTGCGTGGTCCTGGAACGCAACGCCCGCGTCGGCGAGCAGTGGCGCCGGCAGTGGGACAGCCTGCTGCTCTATTCCCCGGCCCGGTACGACGCCCTGCCGGGCCTGCCGTTCCCCGGCGACCCCTGGCACTTCCCCGGCAAGGACGAGGTCGCCGACTACCTCGAGGCGTACGTCCGGGAGTTCGACCTGCCCGTGCGCACCGGGGTCCGGGTCCTCCGGGTGCGGCCGGCCGCGGAGGGCCACCTCGTCGCCACCGACTCCGGGGAGTACCGGGCCCGGAACGTCGTCGTCGCCAGCGGGACGTACGGGCGGACGCCGGCGGTGCCGGCTGCCGCGGCCGAACTCGATCCGGGGATCGTGCAGCTGCACTCGAGCGAATACCGCAACCCGGGCCAGCTGCCGGAGGGCACCGTCCTCGTCGTCGGGGCCTCCCACTCCGGGTTCGACATCGCCCACGAGCTCGCCGCGACCCGGCACGTCGTGCTCGCCGGCCGCGACTGCGGACAGCTGCCACTGAAGTTCGGCACCCGCCAGCTGCGCCTGGCGTTCCCGTTGCTCTGGTTCGTCTGGGGGCACGTGATGGACCGGCGCACGCCCGTTGGCCGGAAGATGTTGGCCGAGGCGCGGTTCCACGGGGCCCCCGCCCTGCGGGTCAAGCGCGGGGACCTGGCCGCCGCCGGCGTCGAGCGGGTGACCGAACGCGTCGTCGGGGCCGAGGGCGGCCGCCCGCGGCTCGCCGACGGGCGTGTGGTCGAGGCCGCCGCCGTCGTTTGGGCGACCGGCTTCCGGCAGGCGTTCGATTGGATCGAGCCGGACGTCCTCGGCGAGGGAGGGTGGCCCCGGGAGGACCGGGGCGAGGTGCCGGAGGCCCCGGGGCTGTTCTTCACGGGCCTGTGCTTCCAGAGCTCCTTCCGGTCCATGCTGCTCGGCGGGGCGGGCGACGACGCGGCCCATGTGGCCGGCCGCGTCCAGGCCCGTGCCACGGCCTCCCCGGCCATGGCGGCCTGACGGACTGACAGCGGCAGGTGGCGGGCGTATCGTGGCCGGGAGAGGCAGGTGCGCCCGTGGCCGTTGCCGAGGAGCTGGAACGGGGACGCGAGGCCTTCGAGCGCCGGGAGTGGGCCGCGGCCTACGAACGGCTCGCCGAGGCCGACGCGGGAGAGGGCCTGTCCCCGGCCGATTTGGCCCGCTGGGCCACGGCCGCCTACCTGCTGGGCCTCTATGCCGAGTGCCAGCGGGTGCTCCAGGAGGCCCTCCACCTCCACGAGTCCGCGGGACGACCCGCCGAGGCCGCGCGGTGCTGTTTTTGGTTGGGCCTTGCGGCCCTGTTCGACGGCGACCAGGCCGTGGCCGGAGGCTGGTGGGGCCGGGCGGCGAGCCTGCTCGAGGACGCCCCGGATGCGGCGGCGGAACGCGGCTACCTGCTCGTTCCGGAGGCCATGCGGCGCGGCGCGGCCGGAGACGGCCAGGGCACGCTGGAGGCCGGGGACCGGACCGCCGCCATCGGACGGGAGGTCGGCGACGAGGACCTCGTGGCCATGGGCCTGCACGCCCAGGGGCGCGGGCTGTTGATGCTACCGGGGCGGGCCGGCGAGGGGCAGGCCAAGCTGGACGAGGCGATGGCGCACGTGCTCTCGGGCGGGGTGGCGCCGGTCTTCGCCGGGATGATCTATTGCAGCGTCGTCGAGGCGTGCCAGGAACTCGGCGACTTCGACCGGATGCGGCAGTGGACGGCCGCCCTGACGCGGTGGTGCGACCAGCAGCCGGACCTGGTCCCCTTCACGGGCCAATGCGCCGTCCACCGGGGGCAACTCCTGCGCCTCGACGGGGCCTATGCCCGCGCCGTGGACGAGTTCGACGCCGCGATCGAGCGGTACACGCAGGCTGGCCAGGCCCAAGCCGTGGGCCTGGCCCACTACGAAGTCGGCGAGGTCCACCGGATCGTTGGGGACGCGGCCGCCGCCGAGGCCGCATACCAACGCGCCAGCCGGGCCGGGTTCCAGCCCCAGCCCGGGGCCGCCCTGCTCTGGCTGCAGCGCGGCCGGGCCGCCGCGGCGCGGGCCGTCGTCGACCGGCTGGCCGGCGAGGACGCGCCCCCGCCCGCGCGGGCGCGGCTGCTGCCCGCCGTGGTCGAGGTGCGGCTGGCCGTCGACGACCTCCCCGGCGCCCGGGACGCCGCCCGGGAATTGGAGACGCTGGCGGACTCGCTGGAGTGCGCGTGGGTCGGCGCGCACGCGCACTGCGCCACCGGGCTGGTCCGCCTGGCCGACGGGGACGCCGCCGGCGCGCTGCCCGCCCTGCGCCGCGCCGTGCGCGCCTGGACCGCCCTGCGGGCACCCTACGAGACGGCGCGGGCCCGGGTCGCGGTGGCCCGGGCGTGCGCGGCGCTGGGCGACGACGACACCGCGCGGATGGAGGCGGACGCGGCGTGTTCGGCCCTGCGCGAGCTCGGGGCCGCCCCGGCGCACGACGAAGCCGCCGAACTGGCCCGCTCCCTCGCCGCGCGGCCGGCGGGCGGTCTCTCGCCCCGCGAGGTCGAGGTCCTGCGCCTCGTCGCGTCCGGGTGCAGCAACGCCGAGATCGCTGCGGAGCTGGTCCTCAGCACGAAGACCGTCGCGCGGCACCTGTCCAACATCTTCACGAAGATCGGCGTCACCTCCCGCACCGCCGCGGCGGCGTACGCGTTCGCCCACGGGCTGGCCTAGGGCCCGGGGCGGGCCCGCCGGGGCTCCCCGCGACGCGCGGCGCCCGCCGTGGCGCGGCGGAGCCTAGCGGGAGCCGGCGAGGGCGCGCTCGAGGACGGGCGCCAGCCGGCGCACGCCCTCGCGGATCGACTCCTCGTCGACCGCGCTGAAGGACAGGCGCAGCCGGTTGCTCGGCTCGTCGCCGGGCGTGAACGCGGCCCCCGGGATGAAGACGACGCCGGCGTCGATGGCCTCGTGCAGCAGCGGGTAGGTGTCCACGCCCTCGGGCAGCGTGACCCAAACGAAGAAGCCGCCCTGGGGCGTGGTCCACTCGACGCCGTCGGGCATGTGCTCGGACAGCGCGTCGAGCAGGGCCGCGCAGCGGCCGGCGTACAGCTCGCGGTACGTGTCGATCTGTCCGCGCCAGTCGTGCCCGGAGAGGTATTCGCTGATCAGCATCTGGTTCAGCGTGGGCGGGCACAGGGTCACGGCCTCGCTCGCGAGGTAGAACCGGCGGTGCAGGTGGCCCGGCACCAGCGCCCAGCCGATGCGCAGGCCGGGGGCCAGGATCTTCGAGAACGAGCCCATGTAGAGGACGTCGTCCGGGTTGGCGGCCCGCATCGGGGTGTGGGGCTTCCCGTCGAAGCGCAGGAGCCCGTACGGGTTGTCCTCCATGACGAGGATGTTCGCTTCCCGGCAGATGTCGACGACCCGCTGGCGGCGCTCCTCGGCGAGCGTGATGCCTGAGGGGTTGTTGAAGTTGGGGATCGTGTAGAGGAGCTTGATGCGCCGGCCCTCGGCGTGGAGCCGGCGGACGGTCCGCTCGAGCTCCTCGGGGACCAGCCCGTCGTCGTCCATGGGCACGGGGATCGGCTGGACCTGCTGCGCCTCGAACGCGTTCAGGGCGCCGACGTAGGTCGGGTCCTCCACGAGGACCACGTCGCCGGGGTCGCAGAAGACCTTCACCGCGACGTCCTGCGCGGACTGGGACCCCGCAGTGACCACGACGTTCTCCGGATCCGCGTCGGTGATGCCCTCCGCCGCCATCACCTCGCAGATCTGGGTGCGCAGCTCCTCGGTGCCCTGGCCGCCGCCGTACTGGAGCGCGACCATCCCCTCTTCCGCGATGATGCGGCGGGCCATCTCGCCGAGCTTGTCCAGCGGGAGGGACTGCAGGTACGGGTTGCCGCCCGCCAGCGAGACCAGGCCCGGGCGCATCGAGATGTCGAAGACGTCGCGCACGGCCGACTGCTTGATGTTCGCGGCACGCTCCGAGAACAGGGTCTCGTGGCGTCGGGAGGCCTCGGCGCGGGCCAGCGCCAGGTCGGTCTCGGAGGGCACGTTGGGGTCGAGGGCGCGCTTCGTCGATGTGGTCACGGCCACAGTCTCGCAAACGAGTTACCGAATAGGCAACAACCGTTCCCTACTGATGTTCCCTGGGGGAGGCGGCCTGCTCACGCGCGGCGACCCACGCGAGCACGTCGGCGGGCCGGATCCGCCGGTGCGTGCCGCGGTACTCGACCGGGATGGTCCCCGCGTCGGTCAGGTTGCGCATGTAGGTGTTGGACACGCCCGCCAGCTTCGCGGCCTGGGAGGTGTTCAGCCAGCGCTCGGCGGTACTCACGGTGACGGCCTCGCCCGCGGAGAGCCGGAGCAGCACGTCCATGACGGCGTCGACGGCGGCGCCCGGCAGGCGCACGGCCGTCCCGTTGACGAAGACGGTCGCGTCCGCCGACTCCTCGAGGGCGCGGGCCAGGCGCGCGGCGTCGGCCGCGGGCAGGGCCTCGTGGTGGGTGGTGCGGCTCAGCGCCGTGGTTTCCGAGGGCATGGGACCATCATGCCCCGGCGGTCCCGGTCCCGCGCCTGCCTGCTGCGCGCCCGGCGCCCGGCGCGGGGTGGCTTTCCGCGGACGGCCCCGATTCGGTACCGTGGACACCACGGTCTAAAGAAAGTACTGACCACTGCGCCCGTGCGTGCGCCCCCCATCCCGGGGCTGCCCCGCGCAGAGCGAGGCAAGGACGCCGCTGCCGCACCGCCCTCTGCCCGGAAGCGGCCGACGCCCGTCCCGCGCAATCCGCGACACGCCCGCTGGACTCAGACACTTTCAACGAAGGAGCCACCATGACCGCCACCGCCGGCCACCAGACCGATTCCGCCCCGATCAGCGAGGAGGAGATCTTCTCCTCCCACGAGGGCGGCAAGCTGACCGTCCAGACCACGATGCCGCTGGACTCCAAGCGCGCGCTGTCCATTGCCTACACCCCCGGCGTCGCCCAGGTCTCCCGCGCCATCGCCGCCGACCCGGCCAAGCACGCCACCCACACCTGGGCCTCCCGCCTGGTCGTCGTCGTCTCCGACGGCACCGCCGTGCTGGGCCTGGGCGACATCGGCGCCGCCGCGTCGCTGCCCGTCATGGAGGGCAAGTCCGCCCTGTTCCGCGAGTTCGGGGGCCTGAACTCCATCCCCCTGGTGCTGGACACGACGAACGTCGACGAGATCGTCGAGACCCTCGTCCGCCTGCGCCCGAGCTTCGGCGCGGTGAACCTCGAGGACGTCTCGGCGCCGCGCTGCTTCGAGCTCGAGCAGCGCCTCATCGAGGCCCTGGACTGCCCGGTCATGCACGACGACCAGCACGGCACCGCCGTCGTCGTCCTCGCCGCGCTCACCAACGCCGCGCGCGTCGCGGGCAAGGCGTTCGGCGACATGCGCGTCGTCGTCTCGGGCGCCGGCGCCGCCGGCATCGCCATCGCGGAGATCCTCATCAACGCGGGCGTCGGGGACGTCGTCCTGGTCGACTCCCGGGGCACCATCCACCGCGAGCGCAACGACCTCAACGCCATCAAGGCCGAGTACGCCGCGAAGACGAACAAGGACGACATCATCGGCGGCGTCGCCCAGGCGCTCGACGGCGCGGACGCGTTCGTCGGGGTCTCCTCCTCCAAGGTCGCCGAGGAGGACATCGCGCGGATGAACGAGAACGCGATCATCTTCGCCCTGTCCAACCCGGACCCGGAGGTCATGCCGGACGTCGCGGCCAAGCACGCCGCCGTCGTCGCCACCGGCCGCTCGGACTTCCCGAACCAGATCAACAACGTGCTCGCGTTCCCGGGGATCTTCCGGGGCGCGCTCGACGCCGGCGCGCGGAAGATCACCCCGGAGATGAAGATCGCGGCCGCGCAGGCGATCGCCGACCTCGCCGCCGAGGACCTGGCCGCCGACCACATCGTGCCCTCGCCGCTCGATCCGCGGGTCGCCGGCGCCGTCGCCGAGGCCGTCGGCCGCGCCGCCGCGGGCCAGTAGCAGGCCGGCCCCAGCAGGCCGCGCCGTGTCGGGGGCCAGTACGACGGCGGGTCAGCGCGACGGTGGCGTCCCCCGGCGGGGCCTGCGGCCCCTGGGCGGCGGAGCCCCCGGCCGACACGGACTCCCGCCCGCGGCCCCGGGCGGGTACCGTCGGATTCCATCGATCCACCGCCCCCCGAGAAGGAGGTGGGCCCGTGGCGTCCCCCGTCAAGGTCCCGGCAGCGCACCACACGCTGCGCATCCTGAAGTACCTCGCCGCCCGCCGGGGGCCGGTCGCCGCGTCCGCCATCGCGTCCGCCCTCGACCTGCCCCGCTCCAGCGTCTACCACCTGCTGGCCGTGATGGAGGACGCCGGGTTCGTGATGCACCTGCCCGAGGAGCGCCGCTACGGGCTGGGGATCGCGGCGTTCGAGCTTTCCTCGGCGTACTCGCGGCAGGAGCCGCTCTCGCGGATCGGGCGCCCGCTGGTGGACCGGCTCGTCGACCGCGTGGGGGAGAGCGCCCACCTGGCTGTCCTCCACGGACGCGACGTGCTGTACGTCGTGGAGGAGCGCGCCAAGAACCGGCCCTCGCTCGTGACGGACGTCGGCGTCCGGCTGCCGGCCCACGTGACGGCGACCGGCCGGGCCATCCTCGCGTGGCTGCCCAAGTCCCAGGCCCGCGCGCTGTACCCGAACGCGGCCGCGTTCACCACCCGGCACGAGACTCCGACGACCGTCACGACCTACACCCAGCTGCGGCGCCTGCTCGACGAGACGGCCCAGCGCGGGTACGCCACCGAGGATGGGGACGTCACGCCGGACTTCGCGTCCATGGCCGTGCCCGTCCTGGACCACCAGGGCTGGCCGGTTGCCTCCGTGGCGGTCACCTACCTCAGCGACAGGCTGCCCGAGGACCGGCGGCCCGCCCTGCTCGAGGGGATCCGGGACGTCGCGGACGAGCTTTCCGCGAGGATCCACGGCCGCCGCGCGTAGCCTTTGGTATTTTCCTCACTGATACCCCAACGACTCGGCCGCCCAGCCGCGGAAAGGAACGCCGATGCGCGCCACCGACCCCTCGCCGCTGGTCGCCTCGGTCGCCGCGGAGATCCTGCGGCACGTGGCCGAGGCCGGCCTGCCGGAGGGTGCGCGGCTGATCGAGCGGAAGCTCGGGGAGCGGCTCCGCGTCTCCCGTTCGCCCGTGCGCGAGGCGCTGCGCCTCCTCGAGGCCGACGGCGCGGTCCGCCGGGCCGAGCGGGGCGGCTACGTGGTCGCCCTCCCGCCGGAACGCCTCCCCGCCCCCGCCGTCGGCCCCACCGGGGCCTCCACCGAGGAGCGGTACCACCGGATCGCCACGGACCGGCTCGAGGGGCGCCTCCCCGACCGCGTCACGGAGAGCCAGCTCATGCGCAGCTACGGCTTCACCCGGGCCGAGCTCGCCGAAACGCTGCGGCGCATGTCCAACGAGGGGTGGATCGACCGCGCGCCCGGCTACGGGTGGGAGTTCCTGCCGACGCTGGACTCGTTGCGGGCGTACCGGGAGAGCTACCGCTTCCGGCTCGTCATCGAGCCCGCGGCGATCCTCGAGCCCACCTTCACGCTCGACGTCCCGGCGCTGCAGCGGTGCAGGGAGCAGCAACAGCGGCTCGTCGACGGGGCGATCTGGGAGGTGTCGCCTGCGGCGCTCTTCGACGCGAACACCGCGCTGCACGAGTCGGTCATGGACTGCTCCCGCAACGCCTTCTTCGCCGAGGGCCTGCGCCGCGTGGACCGGCTCCGCCGGCTGATCGAGTACCAGAAGGCCCTGCCCCGGGACCGCGCCCTCGCCCGGTGCCGAGAGCACCTCCAGCTCATCGACCTGCTCCTGGCCGGGCACAACGAGGCCGCCTCGGCGTTCATGCGCGAGCACCTCAGGAGCGCCGGCGAGGAGAAGACCGCCGCCCCGGAGGAGTAGGCCGCCCTCCCTGGCGACGGGGGCGACGACGGCGGGGCGACGGTGCCGGGGCCGGGGGTGCCGGAGCCGGCGTCACCGGCGGAGCGTCTTCTCCAGGCCGCTGACGCCCAGCAGGGCCGTGGTGAACCAGATGGCGCCCGCGGGGCCCCAGCCCACGGCCGCGGTGCCGGCGGCCAGCGGCAGCACGACCTGGCCCAGCCGGTTGCCCATGAGCCGCACGGCCAGGGCCGCGCCCCGCCAGCGGGCCGGAACGGACATGGACACCAGCGACATCGTGATCGGTTGGCCCAGCCCGAGGAAGAACCCGCCGAGGCCGAGGAACGCCGCGGCCCACCAGGGCGAGGAGATCAGCACGGGGGGCAACGCCAGCGCCGCGCCGGAGCCGTAGAGGCTCGCCAGCAGGAGGGTCCGCCGCGAGAACCTGGAGGACAGCCAGGGCAGGAAGGCGCGGGAGAGGATGGACGCGCCTCCGCGGACCGCCAGCAGCGCGCCCACGACGGCCGGGGCGACGCCCGCCCGCTCGCCGACCACCGGCAGGAACGCGGTGAGGATATCGAGCATGGCCAGCAGCGACAGCGACGCCAGCATGTGCGAGCGCATCCCCGGGAGCGCCAGGATCCGGGCCATCGTCGCCCGGCCCTCCTGCGCCCCGGGACCGTCCCCGGAAGAGGCCCGGCCGCCCCCGGAAGAGGCGCGGCCGCCCGCGGACTGGGCCGCCCCCGCGTCCGCGGGTTGGCCGGCGCCGTCCGGACGCACTCCGTCCGCCGGCCCTCCGTCCGCCGGCCCGGCGCCCGCCCGGCGGGGCTGCGCCCAGGCGGTGGCCAGCGCGGGCACTGCGAGCAGCGACACGGCCGCCCCGATCCAGAGTGCCAGCGCGACGTCGGCGGCCCGCTCCGGGGAGGCCGTCGCGCCATGGCCGCCCAGGATCAGGCCGGCGGCCAGCGGTCCGGCCAGCTGCCCGGCCGCGTAGGCCGCCGTGAACCAGCCGAACCCGCGGTCCAGCTGGTCGTCGGGCAGCCAGCGTGCGACGGCCGCCTGGCCGGCGATGGTGAAGACGAGGTGCCCGAGCCCGAGCAGCGCGCTGCCCGCGGCGACGGTGGGCACTCCCGGGGCCGCCGCGAGCCCGGCCGCGCCCACGGCGAGCAGCACGGCGCCGCCGCTCATCATGTGGCGCAGGCGGCCCACCCTGGCCGTGACCCGGCCCAACCACATCGCGCTCACGAGCGGAAGCAGCGCGTAGACCGCGGTCACGAGGCCCACGACGAGGGGACCGGCGCCCAGCCCCAGCAGCTTGTACGTCGTCACCGGGCGCACCAGGTTCAGGGCCGTCTGGGTCAGCAGGGCGGCGGCCACGAGCAGCCAGAGCCACGCGCCCGCCCGGAGGGCGCCCCTCATCGTGGCTCCCCAGGGACGGCCCAGCGGGGACGCCGGGAGGCGGCGCGCGACGGGCGCGGCCGACGGGTGCCGGTGGGGCCGGCCACTGCCGGGGATTCGTTCGGGGACACGTTGGTTTATGTTATCCGCAAAATGCCATCAGGCGCGTCCCGGGTCGCGGGGGCGGTGGCCGGCGCCACGGCCAGGACCACGAGTGCGGCGCCGACGATCCCCAGCCCGGCCCAGCCCGCCGGGCCGAGGCGCTCGCCGACGACGGCGACGGCCAGGACCGCGGCGACCGCCGGCTCGCTGAGCGTGATGGTGGTGGCCGTGCTGGCCGCGACGCGCGCCAGGCCGTACCCGAAGAGCAGGTAGCCGAGGAACATCGGGACCAGCGCCATGTAGGCCGCCACCGCGAAGGCCTCCGGCGTGGCGACGAGCGGGGCCCCGGTGAGGGCCAGCATCGGCAGGAGCAGCGCGCCGCCCGTGCCGAAGACGGCGCCCATCGAGGCGGCGCGGCCCACGCCGCGGTGCATGAGGCTGCGCGCGGCCCACGAGTACGTCGCGTAGGCGGCCCCCGCGACGAGGCCGAGCGCGATGCCGGCCAGCGTCGGGCCGGCCTCGCCGGCGGCGCCGGTGGCCTTGGCGAGACACAGCAGCGTGCTGCCGACGATGCCGAGCCCGGCGGCGAACAGCCACCACCGGCTGACCGGGGCGCGGTGCGCCAGCCACTCCAGCACCCCGGAGGCCAGCGGGGCGGAGGCGAGCGAGACGACGGTGCCGATCGCGACGCCCGCCAGGTGCATCGAGCCGTAGAACGCCAGCGGGTAGACGGCGACGGCGGCCGCCCCCAGGCCGACCAGCCGCGCGTTGCGGCGCAGCTGCGGCCGGGCGGCCCGGAGCGCGGGGAGTGCGACGGCGGCCTGCAGGAGGCCGCCGAGGCCCATCGCCGCGGAACCGATCGCCAGGGGGCCGGCGGCGGGGGCGAACGTCGCCGCCGTGCCCGTGGTGCCCCACAGGATGGAGGTCGCCGTGATCGCGGCGAGGGCCCCGGTCCTGCCGCTCCTCACGCGGCGTCCAGCCAGGACGCGGCGACGGCGCGGGCGCGGGCCAGCCGGTCGGGCGACCCCTCGAGGCCAGCGCGCGAGACGGCGCCCTCGAGCAGGAACGCGAGCTGCTCCGCCCGGGCGGCAGCGCCCGCGGCGCCCGCCAGCGCGTCCGCGAGGATCGCCTCGACCTGTTCCTTGTGCCGGCGGACCGCGTCCCGTCCGGGGGATCCGGCGGGCAGTTCGGCGGCGGCGTTGAGGAGCCCGCAGCCCCGGAAGCCGTGGACGTACGCGGCGCCGGCGTGGTCGAGGTAGGCGTCGAAGACGGCGAGCACCCGCTCCCGCGGCGTCTGGGCGTCCGCGGCCCGCCGCTCGTGCAGGTCCAGCCACTCGCGGTGGCGGGCCTCGAGGTACGCGAGGACCAGCTCGTCCTTGGACGCGAAGTTGTTGTAGAGGCTCTTCCGTGCGACCCCGGCCCGCTCGGTGATGGAGTCGATGCCCGTGGCGGCCATCCCGTGGGCGTAGAACAGCTCCGCGGCGGCCTCCAGCAGCCGTTCGCGGGCGGGGCGCGGCCGCGGCGTCGTCGTCGCCATGGGAACCTCCAGTCGCTAGTAGTTAGACCAGTCTACCTATGGGCTTCGTGCGACGCGCAAGGCCCCGGCGGGAGCCGGGCCCCGCCGTCGGGCGCCTTGTCTGGCATCCCGGACAGGCCTTGCCGGAACCCCGTGGTTGCCGGGCTCCCGAGGGGGTTTCATGGAGATATACCCCCGGGCCAGTGGCCCGCACCACACCTCGACCCGAAGGCAGGAACCCACGATGGCCCTTCCCGGAGCACGCACCGTCCGCGCCGCCCGCGGCACCGACCTGACGGCCAAGAACTGGCAGAGCGAGGCAGCGCTGCGCATGCTGCACAACAACCTCGACCCCGAGGTGGCCGAGCGCCCGGACGACCTCGTCGTCTACGGCGGCACCGGCAAGGCCGCCCGCACGTGGGAGGCGTTCGACGCCATCAGCCGCACCCTCGAGACCCTCGACCCCGACGAGACGCTGCTGGTGCAGTCCGGCAAGCCCGTCGGCGTCTTCCGCACGCACGAGTGGGCGCCGCGCGTCCTGATCGCCAACTCCAACCTGGTCGGCGACTGGGCCAACTGGCCGGAGTTCCGCCGCCTCGAGGCCGAGGGCCTGATCATGTACGGCCAGATGACGGCCGGCTCCTGGATCTACATCGGCACCCAGGGCATCCTCCAGGGCACGTACGAGACGTTCCACGCGATCGCGAAGAAGCGCTTCGGCGGCTCGCTGGCCGGCACGCTCACGGTCACCGGCGGCTGCGGCGGGATGGGCGGCGCCCAGCCCCTGGCCGTCACGCTCAACGGCGGCGCCTGCCTGATCGTGGACGTCGACGAGACCCGCCTGCGCCGCCGCCTGGGCAAGCGCTACCTCGACGACGTCGAGACCGACCTCGACGAGGCCATCCGCAAGGTCCAGGCCGCCAAGGCCGAGCGCCGCGCCCTCTCCGTCGGCTACGTCGGCAACGCCGCCGAGGTCTTCCCCGAGCTGCTGCGCCGCCACGCCGCGGGGGAGCTGCACGTGGACATCGTCACCGACCAGACCAGCGCCCACGACCCGCTGTCCTACCTGCCGACCGAGTACACCGTCGAGAACTGGCACACCGAGGCCGAGGCCGACCCGGAGGGCTTCACGAAGAAGTCCCGCGAGTCCATGGCCGCCCAGGTCAAGGCCATGGTCGAGTTCCAGGACGCCGGCGCCGAGGTCTTCGACTACGGCAACTCGATCCGCGACGAGGCCCGCCACGCCGGCTACACCCGCGCGTTCGAGTTCCCCGGCTTCGTCCCCGCCTACATCCGCCCGCTGTTCTGCGAGGGCCTCGGCCCGTTCCGCTGGGTCGCCCTCTCCGGCGACCCGAAGGACATCGAGGTCACCGACCAGGCCATCAAGGAGCTGTTCCCGGAGAACGAGCACCTGCACCGCTGGATCGACGCGGCCCAGGAGCACGTCGAGTACGAGGGCCTGCCGGCCCGCATCTGCTGGCTCGGCTACGGGGAGCGCCACAAGGCGGCCCTGAAGTTCAACGAGCTCGTCCGGGACGGCAAGGTCTCCGCGCCGATCGTCATCGGCCGCGACCACCTGGACTCCGGCTCCGTCGCCAGCCCGTACCGCGAGACCGAGGGCATGAAGGACGGCTCCGACGCCATCGCCGACTGGCCGCTGCTCAACGCCCTGACCGCCGCCAGCTCCGGAGCCACCTGGGTGTCCATCCACCACGGCGGCGGCGTCGGCATCGGCCGCTCGATCCACACCGGCCAGGTCTCCGTCGCCGACGGCACCGACCTCGCCGCGCAGAAGCTGGAGCGCCTCCTCACCAACGACCCGGGCATGGGCGTCATCCGCCACGCCGACGCCGGCTACGAGCGGGCCCTCGAGGTCGCCGACGAGCGCGGCGTGCGGATCCCGATGCGCGAGAACTCCCGCGCCGGAGCCTCCGCCTAGCCAGCCCCCACCAACCCCGAAAGGCATCCCATGACCGCCACCACCGCCACCGGGACCGTCGTCCTCGGGCAGTCCGGCACGACGGCCGAGGACGTCGTCGCCGTCGCCCGCCACGGCGCCCACGTGACCCTCGACCCCGCCGCCCGCGAGCACGTCGCCCGCGTCCGCGCGGCCGTCGACGAGATGGCCGCCTCCGACACCCCCGTCTACGGCGTCTCCACCGGGTTCGGCGCGCTCGCCACCCGCCACATCCCGCAGGAGCAGCGCACCCAGCTGCAGAAGTCCCTCATCCGCTCGCACGCGGCCGGCATGGGGCCGGCCGTCGAGCGCGAGGTCGTGCGCGCCCTGATGTTCCTGCGCGCCAAGACCCTGGCCACCGGCCGCACGGGCGTGCGCCCCGTCGTCCTCGAGACCATGATCGCCCTGCTCAACGCCGGCATCACCCCCGTCGTCCGCGAGTTCGGCTCCCTCGGCTGCTCCGGCGACCTCGCGCCCCTGTCCCACTGCGCGCTCGTGCTCATGGGCGAGGGCGAGGCCACCGGCCCCGACGGCGTCGAGCGGCCGACGGCGGAGCTCCTCGCCGAGGCCGGCATCGAGCCGGTGACCCTCGTGGAGAAGGAGGGCCTGGCGCTGGTCAACGGCACCGAGGGCATGCTCGGCATGCTGCTCATGGCCTTGGCCGACCTGCGCGACCTCGCCGACGTCGCCGACGTCACCGGCGCCATGTCCGTCGAGGCCCTGCTCGGCACGGACCAGGTCTTCCGGCCGGAGCTCCACGAGCCGCTGCGCCCGCACCCGGGCCAGGCCACCAGCGCCGCCCGCATGCTCGGCGCCCTGGACGGCTCCCCGGTCGTGGCGTCGCACCGCGAGGGCGACACCCGCGTCCAGGACGCGTACTCGCTGCGCTGCTCCCCGCAGGTCACCGGCGCGCTGCGCGACACGATCGACCACGCCGCCACCGTCGCCACCCGCGAGCTCGCCGCCGCGATCGACAACCCCGTGGTCCTGCCGGACGGGCGCATCAGCTCCAACGGCAACTTCCACGGCGCCCCCGTCGCCTACGTGCTGGACTTCCTGGCCATCGCCGCCGCGGACACCGGCTCCCTGGCCGAGCGGCGCACCGACCGGATGCTCGACCCGGCCCGCTCGCACGGGCTGCCGGCGTTCCTCGCCGACGACCCGGGCGTCGACTCCGGCCTGATGATCGCCCAATACACGCAGGCCGGCCTGGTCTCCGACATGAAGCGCCTGGCCGTGCCCGCCAGCGTCGATTCCATCCCGAGCTCGGCCATGCAGGAGGACCACGTGTCCATGGGCTGGCACGCCGCCCGCAAGCTGCGCCAGGCCGTGCTGAACCTGCGCCGCATCCTCGCCGTCGAGCTCGTCGCCGCGGCGCGCGCCCTCGACATGCGCGCCCCGCTGGAGCCCGGGCGGGTCTCCGCCGCGGTGCTCGGGGTCCTGCGCGAGCGCGTGCCCGGCCCCGGGACGGACCGCTTCCTCTCCCCGGAGCTGCGCGATGCCGAGGAGCTGCTCGCCGAGGGCGCGATCCAGCGCGCCGCCGAGGCCGCGATGGCCCGCTAGCTGTACTACCCCGCGAGGTTGGTGACGCCGGCGGGGGTTCGGCTGACCGGAGGCCGGCCTCCGAGTGCGGTGTGAGGTCGAGTGTAGTTGTAGCGGTCTAGGAAGCCTTGGAGGGCTGCGACGCGTTCGGCGTTGCTGGTCCAGGCCTGTTGGCGGGCCCACTCGCGGGCGAGGGTGCGTTGGTAGCGCTCGACCTTGCCGTTGGTCTGCGGGCGGTAGGGGCGGGTCCACTTGTGCCGGGTGCGGGATTTGGCCAGGGCGGTGTTGAACAGCCAGGAGCGGTAGCAGGATCCGTTGTCGGTCAGGACCCTGCGGATGCGCTTGATGCCGTGGTTGCGGAAGAACTTCACCGCCCGTTCCCAGAACGCGGCGGCGGTGGCGCCCTTCTCGTCGGGCAGTTCCTCGGTGTAGGCCAGTCGGGAGTGGTCATCCACCGCCGAATGCAGGTAGACGTACCCGGCGCGGGCCCCGGCGTTCTTGGCCCGGCTGGTGGACTTGTGCTGGGCCGAGCCCCGGCCGTGGATGGCCCAGCCGCCGCCGTCGGGGATGCGCCCGATCTTCTTGATGTCGACGTGGACCATGTCCCCGGGCCGGTCCCACTCGTAGCGGCGGACCGGTTCGCGCAGGTCCTCCCCGTCCACGTCGATGTCGCGCAGCCGCGCGATCCCGTGCCGGTCCAGGATCCGGTGGATCGTCGAGGCGGGCACGTGCAGGCCCTCCTCGGCGAGCTTGCCCACCAGCTGCACGGGCCCGACCTTGTGTTTCCGGCGCAGCTGGCACACCCGTGCCTCGAGGTCGGGGGCGGTCTGGTTCGGTCTGGACCCGGGCCGGGAGGACCGGTCCTGCAGCCCGGCCTCGCCCTCGTCCTGCCAGCGCGCGTACCAGCGCCCCAGCGTCTGGCGGGCGATGCCCGCCTCGGAGGCCACATGGCAGATCGGCCGGCCCGCGTCGACGCGCTCGCACAGGCGACGACGGCCTTCCGGAGTAAGCGGGGCGTTACGGTGGGACACGAGAGCCTTTCCTTCCGTTGGTGTTGCCTCTACATCCACCGACTCAGGAAAGGCTCTCGTCGTTCAACCACCCACGCCGCGCGTCACCAACGTTCCTAGGCAGTACAGCTAGCGCCCGGCAGTCCGGCCGCCGCCCCGTCCACGCGGGGCGGCGCCCGGCGCCCCGCCGCCGCGAACGGCAACGGCCGCCGCACCCCCCAGGGGGCGGCGGCCGTTGCCGTGGTGCGGGCTACGCGCCGGACGCGCGGTGTTCGGCGACCACGGTGTGGATCAGCCGGGCCGCGGCCCGTGCCGTGCGGGCATCGACGTCGAGGGACGGGTTCAGCTCCACGACGTCGGCCAGGGCCAGCTTGCCGGAGGCGGTGGCCTGGCGGACGACGTCGTGCACCACCTCGAACGGCACGCCGTACCCGGCCGGTGCGCTGACGCCCGGCGCCACGGCGGCCGGCAGCACGTCCAGGTCCACGGTCAGGTAGAGCACGTCGACCGAGTCGATGAAGCCCCGCACGAAGTCCCTGACCCGCTCGAGCTGGAGCAGGCCCGCCTCGTCGTCGCGCAGGTGGCGCACGCCCAGCCGCTCGGCGGTGTCGAAGAGGACGCGCGTGTTGTTGGCCGGGCTGATCCCGACGACGGCGTAGTCGAACCCGCGCCCGGCGGCCTCCTCGTCCCGGGCGATCTGCAGGAAGGGGGTGCCGGAGCTGGCGACCTCCTCGTCGCGCAGGTCGAAGTGCGCGTCCAGGTTCAGGATGCCCAGCCGCGGGGCGGCGCCGCCGCGGGCGCGCAGCAGCGCGGAGCCGGCGAGGCCGAGGTAGGAGGCGTAGGCGGTCTCGTGGCCGCCACCGAGGACGACGGCGAGGGCGCCGCCATCGAGCACCTCCGCGACCCGCTCGCCGAGGCGCGCCTGCCCCGCCTCCAGTTCCCTGCCGGACACGGTGGTGTCGCCGGCGTCCAGCAGGGGGCCTGCCGCGTCCGGGAACGCCAGCGGGGCCAGGGCGGAGCGCAGGGCGTCGGGGCCGGCGGCCGCGCCGGTGCGGCCCCGGTTGCGGCGGACGCCCTCGTCGGAGGCGAAGCCGAGCAGGACCGCGGGCCGGGCGCCGGTGTCCGCCGCCGGGGAGTCCGCGGCGGGGCCCCAGGGCCGGACTGCGGTGTGCCAGCGCAGGTGCTCGGGGCCGGGACCGTCGTCGCGGCCGGACCAGGCGGCGGACAGCGCGCCGGGGGTCCCGGGGCGCGGGGAATCGAGGGACTGTTCCGTCATGGTCCCAGCACACCGCGCATCGGCCGCGCGATCCAGCCGGGTGCGGCCGGTACTGTCCGGGATTCCGGACGCGGACGGGGACGGTGATGGCGAACGGTGCGGGACGCGGTGCGTCATGTGACGGCGCATGACTGCATCGCGCACGTCATCGACTGCGGTACAGGCGTCATGTGACGGCGCGCAACGGAAGTCTGCGGCGCATGAAGCCGGTGCTGGCCGGGCCGTTCCGGCCGCCGATACAACGGATGGGACAGCCGACCGGCCCCCGCCGGCGGACGCGCAATCCAGGAGAAGCACCGTGAAAAACCGCCAGCCGGCGTACCCCAGACCACCATTGAGCCCCGTGAGCGGCAGCCGACGGCGCGGTGCCGCGACCGCGGCAGCCGCTCTCGCCGCCGTCCTGGCGCTCACCGCCTGCTCCGACAGCGCAGAAGCGGGGAGCGGTGCCCCTGCGGGCGAGCCGGTCCGCGGCGGGACCCTGGTCTACGCAACGGGCGACAACGAGCCCCCCTGCCTCGACCCCATCGTCACCGGCAACGTGCCCCAGGCGCTGGTGTCCACGCAGTACCTGGAACCGCTGTTCTTCCAGAACCAGCAGGGCGGGATCGAACCGTGGCTCGCCGAGTCGTGGGAGTGGTCCGCGGACCGGCTGTCCCTGGACGTCACCGTCCGCGACGACGTCCACTTCACCGACGGCCAGCAACTCAACGCGGAGACCATTACCGCGAACGTCGAGTACATCAACGACCCCGACACGCTCTCCAGCACCGCGCGTCTGGCGATCGAGAAGATCGAGTCCGTCGAGATCGTCGACGAGTTCACCGCCCGGATCCACCTCTCGGCGCCCGACAACGCGCTGCTGGAGCACTTCGCCCAGGTGTGGGTTCCCATCCAGTCGCAGAAGGCCCTCGCCCGCGGAGCCGAAGAGAACTGCCTGTCGCCCGTGGGAACGGGTCCCTTCACCGTCGCGGGATGGGAGAAGCAGCGACAGATCACCCTGGTCCGCAACGACGAATACCACACGCCCGCCCCGACGGCCGGCCACACCGGCCCCGCGTACCTTGACCGGATCGTGTGGCGGTTCCTGCCGGACCACGCCGCCCGGTTCGCGGCGCTGCAGTCCGGGGAGGTCGACGTCATCGACGTGATCCAGCCCCAGGACGCCGTCGCGGCCAACTCCGACCCGGCGTTGGACACCCTGATCGGCTCCCGTCCGGGGCACGTCGTCAACCTCGCGCTCAACACCAGGCGGGCCCCCTTCGACGATGTCCGGGTCCGCGAGGCGTTCGTCCGCGCCGTGGACATCGACGCGGCCCTCAAGAGCATCTTCCTCGGCACCGTCGAGCGCTCGAACTCGATGCTGAGCAGCATCACCCAGTACAACCTGCAGGAGCCGGAGGTCTTCGCGACGGACCCCACGGAGGCGAACCGCCTGCTGGACCAGGCCGGCTGGACGGGGCGCGACGAAGCGGGCTACCGGACGAAGGACGGGAGGCGGCTCAGCGCGACCGTGCTCCAATCGGACGCGGTCCTGGTGCCGGTCCCCGTCCTGGAGCAGTTCCAGGCCACGCTCAAGGAGATCGGCTTCGAGCTCCTGATCAGTCAGGAGGAGCCGAGCACGTTCACGGAGAAGCGCAACGCCTGGCAGTACGACGCGGTGCCGCTGTACTACACGAAGAATTCGCCGGCCGTCCTGAACCTGACCCACGACTCCTCGCAGAGCGAGTCCCTGATCAAGGGCGGCTACCACTCCAACGCCAACGGACTCGACGGACCGGTCGCCCGCAGGATCGATGCGGCCCTCCGCCGCGCCGCGGCCACGGGCGACACCGCCGAACGCGGCCGCCTCTACACCGAAGCGCAGCACCTCATCGACTCGCAGTACGTCAACCTGCCCATCTTCGACCAACAGACCCGGCTCGGGTTCCGCTCCGACGTCGAAGGAGTCCGGCTCCTCTCCCCGCTCGGCATGCCCACCTTCTACGACACCTGGTTGGATCGCCCATGACCACGACACCAGCACCCGCTCCGACCGTCCCCGCCACGGACCCGTCCATCCGCCGGTTCCTCGCCCCCGTGGCCCGCCGGCTGGCCGGTTCCGGCTTCGTCGTCTGGGCCGTCGCGACCCTCGCGTTCTTCGCCCTGCGACTGGTCCCCGGAGATCCCGTGGACGCCCTCCTGGGTGGCCCCGGAAGCAACGCCACCGAGGAAATGCGCGAACAGGCCCGCGCCGAGAACGGCCTCGACCGCCCCCTCGGCGTGCAATACCTCGCCTACCTCGGCCGGCTCGTGCAGGGAGACCTCGGCACCTCGTACCAGCTGCGGCAGCCGGTGGCCACCGTCCTCGCCGAGCAGTTGGGCAATACGCTCCTGCTCGCCGTCCTGGCCCTGGCCGCCGCCTGGGGCATCGCCCTGGCCCTCGCCCTGTGGGCCGCCCGCGGCGGCAGGACGGCCGCCGCCGTCGGCAACCTGCTCGAGATCGTGTCCGCGGCCGTGCCCCACTTCTGGCTCGGCACGCTGGCGATCCTGTTGTTCAGCGTCTCGCTCCAGTGGCTGCCGGCCACGAGCGGGGCGCCCGGGGCCGCGAGCCTGGTCCTGCCCGTCCTGACGCTCGCCGTCCCGCTGGGAGGGTTCCTCGGCCAAGTCATGCGCAGCTCCATGCGGGACGCCATGGACTCGCCGTTTGCCCTCTCCGCCCGTGCACGGGGCGAGTCGGAGAGCGGAGTCAGCCTTCGGCACGCCGTCCGTCACGCCGCCCTGCCAGCCATCGGGCTGTCCGGGTGGGCGGTCGGTTCACTCATCAGCGGCGCCGTCGTTGTCGAAACCGTCTTCGCGCGGCCCGGGATCGGCAGGACGCTGCTCCAGGCGGTCGTCGTCCGCGACGTGCCGGTCGTCCTCGGCGTCGTCGTGCTTGTCGCCGTCATCTACGTGGTCGTCACCCTGCTCAGCGACATCGCTGACCGCCTCGCCGACCCGCGGCTGGTGGACGCATGAGCGCCGCGCCCCCGCCAACCCAGACCACCCCGGAGGCCACCATGACCCAGACCCTCGCCCCCCAATCGGCGGCCGAAGCGCCGACCCGGCAGCCCGCCGCCCGCCGGCCGTCCATGCGCCGCGTCAGGGCATCCGTCGCCATCCCCGCCGCCGCGCTCGCCCTGCTCGTCGTTGCCGCCGTCGCCCCCGGCGTCTTCGCGCCGGGCGACCCGCTCGCCATGGAACCGGCCCGGGCGTTCGCGCCCCCGTCGTGGGCCCACTGGTTCGGCACCGACGAATCGGGCCGCGACGTGTTCACCCGCGTCGTCCACGGGGCGCGCGACTCCCTGGTGATCGGCCTGCTCGCCACGGCCATCGGCCTGGGCGTCGCCGTCGTCCTCGGCGGGATCGCCGGCCTCGGGACCCGGGCGGTCGACTTCGGCGTCTCACGCTTCCTCGAGGTCCTGTTCGCTTTCCCCGGGCTCCTCCTGGCCCTGCTCGTCATCACCATCCTCGGCCCCGGGGTCGTCACCACGACCCTGGCGGTGGGACTCTCTACGGCCCCCGGCTACGCGCGGCTGATCAGGACCCAGGTCCTGTCCGTGCGCCGGTCCGGGTACGTGGAGGCCTCCGTCGTGCAGGGCCGGTCCCGGTGGTTCATCATCCGCCGCCATGTCCTCCCCAACGTCGCAGCCCCGCTGTTCGTCCTGGCCACCTTGGGCATCGGGCAGGCCATCGTGTGGGCGTCGGCGTTGAGCTTCCTCGGCCTCGGGACCACCCCGCCGGCCCCTGAATGGGGATCCATGCTCGCGGCCGGGCGCACCTACCTCGGCATCGCCTGGTGGCTCACGTTCTTCCCGGGCCTGCTGATCGTCGTCAGTGCGGCCGCCACTACCGTCCTCGGACACGCCATCCAGCACACCCTCAAGGAGCAGCCATGACCACCGCCCAAGCACCCGCCGTGCGGGTGAGGAACCTGCGCGTGGCCTTCGGCACGGGTTCCACCGCCGTCCCCACCGTGCATGGGGTGGACTTCGAGATCGAGCCCGGCCGCTGCCTGGCCCTCGTCGGCGAGTCCGGGTCGGGGAAGTCCGTCACCGCCCGGTCGCTGATCGGACTCACCGGCCCGGGAGCGCGCGTCGAAGCCGACGCGCTCGAACTGGCCGGGCGGGACCAGCGGGCCAACTCCGAGCGCGATTGGCGGCGCGTCCGCGGCGAGCAGGTCGGCTATGTCCTGCAGGACGCGCTCGTGTCCCTCGATCCGCTCCGGAGGATCGGCCGCGAGATCGACGACGCCCTGCGCTTGCACACGCGCCGGCCGGCGGCCGAGCGGCGCGAGGGTGTCTTGGGCCTGCTGGCCGACGTCGGGATCCCTGAGCCCGAGCAGCGCATCAACCAGCTCTCCGGCGAGCTTTCCGGCGGCCTGCGCCAGCGGGCCCTCATCGCCTCGGCGATCGCCCTGGACCCGCCGCTGCTCGTGGCCGACGAGCCGACGACGGCGCTGGACGCCACCGTCCAGCAGCAGATCCTCGAACTGATCGGCGGGTTCAAGGAGCGGGGGACTGCGGTCCTGCTCATCAGCCACGACCTGGCCGTGGTCGCCCAGATGGCCGACGACATCGCCGTCATGCGGCAGGGCCGGATCGTCGAGGCGGGGCCGGCGGCGGAGGTCCTCTCCAACCCGTCGCACGAGTACACGCGCCGGCTCCTCCGCGCGGTCCCCACGGACCGGCCGCGCGGCACCCGGCTGTCCGACGGCCAGGTGTCCCTTTCCGAGCGCCAGCACGCCCTGGTCGCGCGGCGCCGCGAAACGGCGGGCCCGGCGGCCGACGGGCCGGTCCTCGTCGGCAACGGGCTGCGGAAGACGTTCCGCAACCCCGACGGCACCCGGCGAACCGCGGTCTCCGACGTGTCCTTCGCGCTCTCCCGCGGCACGACCCTCGGCATTGTGGGGGAGTCCGGTTCCGGCAAGAGCACCGTCGCCCGCATGGCCCTCGGCCTCGCCACGCCCGACGCCGGCCAGGTCCGCTTCCTCGGACGCGACTGGAGCGGGCTCGCCGAAAAGGACCGGCGCCCGGACCGCCACCGGATTGCCGCCGTCTACCAGGACCCGCTCGGGTCGTTCGACCCCCAGTGGAGCGTCGGCGCGATCCTGGAGGACGCGCTTCTGGACACGGGGCGCCTCTCGCGCCGCGACCGGCGTTCCGAGGTCGGCCAGCTGCTGGAGGCGGTCGGCCTCGTGCCCGCCATCGCGGACCGGAACCCGCAGCGACTGTCGGGGGGCCAGCGCCAACGCGTGGCCATCGCCAGGGCGCTCGCCTCCGGCCCGGACGTCATCGTCTGCGACGAGCCGGTGTCCGCCCTGGACGTTTCCGTCCAGGCCCAGGTCCTCGACCTGCTCGACGAGCTCCAGCGCGAGTTCGGACTCAGCTACCTCTTCATCTCGCACGACCTCGGCGTCGTCCGGCACGTCAGCGACGAGATCCTCGTGATGCAGTCCGGACGGGTCGTCGAAGCCGGCCGGGCCGAGGAAGTCTTCGCGCATCCCGCTGAGGACTACACGAGGGAACTGCTGGCGGCCGCCCCGCGGCTAGCGGTGCCAGGAGCCGCACGGTGACGGCCGCCGCCGTCGTCCCCGCCCAGGCGGGACCGGGGGAGCGCCTGCGGGCGCTCCGCGCCCAGTTCGCCCCGACGCTGGAGGGGATCGCCGCGGGCGCCCCGGCCCGGGAGGCCGCCGGAACGCCCGACCACGGCGCGGTACGGCGCCTGGCCGACGCAGGACTGACCGCGATCCGCCTGCCCGAGGAGGACGGCGGGTCCGGGGCCAGCCTCGAGGAGACGCTGCTCCTGCTGGCCGACCTCGGGGAGGCCGACCCGAACCTCGTCCAGGCCCTGCGCTCGCACTTCGCCACCGTCGAAGGGCTTGTCTCCTCGCCGGATCCCGAATACCGGGCCCTGTGGCTCCCCCGCGTCGCGGCGGGCGAACTGTTCGGCAACGCCACCACCGAGAAGGGAAACCAGCAGGGCCGCAACGCGACCGTCCTGGAACGGCGCGACGGGGAACTCGTCCTGAACGGGACGAAGTACTACAGCACGGGAAGCCTCTACGCCGACTGGATCAGCGTCCACGCCGACCTGCCCGGGGGCGGCAGCGTCCGCGCCGTGGTCCACCGGGACGACGACGGCGTACAGCTCCTCGACGACTGGGACGGATTCGGGCAGCGACTGACGGCCTCCGGGACGAGCAGGTTCACGGACGTCGCCGTCGACCCCGCCCACGTCACCCCGTACCGGGGGGCGGTGCGCGGAACGGTCACGGCGTACGTCCAAGCCGTCCTCCTCGCCGCACTGGTCGGCATCGCCCGGGCCAGCCTTCGTGATGCGACGGCCTTCGTCCGTGGCCGGGAACGCGCCTTCTCACACGGCGTCGGGGACGTTCCCGCCCGGGATCCGCTGGTCCAGGAGGTGGTCGGGCGCATCAGCAGCACCGTCTTCGCCGTGGAGGCGGCCTTCGGGCGCATCGCCCGGGCCATCGACGAGGCGGCCCGGGCGCACGCCGTCGGGGGCTTCGGCGACGGGGCGGTCGAGGAACTGGACACGCTGGTCGCCGAGGCGCAGCTGTTCATCGCGGAGGCCACCCTCGACGTCGCCAACCGGCTCTTCGAGGTCGGCGGGGCCTCCGCCACCTCCGAGTCGCTCCGTCTGGACCGGCACTGGCGCAACGCGCGCGTCCTGGCCCAGCACAACCCCCTCGCCTACCGGGCGCGGGCCGTCGGCCAGCAGCGCCTGACCGGCGACCACCACACGACCCCCGTCTACGTCGGGGCCAGCGGAAAGGACCCTCGCCCATGAGCCGCCCCCTGCACTTCAACGCGTTCCTCATGAACACGGCCAGCCACATCCACCACGGCCAGTGGCGCCACCCCGACGCCCGGCAGGACGAGTTCAACAGGCTCGGCCTCTGGACGGAGCTGGCCCGCACGCTCGAGGACGGGCTGTTCGACGCCATGTTCTTCGCCGACGTCACCGGCCTCTACGGGCCGGCCGGCGGCGACTACGCGGCGAACGCGGCCGAGGGCCTGCAGATCCCGTCGAACGACCCGGCCATCCTGCTCGGCGCGCTCGCCGCGACGACGCGCCGCATCGGGCTCGCCTACACGTCCAACGTCATGCAGAACCACCCGTTCAACTTCGCGCGGCAGGCCTCCACGCTGGACCACCTCTCGAACGGCCGCGTCGCGTGGAACATCGTCACCTCGACCCAGGAGAACGCGGCCCGCAACTTCGGGCTCGACGCCCTCGTGGAGCATGACGCCCGCTACGACTGGGCCGACGAGTACCTCGACGTCGTCTACAAGCTGTGGGAGGGGTCCTGGGACGAGGACGCGGTGCTCGTGGACCGGGCCGGCGGGCGGTTCTCCGACCCGTCCCGGATCCACAAGATCCACCACGCCGGCCCGCGGTACCGCGTCGAGGGCCCGCACCTGCCCGCGCCGTCGCCCCAGCGCACGCCCCTGCTCTTCCAGGCCGGCGGGTCCGACCGGGGGATCCGGTTCGCCGCCCGGCACGCGGAGGCCGTGTTCATCGGCCCGCCCACGCCCCAGGTGGCGCACCGGCACACGGAGCGCACGCGGGAGCTCGCCGTGGCCAACGGCCGCGCCGCCGGGGACGTGAAGTTCTTCCAGGGGCTCACGTTCATCGTCGGGTCCACCCACGCGGAGGTCGACCGGCGCCGCGCGGAGCACGAGGCCTACGCCTCCGCCGTCGGCTACCTCACCCACGCCTCGATTGGCACGCTGCCCGACGGGACCCAGCTGCCGCCGGAGACCGAACTGCGCGCGATCGAGAACAACGGCGGGCGCGGGTTCGTGGACTGGCTGCGCGCGGCCCACCCGGACCGCGAGCCGACGCTGGCCGACCTCGCCCGCGAGCGCACCCGCCGCGGCATCGTCGCGGGGACCCCGGACGGGATCGCGGACCGGCTCGAGGAGTGGCGCGCGGCCGGCGTCGACGGCATCAACGTCATGAACTGGCGGCTGCCGGACACGTACACGGAGTTCGTCGAGCGCATCGCGCCCACGCTGCGCCGCCGCGGCCTCGCCCAGTCCGAGTACGGGGACGGGACGCTGCGCGGGCGGCTCTTCGGCCGCGACCGGCTCCCGGACACGCACCCGGCCGCCGCCTACCGCGGCGCGTTCGGGGAGCCCCGGCGGCGCGACGCGGCCGCCGGCGCGCGCTAGGGGGACGACGGCGGCGCGCCCCGCCGTCGTCCCCTCCCGGAAGGGTTGGGCCGTCCGCGCGTCGCGTGGCATGGTGGCCGCGTCAACCCGGACCACCGACCGAAGGGAGTTGCGCCATGGCCGACCTGACCGGACGCAAGGTGCTCGCCGTCGTCTCCAACCGCGGCGTCGAGCAGGACGAGTTGAAGGTCCCGATGGAGCGGCTCCGGGCGGCGGGGGCCTCGGTGGTCGTCGCCGCGCCCGAGCCGGGGACCATCAAGACGCTGCTCCACGACTGGGACCCCGGCGAGGAGATCCAGGTCGACAAGGCCCTGCCGGACGTCTCGGACGGGGACTACGACCTGCTGCTGGTTCCCGGCGGGACGCTCAACGCGGACAAGCTGCGCCTGGACCCGGACGCGACCGGCATCGTGCGGTCCTTCGCCCAGTCCGGGCGCCCGATCGCCGCGATCTGCCACGGGCCGTGGGTCCTCATCGAGGCCGAGCACGTGCGGGACAAGACCATGACCTCCTACATCTCCGTCAAGACCGACGCCATGAACGCCGGCGCCAACTGGACGGACGAGGCCGTGGTGCGCGGGACCGAGCACGGCTGGACGCTGATCACCTCCCGCAACCCGCGCGACCTCGACCCGTTCTGCGCCGCGATCGAGGAGGAGCTGGCCGCGATGGCCTAGCCCGGCTCCCCGCAGCTACTCCGCCCAGGCGTTGCCCTTGATGACCTCCACGAAGTCGCCGCGCTGGAAGCCGGGCACGAAGTGCTCGAGGACGTCGGCCTTGACGTTGCCGAACGTCGTCTCGGGGCGGTCCTTGATGCCGTCGGTGAAGGCGGCCAGGATCCTGTTCTTGAAGTCCGGGCGGGGGTGCGCCTCGACGACGGCCCGCCGCTCCTCGTCGGAGACGGCGTCGTAGCCGAGGCCCAGGACGTCCAGCTCCACGCCGCGTGTCACGAGCGCGACCTCGGGCTCCATGTGCAGCGGGATCTCCGGGGTCGTGTGCAGGGCGATCGCATTCCAGACCCGGCCGGCCGCCTCGCCCGTGACGCCGTGGGACCCGAGGAACCGGCGGGCCTCGTCCGCGCCGTCGATCTCGAAGCGCTGGTCCGTCCGGCGGAACCGCTCGGTGAGCCCGAGGTCGTGGAACATGGCCCCGACGTAGAGGAGCTCGGGATCGAACTCCAGGCCCTGCTCGCGCCCGCGCAGCGCACCGAAGACGAACACGCGGCGGGAGTGGTCGAAGATCAGCGGCGACGCCGCGTCGCGCACCAGCTCGGTCGCCTCGCGCGCCAGGGCGCTGTCGGGGATGGTCACGCCGGCAATGGTCTCGGCCATGGGGGGGTCCTTTCGTCGTGGGGGCTGCCCGCCGGGGACGCCGGAAGGGGGCAGCGTCCCTCCATCCTCGCCCCGTCGGCTACGGTGGCGCCATGTCTTTCCGGACCGCCCAGCCACAGATCCAGACACCCCACCGCGTGGCCCTGGTGGTCTTCGACGGCGTGACCATGCTGGACGTCAGCGGCCCCGGCGAGGTCCTGCACCAGGCCGGCGCGGACGGCCACCCGTACTCCACGGTCCTCGTCTCGCCCCGAGGGGGAACCGTCACGGTGTCCTCGGGGATGGCGCTGGCCGGGACGGTGACCGCCGCCGAGGCCGGCCCCGTCGACACCGTCGTCGTCGCCGGCGCCCCGAGGCTGGCCGATGCGGACTTCGCGGACGGGCTGCTGCCCCTGGTGGAGTCGCTCGCGGCGGGCGCGGCCAGGGTCGCCTCCGTCTGCACCGGCGCCTTCGCGCTCGCCGAGCTCGGGCTGCTCGACGGGCGGCGGGCGACCACGCACTGGCGCCACGCCCGGGCCCTGGCCCGCCTGCACCCGCGCGTCCGGGTCGATCCGGACGTGATCCAGGTCAGCGACGGGCGCTACGTGACCTCGGCGGGCATCACCGCCGGCATCGACCTCGCCCTGGCCCTCGTGGAGGAGGACTACGGCCCGGACGCCGCCCGGCGCGTCGCCCGCGAACTCGTGGTCTACCTGCAGCGTCCGGGTGGCCAGTCCCAGTACTCCGGATCCCTGGCGGGACGGCCCGCCGCCGGCAGCCTCCTGCGCCCGGCCACCGACGCGGTCCTGGCCGACCCCGCGGGGGACCACGGCTTGGCCGGGATGGCCGCCGCGGCCGCCGTCAGCCCGCGGCACCTGACCCGGCTGTTCCAGGCCGAACTGGGCACGACGCCGGGCCGGTGGGTCGAACGCGTGCGCCTCGACGTGGCGCAGCGGCTCATCCTCGACGGCCAGGGCGTCACGGCCGTCGCGCGGCGCAGCGGCTTCGGCAGCGACGAGTCCCTCCGCCGCGCCTTCGCCCGCCACCTCGGCAGCACGCCGACGGACTACCGCCGGAGGTTCGCGACGACGGCGGCCCCGCCGTCGTCCCCCTACTCGTCGTCGGGCGTCAGCAGCCGCCGGCGCGCCGAGAGCAGGTCGACGCCGGGGTAGTAGGCGACCAGCCGCTCGGCCGCGTCCAGGACGTCGACGGCGTGGGCGCGGTCCGCGGAGACCAGCCCCACGGCCAGTCCCGCCCGCCGGTGCAGGTCGTGGTGCCCGGTCTCGGCGACGGAGACGTCGAACCGCTTGCGCAGCTCCGCGAGCACCGGCCGGACGACCGCGCGCTTCTCCTTGAGGGAGTGCACGTCGCCGAGCAGCAGGTCGAACTCGATCCACCCGAACCACATCCCCCCAGCATGGCGGGCGCCATCCGCCGGGCCAACCCCTGCGGTGGAACGCCGCTCGCCGCACTCGATAGGCTTATGGCATGGTCCTTCGTAACCGGCGCGCGGCCGCCCTTCCCGCCAAACTCTCCCGCTCGTGGCTCCTCGTGAACGCGCTGCACAAGGACCAGTACCCGGCGGCCCTGGCGTCCGAGGCCGACTCGGTCATCTTCGACATGGAGGCCGCCGTCCCGGACGAGCAGAAGGAGACGGCCCGGGACTACGTCGTCGAGGCCCTCAACTCCGGCATGACGGCCTGGGTGCGCGTCAACGGGATCGAGACCGAGTACTGGGCCGATGACCTGGCCGCCCTGTCCAAGACCAAGGGCCTGCGCGGCGTCATGCTGGCCATGACGGAGAAGCCCGAGCAGGTCACGCACACCGCCATGCGCCTGCAGGCCGGCACGCCGGTGCTGGCGCTGATCGAATCCGCGCTGGGGATCGAGAACGCCACCGCCATCGCCTCGGCCCCCGGCACCTTCCGCCTGGCCTTCGGGACCAACGACTTCCGCAAGGACACCGGTGTCTCGGAGGAACCGATGGCGCTCGCGTACGCGCGCGGCAAGCTCGTCGTCGCCTCCCGCGTCGGGCAGCTGCCCGGCCCCATCGACGGGCCGGCCGGCGCCACGGCGCAGGGACCGGAGGTCCTGGCCAGCTGCGAGACCACCCAGTCGATGGGCATGACCGGCAAGCTCTGCCTCAACGTCTCCCAGGTCGAGGACGTCAACCGCGGCCTGTCGCCGAGCGAGGACGAGCTCAAGTGGGCGCACGAGCTGCTGGACGCCCACGCCTCCGGCGCCGCCGTGGGCGACGGGTCCTACCTGCCGCGCCTCGCCCGCGCCAAGAAGATCGCGGACCTCGCGGACTCGTACGGCCTCTGGAACGCCTGACCCGCGGGCAGCGAATCCGCCAGCGCGAGGCGCCCCGTCCGGGACGAGAGAACCCGCCGCGGCCGAGACACCCCGATACTCCGGGGCTTCTCGACCGCGGCGGGTCTTTTCGTGGCTGGCGACCTGCCTACGCGCGGATCCACTCCTCGATCGGCTGGCCGCCGTCGCGGAAGTTCAGCGTCTTGCCGATCGACTCCGGGGCGTCGAGGGCCGCGACGATCGCCTGAGCGACGTTGTCGCGCGACGTGTCGCTCGGCTCGCCGCGCCCGCCGGTCACCGGCTCCACGCGGCCGGTCGGCTCGTCGAGAGTGAGCTTGCCCGGCCCGAGGACGGTCCAGTCCAGGGATGAGCCGCGCAGCGCGTTGTCGGCGGCGATCTTGGCGTCCATGTAGGGGCGGAACGGGTCGTCCTCCGGGACCAGGTGCTTCTCGTCGGCGGTCGCGAAGGAGACCATGACGTAGCGCTTCACGCCGGCGCGCTCGGCGGCCTCCATCGAGCGGATCGCGGCGTCGCGGTCGACGGCGAAGGTCCGCTGCGGGTTGCCGCCGCCGGCGCCGGCGGACCAGACGACCGCGTCGTGCCCGCTCAGGGCCTCCGCCAGCATCTCGACGTCCGCCGTCTCGACGTCGAGGACGAGCGGGGTCGCTCCCGCGGCCTCCACGTCCGCGGCGTGGTCCGGGTTGCGGACGATGGCGTCCACCCGGTGGCCTCGGTCCGTCAGTAGGCGGGACGCGCGCAGGGCCACCTTGCCGTGGCCTCCGATGATGGCGATGTCCATGGTGCTTCCTCTCGGGGTCGGGGTTTATGGGCTGGGTTCCGCGGGCGGCCGTCCGCGTCCCGGCAGGGGGCCGCGCGCCGCCGTCGTCGCCTACCGGGTGCGGCGGCGGCTGGCGATCGCCTCCGCCGTGCCGACCAGCAGCACGGCGGCGATCACCGCGACGACGAAGCCGAGCACGTTCAGCTCGAAGATCCCGCCGGTGCCCAGCAGGTTCGCGACCAGCCCACCGATCACTGAGCCGGCCAGGCCGAGCAGCAGCGTCGCGAGCAGGCCGAGGTTCTGCCGGCCGGGCTTGATGAGGCGGGCGAGGGCGCCGATGACGAGGCCGGCGACGATGAATCCAATCATGGGTGTCTCCTGATGTGGGTGTCGGGCGGGGACGACGGCGGCGCCGCCGCGACCGGACGCCTAGCCGGTGACGAGGATTCCGTCTTCGTCGCTCCAGAGGGTGGCGCCGGGGCGGAAGACCACGCCCCCGAAATCGACCGGGACGTCGACCTCGCCCGCCGAGTCCTTGGCGGACTTGCGGGGGTTCGAGCCGAGCGCCTTGACGCCCAGGTCCAGACCGGCGAGGGCCACCCGGTCGCGGACGGCGCCGTTGATGACGACGCCGGCCCACCCGTTGGCGACGCCGGCCGCGGCGATCAGGTCCCCCATCAGGGCCGACTCGAGCGAGCCGCCGCCGTCGACCACCAGCACCGCGCCCCCTCCCGGCGAGTTCAGGAGGGACTTCACGAGCCCGTTGTCGCGGTGGCAGCGCACGGTGCGCACCGGCCCGGTGAAGCGGGCACGGCCGCCGAGGTTCGCCAACTGGAGCGACACCGACTGCAGGGACTCGTCGGCGTCGAACAGGTCGCAGGTCGTGAACGTGGTCGTCTCGGTCATGGTCCCCACCCTAGCGGCGGGGCAACACGCGACCAGAGGCGCGGGTCACACGGGGGTGGCCGCCGGTGGCCACCGACGCCCGCCATGGCGGCGCCCCGGCATTGCCGCGCGTGCGGCGCGCGGCCACACTGGGACGCGGAGGTGCCCATGGGCCTGTACGCCGACCACGTCCTTCCCCGGCTGATCCACCGGGCTTGCCGGCTGCCCGTGTTCGCGCCGTGGCGCGAGAGCCTCTGCCGCGGCCTGTCAGGCCGTGTCTTGGAGATCGGCTTCGGCTCCGGGACGAACCTGCCGTTCTACCCGGACGCCGTCCGCGAGGTCCTGGCCGTCGAGCCGAACGCCGTCGCGCGGGGCATCGCGAGCCGCCACGGCGGGCGGCCGGCGGTCGAGTACGCGGGGCCGGACGCCCAGTCGCTGGCCCTGCCCGACGCGTCCGTGGACCACGCCGTGAGCTCGTTCGCCCTCTGCACCATCCCCGACGCGGCGGCCGCCCTGGCGGAACTGCGTCGCGTCGTCGCCCCAGGCGGCACGCTGCGCTTCCTCGAGCACGGGCTGGCCCCGGAGCCGCGCGTGCGGAGGTGGCAACGCCGGCTCGAACCGCTGCAGCGGCGCCTGGCCGGAGGCTGTCACCTGACCCGCGAACCCCTGGTCCTGGCCGTGGCCGGCGGGTGGGAAGTCGTCGACGCCACGCAGGAGTACCTCGGCGAGGGACCCAAGTTCGAGGGGTACCTGACCCTCGCCGTCGTCCGCCGTCCCCGATGATGCGTGGCTACGGCCCCGCGAGAAGTGCGGCGACCTCGTCCGCGGTGGGGTAGGCGCCCTGCGTGCCGCGCCGCGTCGTGGACAGCGCCGCGGCCGCGGAGGCGAACCGCGCGGCGACGCGGAGGCCATCGCCCGCGGCCAGCCGAGCCGCGAGGCCGCCCAGGAACGCGTCGCCGGCCCCCGTCGTGTCGAGAGCCCGGACGGGGACCGGCGGCACGGGAGCGGCTCCGCCGCCGTCGGCCTCCAGGACGACCGCGCCCGCGGCACCCAGCGTCACGACAGCCCGCCGCGCGCCGCGCTCGGCGAACCCGGCCTGGACCGCCGCCCAGTCGTCGCCGGGGGAGTGGGGCACCGCGGTGCCGCCGAGGAACGCCGCGGCCTCGGTCCGGTTGACGAGCAGGACGTCCACGAGGTCGACCAGCCCGGGCGGCAGCGGCGCGAAGGGCGACGGGTTCAGGACGATGGCCGCCCCCGCGTCCCGGCCGGCCCGGGCGGCGGCCTCCACGACGTCGAGAGCCACCTCGAGGCACAGGCAGACGGCGGCGGCCCCGTCGAACGCGTCGGCCGCGGCGGCGACGTCGGCCGGGGCGAGCGCCGCGTTCGCGCCCGGGGTGACCACGATCGTGTTCTCGCCCGAGGCGTCGACGGTGATGACCGCGACGCCGGTCGGTTCGCCGGGCACGCGCCGCACGCGCGCAACGTCGACGCCGGCGTCCGCGGTGGAGCCCCGCAGCAGCGCCCCGTGCGGGTCGTCGCCGACCGCACCGACCAGCGCCACGGTGGCACCCAGCCGCGCCGCCGCGACGGCCTGGTTGGCCCCCTTGCCGCCGGGCGAGACCGCGAAGCCGCTCCCGCGCACCGTCTCGCCCGCCGCCGGGAACCGCTCGCAGGAGACGGCGAGGTCGGCGTTGAGGGAGCCGACGACGACGATCCGGCCCACGAAACGCGCCCCCGTCAGGCGCCGGTGGGCGCCGTGAACTCGTTGCGCTGGACGCCGAGGCCCTCGATCTCGGTCTCCAGCACGTCGCCGGGCCGCAGCCACGGGTGCCGGCCCTCCTCGTTGCGCCGGCCCAGGGCCACACCCGCGGGGGTCCCCGTGAGGATGAGGTCGCCGGGGCGCAGGGTGACCATCGTGGACAGGTAGGAGACGAGGGCGGCGGGCGGGAAGACGAGGTCGTTCGTGGAGTCCGACTGCACCGTCTCGCCGTTGACGCGGGTGGCGATGCGGGCGCCGTCGGCGAACTCGTCCGGCGTCACCAGGTACGGGCCGACGGGCGTCGCGGCCTCCCAGCACTTGCCCTGCGTCCACTCCGGGGTCCGGCCCTGCCAGCCGCGCATCGACACGTCGTTGGAGACGGCGAAGCCCGCGATGGCCTGGTCCGCGCGCTCCTCGGGGATGCGGCGGCCGCCGTCGCCGACGACGATCGCCAGCTCGCCCTCCCAGTCGATCCGGTGCTCCTCGGCCGGGATCTCAATGGCGTCGTTGGCGCCGCACAGGGAGTCCGCGAACTTCGTGAACACCGTCGGGTACTTCGGCACCTCGTTCCCGGTCTCGAGGATGTGGTTGCGGTAGTTCAGGCCGATGCAGAAGACCTTCGACGGGTTCACGACCAGGGGCGCGAAGTCGGCCTCTTCGACGGGGATGCCCGTCGAGCCGGACGCGGACGCGACCGCCGCGTCGCGGGCCCGCTTCTCCAGGGCGAGGAACGCGCCGACGTCGGCCACACCGGACAGCTCGGTGGCGGTCGCGCCGTCGACGAGCGCGGCGAAGGTCTCTCCGGGGGCGCCCGGGCGGCGCAGGGTCGCGAGTCTCATGGGGACATCCCACCACAAGGGACTCGCGGCGCGTGGAGTGTTGCGCTCAAGCGTCCGCAGGTGGTGCCCCTTCCTCTGGCGTTGAGGTGTCGGTGTGGAAGTAGGTGTTGAGCAGGGGCGTTCGGGTGGGGTCGATGTAGGCGGGTGGGATCCAATGGGGGCGGCCTTTGATCATGCGGATCTGCCAGTCTCCTTCCTCGGCGAGGTGGTGGTGCCAGGGACAGCAGAGGCAGCCGCGCTGGACGTCGGTCTCGCCGCCGCCGGACCAGGGATCGAGGTGGTGGGCCTCGGTCATGCTGGCCGGGACCATACAGCCGGGGGCGGTGCAGCCGCGGTCGCGGGCATAGAGCATGCGCTGTTGCTTCTCGGTGAAGAGGCGTTGGCTGCGGCCGACGTTGAGCAGTTCCCCGGCCCCGCCGAGGACGACGGGGATGATCCCGGCGTTGCACGCGAGCCGGCGGATGGTGCGGGGGTTGACCGGACCTTGGTACATGGATTCGGACTGGCCGGTGGTGCCGGGGGCCAGCTCCCCGCGCAGCGTGTTGTAGTCGATGGTGACCATCACCTGCGGGCGCATGCCGCCGGTGTCGGGCACGGCGCCGGTGGCCAGGCTTTGCCGCACGGCGTGGATCAGCGCGTCCAGGCGCACCTGGGCCTTCGTCGGTCCGGACCCCGGAACGGTTCCACCCCCGGGCAGGGCGCCGGGCGGGTCCGCGCCGAACAGCGCGGAGGTGTCGGGCGAGGCGCCCGGCGGACTGCCGCCAAACCACGCGGGGGTCTCCGGCGCGGCGCCGGGCGGGCTGTCGCCGAACAGCGCGGACGTGCCGGGGCGGGCTGCCTGCGCACTGGCCGCCGGTGCCTCCGCGTCGGAAGCGCCGGTCTCGGGGCCGGCCCCGGATGCGGTTCCGACCGGGAACCCACCGGCGAGCGGCTCTTCGTCGTCAACGTCGCGGCCGGGCACATCATCGCCGTCCTCGGTGCCGTCGGGGGCGTTGTCCGCGGGGCCTGGGGCTGGTCCGCCGGGGGCCGGAGTGTGCGGGGTGCCGTTGGCCCAGTCGGACTTGGGGTTCGTGGCCGCGTTGACGAGGGTCTGCAGGGCCTCGTGCTGGGGCTCGTCGACGACGAGCAGGTACTCGTGTAGTCCGAACTTGCGTCCCTTGTAGGTCAGGCCCTGCATCACGTGGCGGACCCCGTCGGTGGGCTCGGGCCCGTCCTGGTCCAGCAGGGTGTGCCAGCGCTCGACGCAGGTCCGCACCGTGTCCCGGTCCCCGGCCACGGCGAGCCCGGTCAGTTGCTCCTCCATGGTCTCCAGGACCGCTGCCCCTTCCGGGCGCTGCCGGGCCACGGGAGCGGCCTTCTCCAGGCCGTCGGCGACCATCAATCGCCGGGCCTGTCAAGACTTTTGTGTAAGGGCTGGGGTTCATAGGTAGGGCTCGATTCGCTCTGGATAGGCGAGTGCGAGCTGGCCGAGTGCCTGCTTCCAGTTCGTCGTGACTTGTCCTTCGACGAGCCGGCAGTCGGTCTTGTTGGATCCTCCTCCTTGGGGTGTACCGTGCTTCTCCCGTTCGCGTGCCCGTTTGTCCTCGATGTTGCAGATCGCCAGCCACAGGAGCTTGACGGCCGCCTCGTCGCTGGGGAAGTGCCCGCGGTTCTTGATCACCTTGCGCAGCTGGTAGTTCAGGGACTCGATCGAGTTCGTCGTATAGAGCACGCGGCGAAGCATCGGGGGAAAGGCCAGGAA
This sequence comes from Arthrobacter paludis, assembly GCF_056782315.1. NCBI lineage: Bacteria > Bacillati > Actinomycetota > Actinomycetes > Micrococcales > Micrococcaceae > Arthrobacter > Arthrobacter paludis. The sequence continues at coordinate 111,785 of NZ_JBXAEW010000012.1, forward strand.
CGGGACGAAGCGCTCCCAGTTCCGCTCGAAGACGGCGATGGTGTTCGGGTTGGACTTTCCCAGTGGCGAGGCGGCGAAATCCTCAAGCGCGGCTCGGGCTGCCGTTTCGTTGGCCGCTTGGTACACCGGCTTCAGGGCGGCAACCACGGGCTTGCGCTTGTCGTAGGCCACGAACCTGGTTGAGGCCCGGATGAGGTGGACGACGCAGGTCTGGATCATCGTGTTCGGCCACGTCGCCTCCACGGCCTCGGGCAGGCCCACGAGGCCGTCGCAGCAGACGAAGAGCACGTCCTTGACCCCGCGGTTGGCCAGTTCGGCGCAGACCCCGGCCCAGAACTTCGCGCCTTCGCTGGCCTGGACCCAGATGCCCAGGACGTGTTTGATGCCCTCCATGTCCACGCCCACCGCGATGTGCGCGGACCGGTTGGCCACGTGCGCGCCGCTACGGATCTTCACCACCAGGGCGTCCAGGTACACCACCGGGTAGAAGGCCTCCAGCGGCCGCTGCTGCCAGGCCATGACCTCCTCGAGGATCTCGTCGGTGATCTTCGAGATCGTCTCCCGCGACAAATCGGTGCCGATCGTCGTGGCGAGGTGGTGCTGGATGTCCCGGACGGTCATGCCGCCGGCATAGAGCGAGATGATGATCTCGTCCAGTCCACCGAGCCGACGCTGGCCCTTGGGCACCAGGCGGGGGCTGAAGGTCCCCTCCCGGTCCCGGGGCACGTCCAGGTCCACTGGTCCCGCCTCGGTGGCCAGGCGCTTCGCCGACGTCCCGTTACGCGAGTTGCGGAAGTTCGCAGCATCCGCGGCTCCCTTCTCGTAGCCGAGGTGCTCATCCAGCTCCACCTTGAGCCCGCGCTCCAGCGCCGCCTTCACCAGTGCCGGCAGCAAGCCGCCTTCACCCGTCAATCTCGCCTCGCCCGAATCAATCCGATCGAACAGGGCGTCCAAGGCCCCGGAAGCCTCCAACTCGCTTGCCAGGTCCGCCGTCGAGCGCCGTTGCGCCTCGTCCTCGGTCATGGTCATGATCGTTCTCCTTCCGAGTCGATCAGTCACCACTTACACAGAAGATCTGACACCCTCTCATCGCCCCGGCCAGCCCGACGCGTCCGGTGGCGAACGCGTCGGCCAGCCGTTCGTGCAGCGGCGGCAGGACCTCGCCGGTGAGCGTGGTGCGCGGCAGCAGCCGGGCCCCGGCCGCCAGCCGGCGGCGGGCCTCTGCCGCGCCGAGGTGCAGCTCGCGGCGCATGTAGTCCGCCGTGTCCTTGTACCGGGAGCGGCCGGCCGGGTTGCCCGGAGGCCGGCCCACGTCGGTCACCCTCGCCCGGTCCGCGGCCCCGGCCGCGGCCACCCGCAACCGGTCGAGCCCGTTCCCGGTCCGCTCGACCACGCCCAGCACCGCCGCCGCCTCCTCCGGGCCCAGATCCACGCCCGCAACCGCCTCCGACAGGCCGAGCAGCACCGCCCCCAGCTGCCCGATCCGCTCGATCAGCGCGGGCGCGGACAGGCCAGGGACGCCGGCGACGCCGCCGTCGTCCGGCCCCAACCCGCCAGCGTCCTGGCGCCGTTCCGCATCCAAGGGAGGCATGCCCCCAGCATCCCCCGCCAGCCCCGCCCCCGGGCCCGAACGCACCCGATGGTGGACGCCCACCCCAACAAACGCGCCTGTGGAGGGCCGGACGCGGAGCCGGACCAGCGCGCCCTGAACTCGGCGGCATGCTTGCGCCCGATGGAGGATCAGGACCAGGTGCTGTCAGCGAGGCCCTTGCCTGCTCCGCCTATGCCGGCCGGTTTTCCTTTGCCGCCTCCAGGCTCTCTTGCATCGCATCCGCGGTTTCCCGCAGAAAGCGGATTACGGTGTCCCGCTCGTCGCGGGAAAGGTGGGCGGCGGGCCCGAACCGGGCGGCGTGGTGCCGGCCCACCGACTCCCGCGCCGCGGCGCGCGTTTCCGCCAGGACCTCGACGCAGACCGCCCGGCGGTCGTTGGGGTGGGGTTGGCGGCGAATGTGTCCTCCCGTCTCCAGCCGGTCGAGGAGCTTTGTCGTCGACGCGGTGCTGATCGCCAGATGGCGGGCGAGCATGCCGGGCGTGCACAGTTCGCCCGTGTTGGCGCACACGATGAGGAAGTGCAGCGCGCGCATGTCCCGCTGGCCGAGGCGCATGTAGCGTTCGGACGCCTCCGAGATCCGGCGCTCGACGCCGCGCAGCCGACCCATGGCGGCCATGACCTGGTCGATCTGTCGGAGGTCTTCGTCCGCCAGTCCGCCGCGCTCGATCAGCTCGGAGCGGGGGTCGCTCCCCTCCAGGCTGTAGAGGGAGTCTCGGGGGTCGGTGGCCATGGGCGGCTTTCTCCTGGGCGGTGGTCGGACGTGGGGGGGAAGGTCGGGTGGGCTAGCCGGACGCGTCGGCCAAACCGGCCCACAGTAGCAGGAGGGTCAGGACGAACCCGCAGGCGTAGTTGAGCCAGAGGAACGTCCTCCACCCCGCGTGGGCGGCGGCGGAGGTCCTGTCGTCGACGCGCAGGAACCGGGCCGTGTTGACCGCGTACGGAAGGGCCAGCAGGCCGGCCAGGGGCCCCGGAAAGGGCGTTGCGAGGCAGAGCAGCCCGGCCGCGGCGTACCCGGCCGTCGCCGCCGCGACGGTCCGCCGGGCGCCCCACACGGTGGCCACGGAACCCAGGCCCGCGGCGCGGTCCGGCACGATGTCCTGGACCGCGCCGAACGCGTGGCTGGACAGGCCCCAGCAGAAGAACGCGGCGAACGCGGCCAGAGTCCCCGCCCCGGTCTCCCCGCCGGCCAGCACCCAGCCAAACACGGCGGGGGAGACGAAGTGGGTGCTCGACGTGATCGAATCGACGACCGGTCGCTCCTTGAAGCGCAGCCCGGGGGCGCTGTAGGCGTAGACGGCAAAGAGGGAGACCGCGAGGACGACGGAGGCCGCTGCCCCGCCGGCCGCCGCGAGCGCGAGGGCCAGCGGCACGGTGGACACGGCCGCGGCCCACAGGACCCGCCGGTGCGCGGTGCGCTGGAGGACGGCCCCCTCCACCCCGCCTTTCCGCGGGTTGCGCAGGTCGGACTCGTAGTCGAAGACGTCGTTGATCCCGTACATCGCCAAGTTGTAGGGGATCAGGAAGAAGAACGTTCCCAGGGCGAACAGCCAGCCGGGGCCGCCTCCGGCCAGCAGGTAGGCGGCCGCGAAGGGGTAGGCCGTGTTCACCCACGACAGCGGACGGGAGGTCGCCAGCAGTTCCCTCATGTGGGTCCGTCCTCCGCGCCGAACAGGAGCCACAGCCCGGGGAGCAGCATCGCCGCCGCGGCCGGGTAGGCGAAGTCCTCGACCGGGGCGAGCCCGAGCCGCACGCCGGAGATCGGTCCATCCGCGTAGTCGAAAAGCCCGACGGCGATCATGGCGTTGTCGAAGACCGCCGTCAGGGCGAGCAACGCGCCAGCGGTCCCGGCGAGAGCGGCCGCCAGACCACGGCGCCGGAAGGCCCGCCCGTCCGCGCACCGCTGCCAGTCCGCGCGCCGCCGTCCGCTTCGCAGCAGTCCGGTGGCCAGAACGAACCCCGCGGCTGCCAAAAAGACGCAGTTCAGCTGCCAGTACTGCATGCTGCCTCCTTTCGCCGGTTCCTGTGGGATTGCAGGCGCAGGAACCCTGTGAACAGGACCATCGTCTGGTAGCACAGGAACAGGAGGAAGAACGCCTCCTCGAGCGGCAACTGGTCCGACAGCATGATCCCCGTCATCAGCGGCGAATCGCGGTGCAGGAAGATGCCCTCCGCGATCGCCCACACGTCCCAGCCCAGGAAGAAGACCGTTCCCGCGGCGAGCGTCAGGACCGCGCGGGCCGGGCGGTGCCAGACGAAGAGCCGGAACCGGGCATCGAGGAGGCCCAGACACGCCGTCACCGACAGCAGGATCGCTAGGTAGGCCACGCCGCGCTCCTCTCCGCCGCCGGGTCGGCCCCGGCGCCGGGTTCCCCGCCCGAAGTGGGGCCGGCCTTGGGAGGCTCACCCAGCCTGGCGGCACTCGGAGCGGCCGGACCCCGCCCGGACCCCGGGCGCCTGCCGCTCCGGACGGCCTCAAGCACGATCTCCGCACTGATCAGGCACATGGGCACGCCGATCCCCGGGCGGACGGAGGATCCGGCGAAGAACAACCCTGCGACGCGCCGACTGCGGTTGCCGGAGCGGAGGAAGGCGCTTTGGCGCAGGATGTGGGCGGGACCGAGTGCGCTGCCGCGCCAGGCGTTGAACCCATCCACGAAGTCCGCGGGCCCGAAGGTCCGGCGGACGGCGACCCGGCCGGCCAGGTCCGGGACGCCGGCCCACCTGCCGACCTGGTCGAGGGCCGCGTCCGCCACCTCCTCCACGCGGCGGTCCCCGCGGCCCGCGGTGCCGCCGCGCCCCCACTCCGGGGCGGCGGGCGCGGGAACCAGCAGGAACAGGTTCTCGTCGCCCGCCGGGGCGGCGCCGGGGTCGGTGGCGCTGGTCCGGCTCGCGTAGACCGACGTCTCCGGCGCCAGCGGCCGGCCCCTGCGGATGCGCGCGAAGTTGTCCTCCCAGTCGGGCGTGAAGAACAGGTTGTGGTGGGCGAGCTCGGGCAGGGCGCCGCGCACGCCGGCGCAGACGAGGACGGCGCTGGGCCCAGGGTCCGTCAGCTGCCGGGCCGCGGGGGAGCGCCGGCCCAGCCCGGGCGCGAGCAGGTCGCGCTCCACGTGGTGGAGGTCGGCCGCGGCGACGACCGTCTCCGCGGCGAGACGCACCGTGTCCCCGGCCCGCGTCCGGTAGGCGACGCCGGTGGCGCGCGTGCGCGGGCCCCGCCCCGCCCGCCGCGGCTGCGGTCGCGTCTCGATGCCGACGACGGCGGCGCCGGTCCGCACCTCCACGCCGGCCTCCCGGGCGAGGCGGTGCATCGCGTCGACGACGGCGGCGAACCCGCCCTGCGGGTACCAGACCCCGTCGTCGAGGTCGAGGTGGCTCATCAGGTGGTACATCGCCGGGGCCCGGTAGGGGGTCGTCCCGAGGAAGACCGCGGGGTAGCCCAGCAGCTGGCGCAGCCGGGGGTCCCGGAAGCGGCGCGCCGCGTGCCGGTGCAGGGACGTCCCGAGGAGGCCGGCGAGGCGCGGCGCCCGGCCGAGGACGGCCGGGTCGGCGAGGCCCCGCAGGGAGTCGAATCCGTCGTAGAGGAAGTGCCGCTTGGCGGTGCCGTACGTCTCCGCGGCGGAGTCGAGGTAGCGCTCCAAGCGGGGCCCGGATCCCGGCTCGAGGCGCTCGAAGAGCCGCACGGCTTCCCGTCTGCCGGAGCGGACGTCGGTGGGACCCCCGTCCGGCCCGAACCAGACGCGGTAGGCGGGGTCCAGGCGCACGAGGTCCAGCTCCCTGGCCGCGCTGGTGCCCATGAGCCGGAACCAGCGGTCGATGACCTCGGGCATCAGGTACCAGGAGGGGCCCGTGTCGAAGCGGAAGCCGTCGGCGGACCACCGGCCGGAGCGGCCGCCCAGCCCGGAGCGCTGTTCCAACACCACGACGTCGTGCCCGTCACGGGCCAGGAGCCCGGCCGTCGCCAGCCCGGCGAAGCCGCCCCCGATGACGACGGCGCGGCTACCCACGGACCCGCTCCCGTGCCGGCTGCCGGGAGAACGCCGGGCCGGTAAGCGACCGCCCGGCGACCCAGGCCTTGCGGATCCCGCCGACGCGGACCCTTCGGTCGGAGAGGACCTCCGCCGGCGTGGCCTCGATGCGGTCGGCCAGCGTGGCAAACAGGGCAAGCGCGAGCCCGACGGCCCGCCGAGCCCCGGGGGCCAGGAGCGGAAGTGCCGCCGCCGCGGCGTCGAGGTCGGCGCGGATGTCGGCCAGCGCCGCGGCCTTCGCCGGCTCGCCGAACTCGTCGGCGCCCGTCCCCGGGAGGTAGGTGCGCCCCAACTGGGACCGGTCGTCCGCCAGGTCGCGCAGGAAGTTGACCTTCTGGAACGCCGCGCCCAGGCGCTGGGCCGCCGCGTCCAGTTCGGCGTCGCGCCCCGTCGCGGTGCCGGGCAGCGAGCGGAAGACCTGCAGGCACATCAGCCCGACGACCTCGGCGGAACCGTGGATGTAGCTCCGCAGGCTCTCGGCGCCGTGCCGGGTCCGAGTGAGGTCCGCCCGCATGGAGGCAAAGAACGGGCCCGTCAGGGCGCAAGTGATGCCGTGCCGGCGGGCCGCCTGCGCGAAGGCGTGGACGACGAGGTTCGTGCTGTAGCCGGTCCGCAGGGCCCGCACCGTCTCGGCCTCGAGCCGGTCCAGCTCCTTGCCGACGTCTCCAGGGGAGAGACCGGCCCCGGCGGCCGCGCCGTCGACGGCTTCGTCCGCGACCCTGACCAGCGCGTAAATCGCGGCGATGTCGCTGCGGGCCGCCCGGGGCAGGAGGCGGCAGGCCCAGCCGAACGAGGTCGAGTACTCTCCGATCACGGTGCCCGCACTGCGCGCGGCGGCCCGCGTGTAGGTGCTGAACGGATCCACGCTCACCTCCTCCTCGCCAGGACCGCGCGGCCGACCCGCTCCAGTTCCGCGGCGAGGTCGCTGCTCGGCGCCGCGGTGCGGACGGCGTCGAGGGCCTCGTCGACCAGGCGGGCCGCGACGCCCCGCGCGTGGGCCTCGGCGCCGGCGCGGCGCAAGGCGCCGCGCACGAGCCCGGGGGACGCCGAACCCTCCCGGGCCCCGGCGAGAAGCGTGGGGAACCCCGGGTCGGTTTGGCACGCGAAGGCCGTCAGGAGGGTCGCCTTGCCTTCGCGGAGGTCCGAGTCCACGGGCTTCCCGGTGGCCGAGGGGTCGCCGAAGGTTCCGAGGACGTCGTCGACCACCTGGTAGGCCGCGCCGAGTTTCCGTCCGGCCTGCGCCACGGTGTCCGCCTGCTCCCCGGTGGCACCGGCCAGGAGGGCGCCCGCCGCGAGCGGCGCGGCGAAGGAGTAGGACGCGGTCTTGAGCGCCTCCATGGCGAGGATCCGCTCGGCGGGCGGATGGTCCGTGGGCGGCAGGCACGACATGAGGAGGTCCTCGAGCTCCCCGGCGGCGGCGTCGGCCACGGCGTGGTCGAAGCGGTCGGTGACCGCCTCCGCCTGCGCCAGCCCTGCCGCCGACCGGTGGGCCAGCGCCACCGCCCCGGCGAGCAGGAGGTCCCCACCGATCAGGGCGGCCGAGTAGCCCACATGCGTCGCGTCCGCGCGTTGCAGTCCGCCCAGGAGCGCCCCGTCGCGGTAGTGGGCCCCGAGCGTCGGAGCGCCGCGGCGCAGGAAGTCGCGGTCCACCACGTCGTCGTGGGTCAGCAGCGCCGTGTGCAGGAGTTCGAAGGCGGCCCCCAGGCGCGCGGCGCGCGCCGGCTCGGATCCCCCGAAACCACGGTAGGCCAGGCCGACCAGCCGCGGGCGGACCCGTTTGCCGCCCGCGGACGCCGCCCGAAGGCGCTCCCAGAACTCCGCAGACGAAGCGGAGGCTTCCCGTCTGCGCCGGCGGCCGCGTTCGAAGAAGGACTCCAACTCCCGGTCCACGAGGTCCTCGAACGCCCCGCCGTCGCCGGAGACCCCGCCGTCCCGCGGGCGCGCGCCCTCGTGCGCGGTCGCGGGAGGCAACAGCTGCACTTCGTCGGGTGCCGGAGTCATGGCAGCGTTCGCCTGGGGCGCGGGCGGGGCGGGACGGAGGCGCTCACGGTTTTCCTTCCAAGGGTTGATTACCAACCAAACTAGGGACATCATGGCTGAGCACACCACCGTTGTCGAGGCCCTGCGGGAAGGGAGGTCGTTCGCCGTGACGGACAGCCGAAGGCGCCACCCGGGGGATGCGGCGCTGCGCCGTCCTCCAGCGGCCGCCCTGCTGGCCCTGGCCGGGGCGCTCCTCGCGGTCATCGCGGCCTTCGCGGGCAGCGGCGCCCTCGGTGGGACCCCCATCTCCCAGGCGGCAGGGGGTCTCTTGGGAGCGGATGCCACCCCTCTGGCCCCGGGCGCCGGGGCCTTCCGCATCTGGTCCGTCATCTACGCCGGCCTGCTGTGCTACGCGGTCCTGCAGCTCCTCCCCGGCCGCGCACGGACGGCCAGGCACGCCGAGGTCCGGCCCTGGGCGGTGGCGTCCATGCTGCTTAACGCCGCGTGGATCTGGGTCGTCCAGGCCGGTTGGGTCGGAACCAGCGTGCTGGTCATCCTCGTGCTGCTTGCCGTCCTCGGGCGCCTGGCGTCCCTGCTGGCGGCCAGGCGCCCGGCGGACCAGTGGGAGGCGGTCGCCGTCCACGGCACGTTCGGCCTCTACCTGGGGTGGACGACCGTGGCCGTGGCCGCCAACGTGTCCGCCTGGCTGGCTTCGCTCGGCGCGGCCGCGTGGGGGTGGCCGGTCACGGGCGTGGTCGCGGCCGTTCTGGCCGTGGCGGCCGCCGCCGGCACCGGGACCTCCGTCGCGACCCGGGGGCGCCTGGCGGCACCGGGCGCCGTCGCCTGGGGCCTGGCCTGGATCGCGATCGGACGGATCGACGGAGGCCTCGCGGCCCCGGGCGTGGCTTGGGTCGCGGCCACCCTCACCGCCGTCGTGGTCGCGGCGGCCGTGGGTCTGCGCCTCCGCGCGGCAGGCCGGGCGCGCGACGGCGCCCCGGCCCGGCGCGGCGCCGCCCAGCCGGACGGCCCGGGACGGCGCGACGGCGGGGTCCCGGCGTGAGGGCCGCCGTCGCCGGCGCCTCGGGGTACGTGGGCGCGCGGCTGGTTCCGCGCCTCCTGGCGGCCGGCCACCAGGTCGCCGTCCTGACCCGGGACCCCGGCAGGCTGCGGGGTCTGCCGTGGGCGGACGACGTGCGTATCGCCGTGGGCGGCCTCGAGGACGCGTCGGCCGCTGCGCGGCTCTGCGAGGGCGCCGACGTGCTCTTCTACCTGGTCCACTCGCTGGGGCAGGGGCGGGACTTCGGGCGCGTCGAGAGGGCCTGCGCCCTGGAGGCCGCTTCGGCGGCGCGGGCCGCGGGCGTGGGCCGGATCGTCTACCTCGCGGGGCTCCATCCGGACGGTCCGCTGAGCCGTCACCTCGCCTCGCGCGAGGAGGTGGGCCGGATCCTCGCGGCCTCCGGCGTCCCCACCGTGGTCCTGCAGGCGGGGCTGGTCATCGGGTCCGGGTCCGCGAGCTTCGAGATGGTCCGCCACCTGACCGATGTGCTGCCGGTGATGCCTGCCCCGCGGTGGGTCCGCAACAAGGTCCAGCCCATCGCGATCCGCGACACCCTGCACTACCTCATGGCCTGCTGCGAGCTCCCGCCCGACGCGGCCGGCACCTACGACATCGGTGGACCGGACGTCCTGGCCTACGGCGACATGATGCGCGTCTACGCCGACGCCGCCGGCATCCGCCGGCCCGCCATCCTCCCGCTTCCGGTGCTCACGCCGTGGCTCGCCGCCCAGTGGGTCAACCTTGTCACCCCCATCCCCCGCGCCCTCGCGGTACCGCTGGTCGAGTCGCTGCAGCACGATTGCGTGATGCGGGACCGCTCGATCGACCGGCTCGTCCCGCCGCCGCCGGAGGGCCTGTGCGGCTACCGCCGCGCCGTGGGTCTCGCCCTGGAGCGGATCAGCGGGGACGCCGTGGAGACCAGCTGGGCGACGGCCCACGCCGTCGAGCAGCCCGCCGAGCCGCTGCCGTCGGACCCCGACTGGGCCGGGCGGACGGTCCTGGTGGACCGGCGGAGCCGGTCCACGTCCGCGCCGCCGGAAGCGCTGTGGGAGACCGTCTCGGCCATCGGCGGGGAGGCAGGCTGGTACTCCCTGCCGCGGGCCTGGCGTGCCAGGGGCCTGCTGGACAAGCTGGTCGGCGGAGTCGGCCTGGCCAGGGGCCGCCGCAGCCGGAGCTCGCTGCGCGTCGGCGACGCCCTGGACTTCTGGCGGGTCGAGGAGCTCGACCCGCCGCGCCTGCTGCGGCTCCGCGCCGAGATGAAGGTGCCGGGACAGGCCTGGCTGGAATTCGGGATCGAGCCCGACGGAACGGGCAGCCGGTACACCCAACGGGCCGTGTTCATGCCCCGGGGCCTGGCCGGGCGCGCCTACTGGCTGGCCATGCTGCCCTTCCACGGCGTGATCTTCACGGGTATGGCCCGGCGGATCACGGCGCGGGCCGAAGCATCCGGAGGCGAGCGGTGAGCGAGCTCGTGGTCCTGCTCGACGGCGCGGGCCGGCCGTGCGGCACGCAGGAGAAAGCGACGGTCCACGGGCGCGAGACGCCACTCCACCTCGCCTTTTCCTGCCACGTCTACGACGCGCGGGGACGTGTCCTGGTGACCCGACGGTCCCTGGGCAAGCGCACCTGGCCCGGGGTCTGGACGAACTCCTTCTGCGGGCACCCCGGCCCCGGGGAGGCGCCCGAGGAAGCCGTCGTCCGCCGGGCCCGCCGCGAGCTGGGGCTGGAGCTGGCCGACATCCGTCCCGTGCTGCCCGGCTTCCGGTACCGCGCGACGGACCCCTCGGGCCTGGTGGAGAACGAGGTGTGTCCCGTCTTCGCGGCCCGCGCGGCCGGAGAGCCCGATCCGGCGCCCGACGAGGTCGCCGAGTACCGGTGGGTCGATCCGGAGCGCGCCCGGACCGCGGTGGAGGCGGCGCCGTTCGCGTTCAGCCCGTGGCTCGTCCTCCAGGTCGCCCAAGGAGTCTGGCCCGCCGTGCCCAGCGAACCCACGGGGGAGCGTCCCGCCAATTGAGTCGAAGGGTTCGGAAGGCGCGCCGCCAGCGGCGCACGGCCTGCCGGCGGCCGCGCAGCGAGCGGGCGGAGACTCTGACCGGAACACCGCGGACCCTGCGGATGCCGCCGGTGGGGCCCAGGGCGAGGGCCAGGTCCATGTCGTCGTGGACGTCCGGGTCGTCCCGGTGGACGCGGCCGCGGACGTTACTCCACGCGGATCGCCGGATCGCCACATTCGATCCCCACAGCACGTGGGTCGCCCCCGCCAGGTACCCCAGCAGGTGGTATGCGCCCAGGTAGAGCCGCAGGGCCGGCCGCCGCCCTGCGACAATGGCGCCGTGACCGACCACGACGCCGCCGCCCCGCCGCCGGACGCGCCCCTGCCGCACGCGTTCCAGTGGTTTGTGGAGCGCGGCGAGACGAACGTCTTCGCCGTCGGCCCGGACATGCTCCTGGCGGACGCGGCCACCGCGCCGCTGTTCGGCGTCTTCAACCACCCCGAAGTGTGGCGGTGGGCCCACGACCAGAGCCAGGCGGTGGTCGGCTGGCAGCCACTGCCGTTCCTGGACGGGCGGACCGCACGGCTGCTGTGGACGGCGCTGACGGGGACCGGCGCCATCGCCGGGGCGGTCATTGCCCTCGGCGCACCCCGGCAGGCAGCCGGGATGGCGCGCGCCGCCGCGGGAGCCGAGGACCTCGTGTCCGTGTTCCCCGGGGTCAGCGACCAGGCCCGGGCGCTGCGCGCCCGGCTCGGCGCACTCCTCGGCACGCCGCTCAACGTGCGGCTCACCGGCCCCGCGGGGTCCGGCAAGGCGTTCGTCGCCTCGCGCCTGCTTGAGCGCCAGGGTGCCCTGCCCGGCGCGCGCACCATGGATCCGCTGGTCCTCAACGGGGACCAGGTCTCCAGCAACGCCATCTGGGTGGAGCGCCTGCGTGATGCCGTGGATCGGGGCCGGCCCGTCCTCTTCCTCGACGTCGATCGCGTTCCGGACGCGCGGATCCACGCGTTCCTTCCGCTGCTACAGAAGGCGCGGGAGCGCAAGAGTCCCGTGGTGTGCACCCATCTGACCGAGCTTTCGGACTTCGCCCAGCGCATGTGGTCCCGAACCCTGCGGGACGCCGTCTCGATCCCCGGCCTCCGGGCCCGCCCCGAGGACCTCGAGGAGGTCGCCAGGGCCGTTTGGCAGGCCCACTTCGGCGGCGGGGCCCCGCTGCGACTCGCCCCAGACGCGCTGCGGCTGCTGGCCGGGGTCGCGTGGCAGGGCAACGTGGCGGAGCTGGAGGACATCCTTGTGGAGGCGCACGCCCGCGTCGGGCCCGGCCGCCTCGAGGCCTGGGCCCTGCGCGTCCCGACGCGCCGCGGTTCGGAGACCGGTACGCGTCTCGAGGACGCCGAGCAGGCGGCAATCATCGATGCCCTGCGCCGGTCCGGTGGGAACAAGCGCGCCGCGGCCGGGCTTCTCGGCGTCTCGCGGTCCACGCTCTACCGCAAGATCGGCCAGTACGGGATCGAGGCCGTCCCCGAGTAGGACACCGCGCGTGAGTGTGCCGTTCTGGCACATGGTTCGTCAAGCTTCTTGGATGTCCCAATTTAGAACACTCTCGGGTGATGGGGGTCACGTAACTTCTTCTTGTCAGCACCGCCTCCCGGCCGCAGCGGCCCGGAGGCGGACCCCGACGAGTAAGGATCCCCCATGTCCCACAGCAGCGCCGCCGCGGGAGCCGCCGTCGCCTCCCGCGCGGCCGACGCTCCCGCCGTCGACCCGCGCAGCCTGCGCAACGCCTTCGGCAAGTTCGCCACGGGGGTCACCGTGGTCACGTGCAAGACCCCGGACGGCACGCCCCACGGCGCCACCGTGAACGCGTTCACCGCCGTCTCCCTCGACCCGCCGTTGGCCCAGGTGACACTGATCCGCGGAAACAAGGCCTCCGAGTACCTGCAGGACGCGCCGTTCGCGATCAACATCATGGCGCAGGACCAGCTCGAGACCTGCCTGACCTTTGCCGGAAAGCCGATGGGCATCACGCCCCAATGGCGGTCGGACGGCGACATCCCGGTCCTCGAAGGCAACGCCGCGACCATCGAATGCAAGCCGTGGCGGATCTACGACGGCGGCGACCACGTGATCGTCATCGGTGAGGTCGTCGCCCTCGAGGTCAACGACGTGGACCCCTTGCTCTTCGTCTCCGGCAAGTTCCGCGAGGTCGGCAAGCCCTCTGGCCCGAGCCCCTGGGAAGGCTCGGGCGATTGCCTGGCCTCCGGCTGGTTCGAGGGCTCCGCCAACTTCCCCTCCCTCTAGCCCAGCGATTCCCCACCCCCGCCCCCGCCCCCGAACCCCCAGGAGAAGGCCATGACCGCCACCGCCAACACCGCGCCCACCATGTCGGAGCGCACCACCCCCGCCAACCCCACGCTGCCGATGACGGGCGACGAGTACATCGAGTCCCTGCGGGACGGCCGCGAGGTCTACCTGCATGGGGACCGGGTCGACGACGTCACGACCCACCCCGCGTTCCGCAACTCGGTCCGCATGGTCGCCCGCCTCTACGACGGCTTCCACCAGCCCGAGACGTCCAAGCTGCTGCTGACCGACACGGACACCGGCAACGGCGGGAAGACCCACCCGTTCTTCAAGGCCCCCCGGTCCGTGGAGGACCTCAAGGAGTCGCGCGTCGGGATCGAGACCTGGGCCCGGATGACGTACGGCTGGCTGGGCCGCTCCCCGGACTACAAGGCCGCGTTCCTCGGCACCCTGGGCGCGATGCCGGAATTCTACTCCCCCTACCAGGCGAACGCGGAGCGCTGGTACCGCGAGTCCCAGGAGAAGGTCCTCTACTGGAACCACGCGATCATCAACCCGCCGGTCGACCGTCACCTGCCGCCGGACCAGGTCAAGGACGTGTTCATGCACGTCGAGAAGGAGACCGACAACGGCCTGGTCGTCTCCGGCGCGAAGGTCGTCGCCACCGGTTCCGCGATCACGAACTTCAACTTCATCTCCCACTACGGGCTGCCCATCAAGAAGAAGGAATTCGCGCTCATCTGCACGGTGCCGATGGACGCGCCGGGCATCAAGCTGATCTCCCGGACCTCCTACGCGCAGAACGCCGCCGTCACGGGCACCCCGTTCGACTACCCGCTCTCCTCGCGGATGGACGAGAACGACGCGGTCTTCGTCTTCGACAAGGTGCTCGTCCCGTGGGAGAACGTCTTCGCCTATGGGGATCCCGAGCAGATCAACGGGTTCATGCCGCAGACCGGCTTCATCCAGCGCTTCACCTTCCAGGGCTGCATCCGCCTGGCCACGAAGCTGGACTTCATCGCCGGCCTGCTCCTGAAGGCCCTCGAGATCGGCGGCACGAAGGACTTCCGCGGCGTCCAGGCCCGCGCCGGCGAGGTCATCGGCTGGCGCAACATGTTCTGGGCCCTGACGGATGCCATGATGCTCAACCCCGACCAGGGGCCCAACGGCACCCTCCTGCCCAAGATGGACTACGGGCTCGCCTACCGGATGTTCATGGCCCAGGGCTATCCGCGGATCAAGGAGATCATCGAACAGGACGTCGCCTCCGGCCTGATCTACCTGCCCTCGGGTGCCATGGACTTCAAGAACGCGGAGATCCGCCCGTATCTGGACAAGTACGTCCGCGGCTCCAACGGCATCGAGGCCGTGGACCGGGTGAAGCTCATGAAGCTGCTCTGGGACGCCATCGGTTCCGAGTTCGGCGGCCGCCACGAGCTCTACGAGCGCAACTACTCCGGGAACCACGAGAACGTGCGCGTCGAGATGCTCATGAACGCCATGAACAACGGGACCACGGACTCGATGAACGGCATGGTCGAGCAGTGCATGTCCGAGTACGACCTCGACGGCTGGACCGTCCCGGACCTGTTCAACCACGACGACGTCAACGCCTACCTCCGCCGAGGCCGCTAACCCCGCAGGTCCCCCCACGCGGCGGCGCCCCCCGGGCGCCGCCGCCCCGTGCCGCGGCCCCGAACGGCCCGCCGTCCCGCCGTGACCGAAAACGGCCCGAATCGTCACCGGCGCGGCCTATCCGGCGCGCCCCGGCGGTGCTGTCATGGAGTATGGGCACTGCGCAGACGCCGGGCTCCGGGACCCGCCCCTCCCGCCGCCGGCTCCGGACCCTCGGGCGGATGGGGGCGACCGGCCTGGCCGCGGCCTCCCTCGTGTTCCTAGCGGCCTGCGACCTGGAGGGACCCGGCGGCGGGGGAGGGGGCGGCTACGGCGGCGGCCTTCCTGCGTCCCCCACCGTGTCCAGCGCCCCCGCCTCCAGCGCGGACGCGTCGTCGCCGGCGGCGCCGTCGTCCACCCCCGCACCCACCGGCGGGACGACGACGGCGGCGCCCACGACGGCACCCCTCCCGACCAGCGAATCCGCGTTCTTCGTGTTCCCCGGGCCGGGCGCGGGCACCTTCAGCGGACCCCTCGACCTCGTCGAGGCCTTCGCGACGGACTTCGTGGGCTTCGAGGACCCGGTCGTCGGCGAGTTCAGGCAGGGCGACAACCTCTCCGGGGAGGTCGAGGTCCGGGCCGAGGCCGACGGCCCCGCGACCACCGTCCTCGTCCGCCGGTCGTCGGACGGCATGTGGAACGTCATCGGCGCCACGACCCCCGAGATCCAGGTCGACGAGCCCCAGTCGGCGGCATCCGTGGGCTCCCCGCTGCACGTGAGCGGGGAGGCGCTCGCCTTCGAGGGCAACGTCCTCGTGCAGGTGCGCGGGGCCGACGGCGGCGTCCTCGGCGAGGCGCCCGTGACCGGAAGCGGCGGGCCGGACCCGGGACCGTTCTCCGGCGACATCGACTTCGACGACCCCGGGGACGGCCAGGGCGCGGTCGCGTTCCTCATCCACAGCGCCCGCGACGGCAGCGTGTGGCAGGCCGCCGTGCTCCCGGTCACGTTCGGCGGGTAGCCGGGCCGGACCGCATCCCACGGGCGACCGCGAGGGCCCGGGACAAGTACTCCTGTGGTGCGGGGGCCGATCCTCCGCGGCCTTCCGAGCCGAGGAGACCAGCGTCACTTGACGCATCAACGATTCGCCCGTACCGTTATATGCATAAGCATGAAACGGCTGGTCCGACCGGCCTCCCCGAACCCAAGGAGAACCGCATGAGCATCGTCCTGACCCCCGGCACCTGGAAGCTCGACCAGGCCCACACCGAAATCGGCTTCGTCGTCCGCCACGCCGGCATCAGCAAGGTCCGCGGCCAGTTCACCGAGGCCGACGCCACCCTCTTCGTCGCCGACTCCCTGGCCACCTCGTCCGTCGAGGCCACCGTCAAGACCGCCTCGTTCGACTCCAACGATGACAACCGCGACGCCCACGTCAAGAGCGCCGAGTTCTTCGACGTCGAGCAGTACCCGGAGATGACCTTCAAGGCCACCGGCGTCGAGGGCACCCCGGAGGAGTTCCAGCTCGCCGGCGACCTCACCATCAAGGGCACCACCCTCCCGGTCGCGTTCGATGTCGAGTTCGGCGGCGTGGCCGTGGACCCGTTCGGCGCCACCCGCGCCGGCTTCTCCGCCAAGACCCAGATCTCCCGCAAGGCCTTCGGCATCACCTGGAACGCCGCGCTCGAGGCCGGCGGCGTCCTGGTCGGCGACAAGGTCACCATCGAGATCGACTCCGCGTTCGTCCTCCCGCAGGAGGGCTAGTCCACCAGGGCATTTCCGCCGCCCCCAGGGGCAGGCGACCGAGGGGCCGCGGCCCTGCGCGGCATGGGGGCGTGCGGGGCGGCGGCCCCTTGGCGTGTGGTGGGGGTGTCCGACGGCGGCGGCCCCGCCGCGGAAGGCCCCGCCGCGCGGACGGCCCCGCGGCGCCCGGCGCCCGGCCCGCGGCGCCTATGCCTCGACGCGGGCGAAGCCCAGGGCCGCGTAGCGCCCCACGGCGTCCGCGGGCACGGGGGCGTAGAGCGTCTCGGCGCCCTCGCCGAACGCCTCGGCGGCCAGGCGTCCCACGACGGCCGCCTCCTGGCCGGGGTCCAGGATGTCGCCGCCGACCGCGCGGACCGGGGCCAGCACGGCGAATCCGTCGCCGAAGGCGACCCGCCCCCGGGCGACGGGCCGGTCGAAGTGCGTCAGCTCCACCACGTCGTAGTCCTCGAGTGGGGCCTCCAGCAGCGCGTATTCGCCCGGCAGGGCCTCCGTCGCCTCGACCTCGATGGGCCGGGCGGCCAGCAGCGTCAGGGCGCCGGCGTCGTCGTCCGTCCCGAGCAGCTCCCAGACGGGCTTCCAGTCGTGCGCTGCGCCCATGGCCAACCTCCCCTTCTGGCGTTCCTGCCGCAACCCTACGCCGTTGCGCGCCACGCGCCGCGGCTCCTATGATCGCAAAATGACGATGATATCGACGGAGGTCGGAGACCGGGCGGGGCTCGAGGGCGCCGCGGCCCTGTTCCACAGTCTTTCCGACCCCGGCCGGCTCGTGATCCTGCGCCACCTGGCCCTCGGCGAGCACAAGGTGCGCGAGCTGACCGAGCACCTCGGCCTGGCGCAGTCCACCGTCAGCGCCCACCTCGCGTGCCTGCGCGGCTGCGGCCTGGTCGACGTGCGCACCGAGGGCCGCTCCTCCGTCTACTCGCTGGCCGCGCCGGCCGCCCTGCTCGGACTGTTCGGCTCGGCGGAGGAGCTGCTGCGGGAAACGGGGCACGCCGCGGCCCTGTGCCCCAGCGTCCCGGCGCCGCACGGGGCGGGCGCGCCGTGAGCCACCATCACCACCACGGGCTGCACCACGGCCACGAGACCCACCGCGGCCGCATCGCCGTCGCCCTGGCCATCACCCTGGCGATCCTGGTGGCCGAGCTCGTCGGCGCCTGGGTCACCGGCAGCCTCGCGCTGCTGGTCGACGCCGGGCACATGCTCACCGACGCCGGCGGGCTCGCCCTCGCCCTGGGCGCGGCGATGCTGTCCCTGCGCCCGGCCAGCGCCCGCCGGACGTGGGGGTGGCGCCGGGCCGAGGTCCTGGCGGCGGCCCTGCAGGCGCTGATCCTGCTCTGCGTGGGCGCGTTCGCCGTGGTCGAGGGCGTGCGCCGCCTCGCCGTGCCCACCGACGTCGACGCCGCCGGGACCCTGCTGTTCGGCGTCATCGGCCTCGCCGGGAACATCGCCTCCCTGCTGGTGCTGGCCGGCGGGCGCGAGGCGAACCTGAACCTGCGCGCCGCGTTCCTGGAGGTCGGCATGGACGCGCTCGGGTCCATCGCCGTGATCGCCGGGGCCGTCGTCATGGCCACGACCGGGTGGGCGCAGGCCGACGCCGTCGCCGGCCTGCTGATCGCCGTGTTCATCGTGCCGCGCGCGCTGTCGATCCTGCGGGAGAGCGGCACGATCCTGCTCGAGAGCGCCCCGCGCGGCCTGGACATCGAGGAGGTGCGGCGCCACCTGCTCGGCGTGCCGCACGTGCTCGACGTCCACGACCTGCACGCCTCCCAGATCGCCACCGGCCTGCCCGTCATCAGCGCGCACGTGGTCCTCGAGGACGGCTGCTTCTACGACGGTCACGCGCAGGAGATCCTGCACTCCCTCCAGCGCTGCGTCGCCGGGCACTTCCCGGTGTCGGTCGAGCACTCCACGTTCCAGCTCGAGTCGGCCACGCACGCGCGCCACGAGCCCGGGATGCACTAGGGGGACGACGGCGGCGCCCGGGCGGCCTACGCCAGGACGCGGACCGGGTCCCCGCCCAGCCAGGCGCGGATGGATTCGACCGTCTCCGTGTAGAACACGCGGTATGTCCCCTCGGACACGTAGCCGAGGTGCGGGGTCAGGACCGTGTTCGGGGCCGAGAGGACGGGGTCGCCCGCGGGCACGGGTTCGGTGTCGAACACGTCCAGGGCGGCGCCGCCGAGCCAGCCCTCCCGCAGCCCGCGTAGCAGGGCCTCCGTGTCGACGAGCCCGGAGCGCGCGTTGTTGACCAGGAGCCCGCGGGGCCCGAGCGCGCGCAGCTCCTCCTCGCCGACCGTGTGCCGGGAACGCTCCGAGAGCCGCAGGTGCAGGGTGGCGGCGTCGGCGGCGGCGAAGAGCTCCCGCTTCCCGACGAGCCGCGCCCCGTGGGCGGCGGCCGTCGCCGCGTCCAGGTTCCGGCTCCACGCCAGGACCTCCATGCCGAACGCCTCGGCGTAGCGGGCCATGCGGCGCCCGACCTTCCCCAGGCCCACGATCCCGAGCACGGCGCCCTCCAGGTCCCGGCCGACGGACCGCTGCCACGTCCCGGCCCGCAACGACGCGTCCTCCGTGGGCAGGCGCCGCATCCCGGCCAGCAGCAGCGCCCACGCCAACTCCGCCGTCGCGGCCCCGGATCCGGCCGTGCCGCAGACCCGCACGCCCCGCGCGGCCGCCGCCGCCAGGTCGATCGCCGCGTTGCCCATGCCCGTCGTGACGAGCAGCTCGAGGCCCGGCAGCCCGGCCAGCACGTCCGCGCCGAACGCCGTGCGCTCGCGCATCGCCGCGACTATGTGGAAACCGCGCAGGGCCTCGACGGTCTCCGCCGGGGACCCGAACGGCTCGTGGAAGAACACCGTCTCCACGCCGGGCAGGGCGTCCCAGTCCGCGTAGTCGCGGGCGACCCGCTGGTAGTCGTCGAGGACGGCGAGGCGGCGCATGGGGCTCCCGGGGATCGGCGGCGGTGTCGGGCCGATGCTACCGGGCCCGGCCCGGGTCTAGGCCTGGCCGTACGGCGGCTGCACGGCCGCGCCCGCCCCGCCGTCGGCATCGAAGCGGGCCCCCTCCGGCTTGGAGGGCAGGATCGTGAAGACCAGGACGGCGAGGGAGGCGACCGGGACCAGGTTCAGCAGGTAGAACCAGCCGCTGAAGTTCGCGTCGTGCAGGCGGCGGACCGTCACCGCGATGGACGGGACGAGGATGGCCAGGGAGAACAGGAGCATGAGCAGGCCGGGGACCAGCAGCCCCGCCCCGGGCTCGCCGGTGACGGGGTCCATGGTGGCGACGCCGAGGCCCAGCATCAGGGCGTAGAGGACGAAGACGACGAGGGCGATGAACAGGGTCGCCCACCAGTATTCGCTGCGGCTGGCGCGGCCGGAGAACGTCGCGTACTTCGTGAAGAAGCGTTTGACGGCCCCGCCGAACGAGATGCCGTAGTACGGCTGGCTCAGGGGCGGTTCGCCGACCGGCTGGTAGGGGTTCGCCTGCGGCAGTTGCTGGGACATGGCGGGGTTCCTCCATCGATGTGAATGATTCTGTCCACAGGCTACCCGGCACAAAACGCGTTCGGGGGAGCGGGCATGGGGGGTTCTCCCCAGACCCACCGCTTGTTCACCCCCGGCCGCGGCGGCGCCAGCCGCTACCGTGAACGCATGGAGACCACGGCGCACCCGGCTCCCCGGCCGCCCGTCGCCGGCGTCCTGCTCGCCGCGGGCGCCGGGACGCGGCTGGGCCGCGGCCCGAAGGCGCTGCTGCGCACCGCGGCGGGCGAGACGCTCGCGGCGCGCGGCGCCGGGGCGCTCGCCGGCGGTGGCTGCTCGCCCGTCGTCGTCGTGCTCGGCGCGGGGGCGGACGAGGCCCGCCGGCACCTGGCTGACGGCTGCGTCGTCGTCGTCAACCCCGACTGGGCGGCCGGGCTGGGGTCCTCGCTGCGGGCGGGGCTCGCCGCGGTCCCCGCGGGTTCGGCGGCGCTCGTCGCGCTCGCCGACCAGCCGGGGACGACGGCGACGCTCGTGGCCCGGCTGCTCGCCGCGCACGGGCCCGGCCGGATCACGTCCGCCGGCTACCGCGACGCCGGCGGGTCCCTGCGGCGCGGGCACCCCGTGCTGTTCGGCGCCGCCCACGTGGCGGGCGCGGCGGCCGCGGCGACCGGCGACGCCGGCGCGCGCGCCTACCTCGCGGCCCACCCCGGGGCGGTTGACGTCGTTGACTGCACCGACCTGGACGACGGCGGCGACATCGACACGGCCGCCGACCTCGGCCGGCTGGGGTAGGCCCTAGCCCGCGGTCCGGGCGAGGCCCCCCGTCCGCTCGCCGCCCTCGCCGCCACCGCTCCGGCCGGGCACCAGCCCGGCGTCCCGCAGCGCCAGGTACACGGTGTCCCGGCGCAGGGGCAGCCGGGCGAAGCGGATCCCGGTCGCGTCACGCAGCGCGTTGGACAGGGCCGGCGCGACCGGGTTGTACGGCGACTCGCTCATCGACTTCGCGCCCATTGGCCCGAGGTCGTCGGAGGTCTTGGCGAAGTACACCTCGGAGCGCGGCACGTCCGCGAACGTGGGGATGTGGTACTGCCGCAGGATGTCGGTGACGACGGCGCCGTCCTCGCCGATCACCACCTCCTCGTACAGCGCCGCGCCCAGCGCCTGCGCGATCCCGCCCTCGATCTGGCCGCGGCACTGGCGCGGGTTGACGACGACGCCGGCGTCCGCGGCCTGCACGCTCTGCAGGATGCGCAGCTCCCCGGTCGCGCTGTTCACGGCGACGCGGAACCCGTGGACGTTGAACGCCACGGACCGCGGGGTCCCGCCCCAGCGCCCCTCGGCGCGCAGCGCGACGCCCTGCTCGCGGGCCGCCGCGGCGAGGTCGGCCCAGTTGAAGGTCCGGTCCCCGGCGCGCACCCCGCCGTCGAACAACTCGCACGCCTTGGACGTGGTCGCGGCGAGCCCGGCCGCGAAGCCGCGCAGCAGCACCGCGAGCTCCGTGGCCGCGGCGAACGTGGCCTTGCCCGCGACGACCGTGCCGGTGGAGCCGAACGCGCCGGAGTCGTGCTCGGTGAGGCGCGTGTCCGACTGGCGGATCCGCACGCGCCCGGGCGTCGTCGACAGCGCCTCGGCGGCCAGCTGCGCGTGCACGGTCGTGGTCCCGTTGCCGAACTCGGCCGTGCCGACGTCCAGGGCGAAGCCCTCCGGGCCCAGCTCGATGACGCTGTGCGCGTGGTGCCCGCGCGGCGGGATCGTGGCGATCATCGACAGCGCCGTGCCCGTTCCGGTGAGCCAGTGCGGCCCCAGCCCCGCGCCGTCCGCGCCGCGCGCCGCCCCGCGCCCGAGCGCGTCCCGCACCAGGGCGACGCACTCGTCCAGGCCGTAGGACCCGAACACGACGTCCTCCTCCGGCTCGGGGTGCAGCGAGAGCAGCGGGTCGCCGGGCCGGACCATGTTCCGGGCGCGGAAGCCCAACGGGTCCAGGCCGAGCTGCCGGGCCAGCTCGTCCAGCGCGGACTCGATCGCGAAGATCGTCTGGCTGAGCCCGTAGCCGCGGAACGCGCCGGCGGGGACGGTGTTCGTGTAGACGCTGCGGGCGTCGACGCGCTTGGCGCCGGCCGCGTAGACGGCCATGGACTCCGAGCAGCCGTGGAACATCACGCCCGGGGCGTGGTTGCCGTACGCGCCGGTGTTGGCCAGGACGTCGATCCCCAGGGCGGTGAGCGTGCCGTCCGCGGTGGCCGCGGCCGTGACGGTGACGTCGAAGGGGTGCCGGGTCGTGGACGCCGCGAATTGCTCCGACCGGGTCAGCTCGAGCTGCACCGGCCGGCCCAGGCGCAGGGCCGCGAGCGCCGCGACGTCCTCCACGAGGACCTCCTGCTTGCCGCCGAACCCGCCGCCGACGCGTCCGGCCACGACCCGCACCTTCTCCTCGGGCAGCGAGAAGACCCGGGCCAGGGCGCGGCGGACCAGGAACGGGACCTGGGTGGAGGTCCGGACGGACAGGGTCCCGTCGGGCTCGGTCCAGGCGACGGCGGCGTGCGTCTCCAGCGCGACGTGCTGCACGCGCTGGCTCGAGTACGTGCCCGTGTGGACGGCGTCCGCCGCGGCGAGCGCGGCCGCGAAGTCGCCGATCTCCGCGTGCACCTCCGCGGCCGTGTTGCGGGACGCGTCGGCGATCCGCGAGGAGTCCGGCTTGTCGCCGTGCAGCAGCGGGGCGCCCGGTTCCCGGGCGGCGGCCGGGTCGAGCACGTGGGGGAGCGGCTCCCACTCGATGGACAGGGCCCGCACGCCGGCCTCCGCGGCCGCCACCGTCTCGCCCACGACCGCCGCCACGCGCTGCCCGGCGAACCGGGCGACCCGGTCCAGGACCAGGGTGTCGTCCGGGTCGTCCGTGACGAGCTCGTGCTGTGCGGTCGAGAAGAGGACGGTCGGGGAGTCGTCCGGCGTGAGCACCGCGACGACGCCGGGGACCGCGAGCGCCGCCGACGCGTCGATCGAGGCCACGCGCGCGTGCGGGTGCGGGCTGCGGGCCAGCTTGAGGTGCAGCGGCTGCTCCGGCGGGCCGTCGGGGGTGCCGGCCAGCGCGTCGAGCGTGTAGCGCGCGGTCCCGGTGACGACGGCGGGGCCGGCCGGGGCGGGCGCATCCGTCCCGACGGCCCGGCCGGACGGCGCCGGCGGCGCGTCCGCACCGGCGGCCCGGCCAATTGGTGCCGGAGGCGCCTCAGCCCCGCCGACTCCGAGGGTTGTGGACGATTCGGAGGGCTCTAGCTTGGGTAGTCGGCCGCAGACTTCCGAGTCGGCGTCAGGGCCGGCGCCGGACCGGCCCAGGACCGCGTCCTCGATGGCGCGGTAGCCCGTGCAGCGGCAGAGGTTGCCCTTGAGGCTGCGGGGGAGGTTGGCCAACTGCCCGTCGTCGAAGGTCGAGGCCGTCATCACCATCCCGGCGGTGCAGAACCCGCACTGGAACCCCTGCGCGTCCAGGAACTGCTGCTGCATCGGGTGCAGGGGAGCGTCCGACGGCGGCGCACCGTCCCGCCGCGCACCGTCGGGCGCCGACACCGGCGCGGCCGCGGTCCCGGCACCGGGGCAGGCGGCCGTCGCGCCCGCGGTCGCGGCGAGGCCCTCGATGGTGGTGACGCGCTTGCCCTCCGCGCGGCGGGCCGGGTAGAGGCAGCTGTGGACGGGCACGCCCTCGACGTGGACCGTGCAGGCGCCGCAGTCGCCGCCGTCGCACCCCTTCTTCACGCCCACGGCGCCCTCGGCGCGCAGGTAGGTGCGCAGGCACTGGCCGGGCGCGGGGCGGCCGTGGTGCTCGGAGCCGTTGATGGTGATGCCCATGTCAGTGCGTATGCTTCCGGGGGGCGGCGGCGGGGGAACCGGGCGCATCGGGCGCGGCAGGGTCCCCGGGGCCGGCGGCCCGCGGCGCGCGCGGGGCCGCGCTGTGCGAGTCGCCGGGCGGGGTCGCGGCGTCGGCGAGGCCCGACTCCGGGTCCGCGCCCTCGAGAAGCTCGGCCCGGATCTCCTCGGCGAGCCGGTGCGTCATGTCCCGCCGCCACTCGGGGTGGCCGTGCAGGTCGCGGTGGTACAGCCCGGCGGGGACCGCGTCAGCGAGCGCCTCGGCCAGGCCGCGCGCGTCCGGGAGCGCGCCGGCGGGGAACCGCAGCTGGACCGGACGGACCGTCGAGGCGGTCACGGTCAGGACGAACGCCCCGTCGGGGTCGGCCCGGCCGATCAGCAGGACGCCCGAGCGGCCCAGGTTGCTCAGCGAGAGCCGCCGGAACGCCGTCCGGGCCGCCAGCGCGTGCGCGGGCAGGTGGACGGAGCGGATCAGCTCGCCGGGGGCCAGCGTGTTGGCGCCGTCCCCGACGACCAGCTCCGCGACCGGCTGCCGCCGGGATCCGCCGCCGGGGGCCAGGACCGTGGCCACGCCGTCGAGCCCCGCGCACAGCGACGTCACCGGCCCCGCCGGCAGGGACGTGGCGATGTTCCCGCCCACCGTGGAGAGGTTCCAGATCTTGAACGACGCCACGAACGGGTCGCAGCACGGCCGCACGAGGGCCACCGCGGGCCAGGCGGCCGCGTCGACGCCGGCGTCCCCGGGCAGCGCGTAGAGCCGGGCGATGGTGCATGTGGCCGCCAGCTCGATGCCGTCCGGGCCCACCCGCACGGGTTCCCACCCCGCCTCCGTGATGTCCAGC
Source organism: Arthrobacter paludis (assembly GCF_056782315.1). Lineage (NCBI taxonomy): Bacteria > Bacillati > Actinomycetota > Actinomycetes > Micrococcales > Micrococcaceae > Arthrobacter > Arthrobacter paludis. The sequence continues at coordinate 136,306 of NZ_JBXAEW010000012.1, forward strand.
AGGCGCCGCAGCGTCTGGCTGCCGTAGGAGAAGAGGACGGTGCCGCCGGCCAGCCACGCGTCGCCCGGGCGCCAGGCGTCCGGGTCGGTGGTCGGGACGAGGTCCTCGACGGTGCTCAGGTCCATGCCGGGACCTCCTCGGGGTGCGGCGCCGCGGCGGGCGGCGCGGTGGCGGGAACGGTGGCCCGCACGGCGGCGGGCGCCGCGGCGGAGGAGCCGATGGGACCGGCCGGCGTGTGGATCGGTCCGGGCAGGCGCTCGAGCGGCAGCCCCGTGGCGGCCGGGCTGCGCGAGGCGACGAGCTGCGCCGCGATGGAGACCGCGACCTCGGCCGGCGTGATCGCCTGCAGGTCCAGTCCGATCGGCGAGTGCAGCCGCGCCAGCGCGTCGGGGTCCACTCCGGCGGCGAGCAGCCCGGCGACGCGCTGCTCGTGGCTGCGCCGCGAGCCCATCGCGCCCAGGTAGGCGACGTCGAGCCCCAGCGCGGACGCCAGCAGCGGGTGGTCGAACTTCGGGTCGTGGGTGAGGACGACGACGGCGGTGCGCCCGTCGACCCGCCCCGCGGCGGCCTCGCCCGCGAGGTACTCGTGGGGCCACGCGGTGGAGATCTCGTCCGCGGCGGCGAAGCGCGGCTGGTGCGTGAACGCGGCGCGGGCGTCGCAGAGGGTCGTGCGGTAGCCGAGCAGCCGGCCGATCGGCAGCAGGGCCTCGGCGAAGTCGTTGGCCCCGAAGACCAGCATCCGCGGCGGGGCGAGCCGCGACTCGACCAGCAGGGCCGGCGGCTCGGCTGGACAGGGGACCGGCCCGGCGGCGGCCCGGGTGGCCGCGGCGGGGCGGCCGCCGGCGCCGGGAAAGCCGCCCCGGTCCGCGCCCGGAGGCTCCTCCCGGGCGGCTCCCGCGGCGTGGACGACGCCGGTGCGTCCCCCGGCCGCGAGGGCCGCGACCTGGGGCTCCGCGGCCCCGGCAAGGGCCCCGGAGCCAAGGATCCGGGCGAGCCCGGCGCGCAGCCGGGCCCGGTCCAGGTGCTGCGGCGCGGGCACCAGCAGGAACCCGCTGCCGCCGGCGTCGACCGGGCGCACGAGGGCGACCGGGTCATGCGGGCCCAGCGCGGCCAGCGCCGCGAGGGTCCGCGCCCCGGGACGGCCGGCGGCGGGTGCTGCCCCGCCGTCGGCCCCCGGATCCCCGGCGGCGACGGCGGGGGAGGTCGTCCCGCCGTCGTCCGCCAGGGGCTCGATGTGCACCGCCAGCTCGCCCCCGCACGTCAGCCCGACCTCGAACGCGTCCTCCGGCGAGTACCCGAACGACTCGCGGCGCGCCGCGCCGGTCTCCAGCGCCTCCAGGGCGGAGGCGACGACGGCGCCCTCGACGCAGCCGCCGGACAGGGAACCGAGGACGGCGCCGTCGTCCCGGACCAGCATCGACGTGCCGGTGGGGCGGGGCGTGGAGCCGCTCGTGGCCGCGATGGTGGCGACGGCGCAGGCGTGCCCGTCCAGCCACCCGGCCGGGATGGATGGGAGGTTCAACATGGTGGTGCGGTCCTTTCCGGTCAGCCGCCGAGCAGGGCGGTGATCGGTTCGCGGGCGAAGTAGACGAGGAAGCCGGCGGCCACGACCCACAGCAGCGGGTGGACCTCGCGGCCCCGCCCGGCGGCCGTGTTCACGAGCGCCCAGGAGATGAAGCCGACGCCGATGCCGTTGGCGATCGAGTAGGTCAGCGGCATGGTCACCAGCGTCAGGAACGCCGGCATGCCGACGGAGAAGCGGGTGAAGTCGATCTCGCGGATCTGGGCGGCCATGAGCGTGCCGACGACGACGAGCGCCGCGGCGGCGACCTCGATCGGGACGACCGACGTCAGCGGGGTCAGGAACATGGCGCCCAGGAACAGCAGGCCCGTGACGACGGAGGCCAGGCCCGTGCGGGCGCCCTCCCCGATGCCGGCGGCCGAGTCCACGTAGACCGTGTTCGACGAGCCGGAGGTCGCGCCGCCGGCGACGGCGCCGAGGCCCTCGACGACGAACGCTGCCTTCAGCCGCGGGAACGTCCCGTCCGACTTGGCGAGCCCGGCGCCCTGGGCCAGGCCGCTCATCGTGCCCATCGCGTCGAAGAAGTTGGTGAACACGAGCGTGAACACCAGCATCGTCGCGGCCAGGGCGCCGATCCGCTCGAAGGAGCCGAACAGGTCGACCTGGCCGATGAGGGACAGGTCCGGCAGCGACACCGGCGTGCCGGTCAGCTCGGGCCGGTTCAGGTGCCAGCCCCCGGGGTTGTCCGCCGACGCGGTGCCCAGCTTCGCGAACGCCTCGACGACGACGGCGAGGACCGTGGTGGCGATGATCCCGATGAGCAGGCCGCCCTGGACCCGGCGGGCCACGAGCGAGCCCATGACGAGCAGGCCGACGACGAAGACCACGGTCGGGACGGACGTGATGGAGCCGCCGTGCCCGAGCTGGACGGGCGGACCGCCGGCCGTGCCCTGGACGAATCCGGAGTCGACGAACCCGATGAACGTGATGAACAGGCCGATGCCGACCGTGATGGCGGCCTTCAGCTCGCGGGGGATCGCCCGGAAGATCGCGGTCCGCGCCCCGGTGAGGCCGAACGCGACGATCAGCAGCCCGTTGATGACGACCAGGCCCATGGCCTCCGGCCAGGTCACGTCCCCGACGACCGAGACGGCCAGGAACGAGTTGATGCCCAGCCCGGCGGCGAGGCCGAACGGCAGGTTGGCGACGAGCCCGAACGCGATGGTCATGACGCCGGCGGTCAGCCCGGTGACGGCGCCGACCTGCGCGGCGGGCAGGAAGTTCCCGGCCACGTCCACCGGCGCGCTGTCCGGGGAGAACCCGCCGAGGATCAGCGGGTTCAGCACCACGATGTACGCCATGGTGAAGAAAGTGACGATCCCGCCGCGGACCTCCCGCGAGAGCGTGGAGCCGCGGGCGGTGATCGAAAAGTGCCGGTCCAGGAGGCCGGCGGCGGGACGGGGGCCGCCGGGTGTCCCGGCCCCGCGGCCCGCCCGCCCGCCGGTGCGGGGGTCGGGGCGCCCGGGGGCGAGCTGGCGGTTCACGGCGGCGGCGCCCTTGCGGAACGTGTCGGTGATGGCCACGGCCGGTCCCCTAGTACTCGACCCGGGTGGCCAGCTTGCCCCAGAGCTCGAACGGCTCCAGGTGGCCGGTGTCCTCGCTGTCGTCGTGGACCACCGGCATGAGGCTCCGGTCGCCGGGGTGGTCGAAGTAGTCGTAGAAGAGGGCGTCGTCGAAGCCGGCCGCGGCGGCGTCGTCGCGGTTGGCGGCGTAGACGACGCGGTCGATGCGCGCCCACAGGGCCGACGCCAGGCACATGGGGCAGGGCTCGCAGCTCGAGTAGAGGACGGCCCCGCTGAGGTCGAACGAGCCGATGCCCTGGCAGGCGGCGCGGATCGCGGTGACCTCGGCGTGGGCGGTGGGGTCGTTGTTCGCGGTGACGCGGTTGACGCCCTCGAATTCGCGGCCGTCGGCGGTGACCACTAGGGCGCCGAACGGCCCCCCGGAGTCCGCGACGTTCTTGCAGGCGATGGCGACGGCCTTGGCCAGCGGGTGCGCGGCCGGTGCGGTGTGTTCCATGGTGGCGACTTCCTGGTTCGATCGTGGAAGCCGTTCCGGGGTGCAGGGGCACAGGTTGCTCCGGACCCCGACTCGGCTCCATCGATTGCCGATGAGGTGAGTAGCGCCCGGTAGATAGCCCCCAGGGATCCTGGGTGCCCGCCATTGGCAAGCACCACGGTAGCACTCCTGTGAGGGGCGTCACAGGGGTTTGGCGGAAAAAGTTTTCCGCAGAGCGGTCGACGGCGGCGGCGCCGGCACGGGGACCAAGCGGCGGCGGACCCCAGGCGACGGCGGAGCGCGGGGCGCCGGGTGGCCGTGTGGGGAATCGATGGCAGTTGTGGGCATCGCTCTCAGTTGATGTCGGATATCGGGAATTGTTCGAAGGTATTTCGTCCAAAGGGGCCGAATCGCAAGAAGAGCTTCGAGCGATTCCGGAAAATCGGTATCAACTGAGAGCGATTCGAGCGGGGCGGCATCAAGTGCGAACGATCCCGGAAGGGGGCCGTCGGGCGAAGGGGCGGCGGGGCCGGCGGCATTGGCGCGGACCGGGGCCGTCCGGCGGGCATTGGCGCGGGCCGGAAGGTGCCGTCGCGCCGCCGTCGTCCCCCATGCCGTCGACGGCGGGGTCGCCCCCCGGCCGCCGCGCGCGCCCGTGGAGGCCGGCGGCCCCGGGCGGGCGCCCCCGCGCCCCTTTCGGCGGCCGCCGGCCTGCGGCATGCTGGGGCCATGGCCAACGTGACCCTGACGCACATCGGCGGACCCACGGCCCAGTTCACCCTCGGCGGCTGGACCTTCCTCACCGACCCGACCTTCGACCCGCCCGGCGAGTTCCCAGGCGCGGCCGGGACGCTGGTCAAGACGACCGGCCCGGCCGTCGCGCTGGACGCGCTGCCGGACACCGACGTCATCCTGCTCTCGCACGACCAGCACGCCGACAACCTGGACCGCTCCGGCCGGATGCTCGTCGAGTCGCTCGCGGCGCGCACGTTCAGCACCGTCGAGGCCGGCAAGAACGGCTCGACCGTGCACGGGCTCAAGCCGTGGGACGAGGTCACGCTGCAGGAGGAGGGCAAGGAGACCCTGACGCTGACGGCGGTCCCCGCCCTCCACGGGCCGGAGGGCGCGGAGAAGCTCGCCGGCACGGTGACGGGCTTCGTTCTGGCGGGCGTCGACCAGCCCACCGTCTACTTCAGCGGCGACAACGCGTCCGTGGACAAGGTCCGCGAGATCGCGATGCGCTTCCCGCACGTCGACGTCGCCATCCTCTGCGCCGGAGCCGCCCGCGTCGGGGCGTTCGACAACGCCGCCCTCACGCTCACGGCGGATGACACGCTCAAGGTCGCGCGGATCCTCGGCCGGCCCACGGTGGTGCCGGTCCACGCCGAGGGATGGGCGCACTTCAGCGAGGGGCACGCCGAGCTGCGGGCCGCGTTCGAGGGCACCGACGTCGAGGACCGGCTGAACATCCCGGAGTCCGGCCGGGCCGTGAACCTGGCGTAGCGCGGGCCTCCGCCGGCCCCGGCCCGCCGTGGGCCCCGCCGCCGGCCCGCTACGCCGGCTGCGGGAACAGGGTCCGGTCGATGAACGACGTGACGTCGTGCAGCACCCGTTCCTTGTCCGTCTCGTTGAAGATCTCGTGCCGCGCGCCGGGGTAGGACAGCGACTCGGTGCGCGCGCCCCGGATCTCGCCGATCCCCTCGCGGCTGGCGTCGATGGGCACCAGCCGGTCGTCCTCGCCGTGCAGGTACAGGACCGGCAGGTCGCCCAGGCTTCCGTGCCCGCGGATCCGGCGCATGCACTCGTCCAGGGCCTCGAGGGTCTCGCGCTTGAAGTCCCCGTGCCAGACCAGCTCGTCGGCCGCGTACTCCTCCCCGACGGCGGGGTCGCGGGAGAGCGTGTCCGGGTCGATCGGCGTCGCCGGGATCTCCTCGCGGGAGAGCAGCTCGTCGACCGTCGCCCAGCGGCCCACCACCGGCCCGGAGAGCACCATGGCGTCCAGTTCGTGCCCGTGCAGCTGCGCGTACCGGATGGCGATCATCCCGCCCATCGAGTGGCCGACCAGCACCAGCGGCACTTTCGGGTTCCGCTCCTGCGCGGCGAGCACGAGCTGGTGGAAGTCCTCCACGACGTCGTCGAAGTCCCGGATCAGCACGCGCTCGCCGTCGCTGTTCCCGTGCCCCGCGTGGTCCACGGCGTACACGCTGGCTCCGTGGAGGTTGAGCCGCTCGGCCACCCACGCGTAGCGGCCACTGTGCTCGCCGTAGCCGTGGCACAGGACCGCCACGTACCGCGGGGTGCGCGTCTCCCACGCCGTGACCGCGAGCCGGCCGGCGTGCCCCTGGAACGTCAAGCGTCCACCCATGCCGTGTGCTCCCTTCCTCGGTTCCCGCCGTCCCGTGGGTGGCGGCCTCCACGCGCCCATCCTAGATCCCGGCCGTCTCCCGGGGCAGGGCGCCGTCGCGCCGGCCTTGCGGCCGCTCTAGCGGCGCCGCCCTCCGGTCCCTACGGTGAGGCAGTGGCGGGGGCAGGACACGGGTGAGAGGTGGACACGGATGACGACGGCGGAGCCGGCGGTGCGGTTGGGCATCATGGCCGACCCTGGACTCCCGGAGCAGGTGGCCCAGAAAGTGGGCGCGGACCTGGCCGACTACCTGGCCGAGCACGTCAGCCCAAGGCTCACCTGGGAGGTCCAGGTCGTGCCGGGCGCCCTGCCGATGGTGTCGGACGGGACGATCCCGCTCCGCCAGCGGGCGCCTCAGGTCCTCGAATGGCACGGGTGGGACCACGTGGTGTACCTGACCGACCTGCCGCGATCCCTGGGCGGCCGGCCGCTCGTCTGCGAGGTCGACACGGACGAGCACGCGGCCATGGTGTCCATGCCTTCCTTCGGGGCCTGGGGGATCCACACCCGCACGCGGCGGCTGCTGGCCACCGTCGTGGGCTGGCTGCAGCGTGGCGCCCAGGTCGTGCGGGCGCCCACCCGGGAGGGCGGAGCCCCCACCGGCACGGCGGTGCACTCGGGGGGGCCGGGGGACACGGCCGCCTACCTCGTCCTCACCGGACCGCTGAGCAGGATCCGGCTGCTGGCCGGCATGGTCCGCGGCAACCAGCCGGGCAGGCTGCTGCCCGCGCTCTCGACGTCTATGGCGACCGCCGTGGCCTCCGGGGCGTTCGGTATCTTCTACACGTCGATCTGGAACATGTCCGATGCGTTGCCGCTGCGGCGTTTCGTCCTGGTCAGCATCGTCGTGATCCTGGGCCTGACGGCCTGGCTGATCGCGCACAACGGCCTCTGGGCCCGGGGCCACGCGCGGGGCACCGCCGTCGGACCGCGCCTGGACAACCTGTCGACCTTCGCCACCGTGGCCGTTGGCGTCTTGCTGATGTACGCGGTCCTGTACGTGGTGCTCTTCGTCGCGGCGGTGGCGGTGGTGGACGCGGACTACCTCGCCGCCCAGCTCCGCCACCCCGTGGGCTTCGGGGACTACGCCACGCTGACGTGGCTGGCCGCGTCGCTGGGCACGGCCGCGGGGGCGCTCGGTTCCAACTTCGACAGCGACTCGGCCATCCGCGCGGCGACCTACAGCCGGCGGGAGCAGCAGCGGCGCGAGCTCGAGGAGCAGCGCGAGGAGCGGCAGCGCCGCGAGGAGGAACTGCAGGAGCGGGAGCGGCAGAGGCCGGAGGATTGACCCGGCCGCGCGGGGCCACGGCGCGCCGTGCACCGGGCCGGGCGGGGCACGGAGCGTCGGGCACAGGACCGCGCGGGGACGGCTGGGACACATCGGGGTCCGCTGCCCGGCGTGTCGCCCGGCGTGTCCGGTCGAAATAGCCGTGCGGAAGGGCTGAAGTGTCCCAGGCGTCCCGGGCCCCGGCGTCGTTGCCTGGCTCCCCGGCCGGTTGGGGTTAGGGGTAGAGGCCGCGGGTGAGGTGCGCCTCCGCCACGCGCTCGACGGCGGTGACCGTCGCCGCCTCGCGCAGCGACAGCCCCCGGGCGGAGGCGACCTCGAGCAGGCGGTCCCACGCCGTGAGCATCCGCCGCCGCAGCCGGTCGTCCACCTCGGAGGCGCTCCACCAGTACGCCTGGTTGGACTGCACCCACTCGAAGTAGGAGACGAGCACGCCGCCGGCGTTGGCCAGGATGTCCGGGACCACCAGGACGCCGCGCTCGGCGAGGACCGCGTCGGCCGCGCCGGTCGTCGGTCCGTTGGCGCCCTCGACGACGAGCCGGGCCCGGACGCGGCCGGCGTTGCCCTCGTGCAGCACGCCCTCGACGGCCGCGGGGACCAGCAGGTCGACGTCGAGCTCCAGCACTTCGTCGGCCGGCAGCGGGTCGCCGCCCGCGAAGCCGACGACGGAGCCGGTGGCCTCGACGTGGGCCCGCAGCGCCGGCACGTCCAGGCCGCCCGCGGCGTGGACCGCCCCGTACTGGTCCGCGACGGCGACCACCCGCACCCCGGCCTCGGCCAGGAACAGGGCCGTGCCGGCCCCGACCTTGCCGAAGCCCTGGACGGCCGCCGTCGTCGAGGCCGGGGCCAGGCCGAGGTGCTTCAGCCCGGCCAGGGCGATGTGGACGACGCCGGCCGATGTCGCCGAGGCCCGGCCTTCGGAGCCGCCGAGCGCCACCGGCTTCCCGGTGACGACGCCTGGGACGGTGTGGCCGGAGGACACGGAGTAGGTGTCCATCATCCACGCCATGGTGCGCTCGTCCGTGCCGATGTCCGGGGCGGGGATGTCCTTCTCGGGGCCGATGATCGGCAGGATCTCCGACGTGTAGCGGCGGGTGACGCGCTCCAGCTCGGCCTGCGAGTAGCGGCGCGGGTCGATCCGGACGCCGCCCTTGGCCCCGCCGTACGGGACGCCGAGCAGCGCGCACTTCCACGTCATCCACATGGCCAGTGCCCGGACCTCGTCGAGGTCGACGAACGGGGAGAAGCGCAGGCCGCCCTTGGCCGGCCCGCGGGAGAAGTTGTGCTGGACCCGGTGTCCGGTGAGGACCTCGACGGATCCGTCGTCGCGCCGCAGCGGGACGCTCACCGTCAGCTCGCGGCGGGGGCGGGCGAGCAGCTCGTGCATCCCCTGGTCGTAGCCGAGGGCGGCGATGGCCGCCGCCAGCTGGGCCTGGGCGTTCTCGAGGGGCCGGGAGCGGCGCTCCACGGCCTCCTGGGCTTCCACGATCGTCGTCATTGACTTCGCTTTCCTCCGCTGGTTGCCTTCCCCGCAACGGCGGGGCGGACCATCACCGTAGGCCGCCAGCGCGGTCGGACGGGAAGGCCTCGTCCCACTTCTGTCTGGAATATCAGACGGAGTGAGGGCGCCGTCAGCGGATGTCCGGCGGCCGCTGTGGTGCCACTACCGGCCCGGATCCCCGTCGTTACGGGGGATGGCCGCCCTCCTGGCCTTGGGGGGCCGGCGACGACGGTCCAATGTCTCTAATCCCGGACGCTATCTGCCGGGCTGGCCCCCAGAGGGGCCCTCCGTGCGCTTGTCTGGAGTGCGACGTAAGCCCGATCACAGCAGCGCCGTTCGGCCGGCCCCACGGGGCCCCGGCCCGGGCCTGCTCGGGGCCCCGCCCGGCCCCTGCCCGGGCCCCCGTTCGACCACCGGCCGACCCCCTGGCCGACCCACAGGAGAGTCCACATGAACACCCGACAGTCCCAGCTGCCCTCCCGGGCGGCCGCGCCCGGCGGCACCTCCGCCGGAGCCCCGTCCGCGGGAGCGCGGCCCACGGGTTCCCCGTCCCCCGGAGGCCCCGCCGGAGGCGGCGCCCTCCGCCGCGGGCTCAGCATGCGCCACATCCAGTTCATCGCGCTCGGCTCCGCCATCGGCACGGGCCTGTTCTACGGTTCGGCCACGGCCATCCAGAAGGCCGGCCCCGCCGTAATCCTCGCCTACGTGGTCGCCGGCGCCGCCGTGTTCATGGTCATGCGGGCCCTCGGCGAGATGGCGGTGCGGCACCCCGTCCCCGGCTCGTTCGGCCAGTACGCGGCCCGCTACCTGGGCCCGTTCGCCGGCTTCGTCACCGGCTGGACGTTCGTGTTCGAGATGGTCGTCGTCGCCATCGCCGACGTCACCGCGTTCGGCGTCTACATGGGCTTCTGGTTCCCGGACACGCCGCGCTGGATCTGGGTGGTCGCCGTGATCCTCTTCATCGCCGGAATCAACACCCGGCACGTGAAGGTCTTCGGCGAGCTCGAGTTCTGGCTGACCATCGTCAAGGTTGGCGCGATCCTGGCCATGATCGGCGGCGGCATCGCCCTGATGGTGGTCGGCGTGTCCTTCGAGCCGGGCACCGCGGTCGGTCCGCAGAACCTGTCCGGCCACGGCGGCTTCCTGCCCAACGGCGTCGACGGGCTCCTGGCGGCCCTCGCCGTCGTCGTGTTCGCCTTCGGCGGCATCGAGACCATCGGCATCACCGCCGGCGAGGCCGACGACCCCCGGCGCTCCATCCCGCGCGCCGTGAACGCCGTGCCGTGGCGGATCCTGCTCTTCTACGTGGGCACCATGGCCGTGATCATGTCGCTCGTGCCGTGGGACCGGATCACCGGCGACGCCAGCCCCTTCGTGCAGATCTTCTCCGCGCTCGGCGTGCCCGCGGCCCCGGCCATCCTCAACGTCGTCGTCATCTCGGCCGCGATCTCCGCGATCAACGCGGACACGTTCGGCGCCGGCCGCATGCTCTTCGGCCTCGCCCAGCAGGGCCAGGCCCCGAGGGCGTTCGCGCACGTCTCGAACAAGGGCGTGCCGTGGCTGACGGTGCTCGTGATGTGCGGCGCGCTCGCCGTCGGCGCCGTGCTCAACGCCGTGATCCCGGAGAACGTCTTCCTGGTCATCGCCTCCATCGCGACGTTCGCGACCGTCTGGGTGTGGCTGATGATCCTGCTCTCCCACATCTCCATGCGCCGCGAGATCGCCCGCGAGGGCCGGCCGGAGTCGGAGTTCCGGGTGCCCCTGTGGCCGGTGGCCTCGTGGGCCGCCGTCGGGTTCGTGGTCCTCGTGATCGTGCTCCTGGGCTGGTTCCCGGACTCGCGCGTGGCCATGGTCGTCGGCGTCGTGTGGCTCGCGCTGCTCGCGCTCGGGTACCGCTTCGGCGTCCGCGGCGGCGGCCGCAGCCGCCCCGACCTGGACGACCACACCAAGCCGCTGCCCACGGCGCTCCATTAGCGGACGGCCTTGCCGGCCTCGGACCCGGGGTCGAGCACCGGCAAGGAGCTAGTCCGGGGACGCCAGCGCACAGTTGCCCACTTCTCGCCGAGGAGACGGGCCGAAGCTGCGTTATGTGCACGAATTCGGCTCGTGAACATTGGTACTTGGGCAGTTCCGTTCGGACGCAGGCCGATTCGAGTACTTCTTCACGCCGGGGCGAACGCGTGGCACGCTGGGGGCCATGGCGATTCCGGTGGACGACGGGTTGCGGATCGGGCTCTGGTGCAAGGCGCAGACGCCCGAGGAGTCGTGCGGCGTGATGCGCATCGAATGCGAGATCGCGGACCGCCACGTCACGGTGTTCGATGCCCGTGCGCCCTGGGACGGCTCCGACGGGCTGTGGTCCCGGACGCCCGTCGCCCGCCTGCGCTACACAGGAACCACGGGCCTGTGGTCCCTCTACTGGTGCGACAGCGCCGGCCGCTTCCACGAGTACCGGTCGCGCAAGCCGGCCAAGCGCGTGCAGACTCTGCTGGACCACCTCGCACACAGCGGCGACCCGATCTTCTGGGGGTAGCCGCCGACGCTAGGTCGCGCGGCTGGTGGCCTTCCTGCTCTCCGACGACGCGTCCTTCATGACGGGCGGCTACTACCTGGTCGACGGCGGCTACACCGCGGTGTGACAGAGGGGGACCCGGCGCCCTCCCCCCAGATGGCGCCGGGTCCCGGCATGGGCGGCCCCGTCCGCCCCCGTCGACCACGATCCCCCCGGTCGTTCGGTCGTCGTACCCCTCAAGAGCGTCGAGGGGCGTTCCTGATACACCCGGGCGAAAAAGTTTTCTCCGGCCCGCCCCGGCCCGCCTCGGACGGTGCCGCGGGGCGACGCGGGAGCCCCCCCCGGCCGTCAGGAGGACGCCGGCCGCGCCGCGCGCCACCCCGAGCCGAACCAGGTGAAGCTGCGGTCCAGCAGCCCCTCCGCGGCGGCCGCGAGCGCGGCCGGCCCGTCCTCTCCCGCGGCGAGCCCGCGGTGCATGGCGGCCATGGTCCGGCAGGCGACGGCGTCGGGCACGTCCGTCAGGGGCGCGACGACGGCGCCCACGCCGAGCGCGAGCAGGCTCGCGGTCAGACCCAGGGCCTCGTCGCCCGGCCGCAGCCGGCCGCGCCCCGCGCCGCAGGCGGAGAGCACCACCAGCGACGCGCGCAGCGGCACGTGCTCCAGCTCGTGGGCGAAGAGGGACCCGCCGTGCAGCCGCAGCGAGGAGAACAGCGGGCTGTCCTCGCGGTGCCGCCCGTGCGCGGCGATGTGGACGACGTCGTAGCCGGCCAGCGCCTCCCGCACGGCCGCCGGCTCGGACGGGACCCGGTCCGCCGCCGACCAACTGGCCGCCACGGCGTCGCACTCCCGCCCGGCCAGGGCGAGCCCCGGGCCGGCCGCGACCGCCAGCCGCGGGGCCCGGGCCAGCAGGACGGCGCCGGCGCCCCACGCCCCGACCGACCGGGCCTGCGTCAGCGGCACGCCCCGCAGGCGCGGCAGCATGCCCCACGGCAGCCGGGCCAGGGCCCCGCTCGGGACGACGACCACGGGGCCGTCGCCGAGCGAGGCCGGCAGCAGCATCCGGTCCAGGGCCGCGAGGGACTCCTCCAGCGACGCGCGGACGGCCGCGCCGAGGGGCCCGGGCGGCGCGTGGGCCGCCGCGGACGCGTCGGCGGTGGTGCGGGCCACCAGGTCGCCGACCTCCTCCCGGCCGGCCAGCCGCAGCAGGGCGGCGGGCTGGCCCGGCTCCACGTCCACCAGGCGAAGGCGTCCGCCGGACCAGAAGTAGCTCAGGACGCGCGCGCCCCCAAGCCGCGCGCGCGAGGCGTGCCCGCGCCGCCCGACCGGCGCCGCCGCCCGCCGCGCCCACAGGCCCTCCCGCAGTTCCCGCTCGATCCGGCCGGTCTCGGCCCGCAGCCCGGGGGCCGCGTCCGGCCCGGCGGCGCGCAGCTCCTCGTGGCGCCGGCGCAGCGTGGACCACCGCTCGGCCAGCGACGGGTCCGCGGGCGGGACGACCGACGGCACGCTGTCCAGCGCGGCCCGCCACCGCTCGGTGGCCCGCAGCGCCGCCCACGCGGAGGACGCGGCCGCCCGCTCGAGGTCCATGGCGAGGACCGGGGCCAGGTGGACGGCGACGGCCGTGCGCAGGTCCAGGCTCGCCATGCCGCCCCGGGCCGCGGAGAGCTCGTCCGCCGCGGCCCGGACCAGTCGGCCGCGGGCCGCGGCATCGGGCGCCAGCTGCAGTTGGGCCAGGATGGCCAGGGCCCGCGTGGCCAGCAGCGGCGCCCGGCGCATCCGCCGCAGCCGCCGGGCGGTGTCCGCCGACTCGGCCGCGCCCGGCTTCCCGGCCCGGGCCGCCGCGACGACCAGCAGGGCCGCCGCCCGGTCCGCGAGCCAGGGGTTGGACGCGTCCCGCGCCGCCGCGGCGAGGTCCGCCGCCTCCGCCAGCGCCGCCGCGGCGAGGTCCGCCGCCTCCGCCAGCGCGTCGGTGGCGGGGCCCGCAGCCGGGCCGGGCCACCCGGACCCCAGCAGCCGCGCCTCCAGCGCGACGGCCCGCGCCTCCAGCTCCCGGGCCCGCTCGCCCCGGGCCGCCGCCTCAGCGGCCACCTCGCCGGCGACGCGCAGCGCCTCCGCGCCCCGGCCCGCCAGGGCGGCGCAGCGCGCCCGGTCCAGCCGCGCCTCGCCGTGCTCCTGCGCCAGGCCGCCCGCGCGCAGCTCCGCGGCGGCCCGGTCGAGCAGCCCCTCAGCGTCCTCGAGCAGCCCGGCCTCCATGAGGACGCGGGCGCGGTCGTGGCGCGCGACCGCCCGGTCGACGTCGGCGTCCATCCCGTCCGCCTCGGCCATGGTCCCCAGCGCCGCCGGCAGCTCGCCGCGCAGGAACTCCACGTACCCGAGGTTGTGCAGCGCCATGAACCGGTACTCGGGCAGGTCCTCCGCCAGCCCGGCCGCGGCGCGCAGGTCCCCGGCCGCCTCGTCCAGCGCCCCGGCCCGGGACCCGATCGTCCCCTTGTTCAGCAGCAGCCGCACCCGGTCGTCCAGGGGCAGGGCCGCGGAGCGCTCGACGGCGGGGCGCAGCCGGGCCAGCGCCTCGTCGACGCTGCCCGCCCGGGCCAGCAGCACCCCGGCCTGTACGTGGGCCAGGGCCTCGATGGCGTCGAGCCCCGCCGCGGCGGCCTCCGCCAGCGCGGCGTCGATCTCCGCGAGCGCGGCGGGCAGCCCGTCGGCGTCGCACGTCAGCCAGGAGCCGGTGAGCCGGAGGCGCAGGCCCAGCTCCTGCCCGGCCGCGCCGGGCTGCCCGTCGAGGTGGCGCCGGGCCTCCTCCAACCGCGCGCGGGCCTCGGGGAGGCGGTACTGCGCGACGGCGGCGCGCGCCGCCTGGTACGCCTCCTCGGCGGCGGCCAGCGCCGCGGTCGGGGCGCCGGGCAGCGCGTCGGGCGCCACGTCAGAGCTCGATGACCGGCGTCTTGACGGGCCGGACGCCGGGCTCGGGCGGGCGCAGCAGGAAGCTGGCGGGGCCGCGCGGCACGGACCGCCAGACCAGCCGGCCGTGGGCGTCGGAGGTCTGCCAGCGGGTCCCGGCCGCGCAGACCAGCGCGACGTCGATCCCGCCGCCGGTGACCCACGCGTCGATGCGGCGGGAGCCGTCGTCCTCCTCGCCGGGACGGATCATCAGCTGCAGGGAGGAGCTCGTGAACGTGACGGTGTCCGTGGTGCCCGCCTCGGTGGCGGCGCGCAGCGCCGGCTCCCCGGCCTCCAGCAGCGTCGCCGCCTCCGCGTCCAGCGCGGCGAGGGACACGGCGAACAGGACGTCGTCGTCGAGCGTGGGCGGGGGCGGGTCGACGGCGTCGTACAGGCCGGCGAGGGCGGCCAGGAGGGCCGTGTCGGCCGCGTCCAGCGGCTGGTCGTGCTCGTTCATGGCGTGCTCCAGGCGGGGTCGGCGGCGAGTGACTTGCGCAGGGCGGCCAGGCAGCGGCCGCGGGTCGGCCCGATCGAGCCGACCGGGATCCCGAGGGACTCCGACAGGGCCGAGTAGTCGGGCGGGCCGCCGCGGCTGACCACGCGCAGTAGGGCCTGGCAGCGCGCGCTGAGCCGGGCCACGTGCGACCACAGGGCCCGCTGGGCCTCGTCGCGCAGCAGCTCCTCGGCCGGCCCGGGCCCGGGGTCGCGCGGCTCCGGGACGCCGCCGTCGTCCTCCTCCGGCCCGCCCCACGGCAGGGCGCGGCGGCCGTCGCCGCGCACCCGCCACGCCTCCCGCCGGACCGTGGTGCCCAGCCACGCGAGTACCGTGCGCGGGTCGCGGAGGTCCGCGGCCTTGGCGACGAGGCGCAGCCACGCGGTCTGCACGACGTCCTCGGCGTCGCCGCGGTCCAGCCCGCACGCCCGGGCCACGTGCCACAGGGTCGGGTTGAGCAGGCGGACCAGGGGCTCGATCGCCGCCTCCTCGCCGCCGCGGAACCGGCCGAACAGCTCGGCGGCCTCCTCCACGAGGCCGGCCCGGGCGCTCACGGCCGGCTCCAGCCGAGCTCGGCCTGCAGCGCCGCCCAGGCCCGGTCGAGCCGGGCGGCCAGGTCGGGCGCCGGGGCGCCGACGAGGCGCCGGGCCAGCTGGGCGGCGAGGACGGGGGCGGCGAAGGAGGTGCCGCTCCAGACCCCGAAGCCCCCGGCGAACCCGTCGGGGTCCAGCGTGGCCCGCTTCGCGTCCCCGTGGGAGAGCGTCGCGGACATCTGCAGGTCCCCGCGCCGGTCCACCGGCATCGTGGAGACGACGGCGGCGCCCGCGCGCTGGCAGCTGACCCAGGGACCGGCGTTGCTGAAGTAGGCCACCGTGCCGTCCGGGTTCAGCGCCCCCACGCTGGCCACGGGCAGCGCCCCGGCCTCGGGTGCGTCGGCCGCGAACCCGGCCGGGTACATGGGCGCCGTCGTGGCGTTGTTCCCGGCGGCGGCGACGACGAGGACGCCCAGCCGCCCCAGGTCCCGCAGCGCCACCCGCAGCGGGTCGTCCGCGGGCGGTCCCGCGGGGTCCTCGTGGTAGTAGCCCAGGGACAGGCTCAGGACGTCGACCAGGCGGTCCGCGTCGCCGGCGGCCAGCGCGTCCAGCTGGCGGGAGCGCAGGGACTGGAGCGTGGCGAGCAGGCAGGACTCGGCGACGACGCCGTCGTCCGTCATGACCCGGATGCCGAGGAGCCGGGCCTCCGGGCACGCCTGCCGGACAATCCCCGCGACGAACGTGCCGTGCCCGGCGAAGGGCGGCAGCGTCCCGTCCAGCGGGTTCCGGTCCGGTTCGCGCACCGCGCACCCGGGAACGTCCCCGTCGCAGCCGAGCACGGCCTCGGGCCGGCCGGAGCCGTCGTCGACCGAGGTGGCGATCCGGGCGGGGTCCCGGAACCAGGGGTGGTCCTCGATCCCGGTGTCCGGCACGACGACCACGGGGGCGCCGTGCGGGGCGGGGAGCCCGCCGGCCGGGTCCGGCAGCACCAGCGAGACCGGGGTCCGTCCGCCGGAGCCCGGCCTGCCGTAGCTGGTCACCGGGGCGCCGACGCCGGCGTAGTACGGCACGCCCGCGTAGTACGGGACCCCGGCGTAGTAGGGGGCGCAGACCAGGACGTGGTCGAGCGACACCCCGGCCCCCGCCCCCTGCGCGCGCAGCTTGCGCAGCAGGCGCAGGGCGTCGACGTCGTCGGGGTCGTCCGCGGTCAGATCGAGGCGGGAGACCGGCGGCGCCGGCAGGGCGCCGCGGCCGGGCGGGCCGGCGTCGGGCCCGTCCCCGCCGCGCGGCGGGACGCCGAGGGGGTGGACGGTGACGCCGAGCCCGAGCTCTCGGGCGACGTTCGCGACATGGTCCGGGACGCGGGCCGCGTCCGCGGTGGCCGGCGTGGCCACCAGCAGCGAGTCCGCGACGTAGGCGGTGGCCCGGCCCCCGGGCGGGACGGCGATCCGGACGTTCCAAGCCGCGGCGACGCGAGGGTCCAGATTCGGGTGCGGGTTGCCAGCGTGCTCGGTCATCATCGTCCTCCCCAGGGTGCGGTTCTCCTGGGAGCTAGGAGCCCCCCGGCACCGCCGCTGATACATCCGCGCCGGCCGTCGTCCCCGGCGGGGTGGCGCTCTGGCGCCGATGCTA
The DNA here is from genome assembly GCF_056782315.1 of Arthrobacter paludis. Classification (NCBI taxonomy): domain Bacteria; kingdom Bacillati; phylum Actinomycetota; class Actinomycetes; order Micrococcales; family Micrococcaceae; genus Arthrobacter; species Arthrobacter paludis. The sequence goes on from NZ_JBXAEW010000012.1 coordinate 153,183, forward strand.
CGCCGCTTCTCCCGCGGCGGCACGGGGTCGGCGGCGGTACGGGCAGGCCGCCCACGCGGGGGAGCGGGGACCCGCGCGGGTGGCGCGTCGCCGGCCGCGGGCCGCTGGCCGCTGGCCGCTACTCCGCGCCGAGCGGCATGCCCTTGGTCTCGCGCAGCCCCAGGACGGTCGCGGCGCCGACCAGGAGCAGGGTGATGGTGTAGATCCCGAAGTAGGTGCTGCCCGCGTCGCCGAACCAGGTCCCGAAGGCCGCCTGCAGGTAGGCGGCGGTCCCGCCGAACGCCGCCACGCAGAGCGCGTAGGGAACCGCGATGCCCAGGGTGCGTACGGAGGTCGGGAAGAGTTCGGCATACACGGCCGGGACGATCGAGGCCGAGGCCGCGATGAAGACGAGGATCGCGGACATGGAGACGCCCAGCTGCCAGGCGGCGTCGCGGACGAACCACGTCGCCGGGAAGAACAGGGACGCGGTGCCGAGGGCCGCGATGGTCAGGACGGGCTTGCGGCCGATCCGGTCCGACAGGCGGCCCCACAGCGGCAGGGCCACGATGAAGACCAGATTGGCGCACACGCCGGCCCACAGCGCGCCGGCCGGGTCGATACCGAGCACGTTGATGGCGTAGGCCGGCGTGGAGACGCCCCAGACGTAGTAGGCGACGGTCAGGCCGACGGTTAGGCCGATGACCTGCAGGGCCTGGCGCCAGTGGCGGGCCAGGTCGGCGAGCAGGCCGCCCCGGGCCGGGGCCTGGTCCGGCGACTTCTCGGCCTCGAAGACCTCCGACTCGTCCATGCGGAAGCGCATCACCAGCGCCACCAGGCCGAACACGGCGCCGAGGATGAAGGGGATCCGCCAGCCGAAGGCGGCCATCTGTGTCTCGGCCAGGACCGTGGACAGGACGGCACCGAGCAGGGTGCCGAAGAGGATGCCGGTGGTGCCGGAGACGTAGATCAGGGACGCCCAGTAGCCGCGGCGGGCAGGCGGGGCCATTTCCGAGAGGTAGGCCTGCGCGCTGGGCAGTTCGCCGCCGTGCGCCAGGCCCTGGACGAGCCGGGCGACGAGCAGCATCAGGGACGCGCCGGCGCCGATCGATTCGTACGTGGGCGTCAAGCCGATCACCAGGGACCCCAGCGAGGCCAGGGCCACACACAGGGTCATCGACGCCTTCCGGCCCACGCGGTCGCCGATCCAGCCGAACACGAACCCGCCGAACGGCCGGGCCACGAAACCGACCGCGAAGATCGCGAGCGTGGCCAGGAACGCGCTGGAGGGGTCGGACTTGCTGAACAGCTGGCCGGAGATGAACGAGGCGAACGTCGCGTAGACGGCCCAGTCGTACCATTCGACGGCGTTGCCGGCGCCGGTGCCGACGAGCGTCTTGGCGACGCCGGCCCGCGGCTTGGCAGCGGGGATGCTGGTGGTTGGCACGAGGGCCTCCTGTTGGTTCTGGGGAAGTGCTGGAAGGGGAGGGTGGCGATGTTCGGTCCTAGCGGGGGCCGCTGGCGATCCGGTCAAGGGCGAGGCGCGCGTAGAGGGCGGTTCCGTCGGCGAGGACGGCGTCGTCGAACACGGCGTACGGGGAGTGGTTGAAGGGGGCGGCCTCGTGGTCGGCGCCGGCCGGCGCTGCCGAGAGGAAGAGGAAGGAGCCGGGGACCTCCTCGAGGACGCGGGAGAAGTCCTCCGAGCCGGCAAGCGGGTTCGCCATCTCGTGGTAGCGGTCGGGGCCGAAGAGTTCCTCGACGGCGTTGCGGGCGAAGCGCGTTTCGGCCCCGTCGTTGACGGTCAGCGGGTATTCCTCGATGTACTCGACCGTGGCCTCCAGTCCGTGGGCCGCGGCGATGGATTCGAGCAGCCGCGGCAGGGAGGACTTCAGGCGCGCCTTGGCCCGCGGGGAGAAGGAGCGGATGGTTGCTTCGAAGCGGGCGGTGTCGGGGATGACGTTGCGCTTCGTCCCCGCCCGAAGCAGCCCGACGGTCAGCACCACCGGGTCGAAGGCGTCGAACTGGCGGGTCACGAGGGACTGCAGGGCCAGCACCATCTCCGCAGCCACGGTGACTGGGTCCTTGGCCAGGAACGGGGCCGATCCGTGCCCGCCGGCCCCGTGGACCGTCACGACCAGGCCGTCCGACGAGCTCATCGTGGCGCCGGTGCGGGACAGGAACGTGCCGCCGACGGCCAGTTGTCCGCTCATGACGTGCATTCCGTAGGCCGCGTCCGGGCGGCGCCCCGCCGCATCCAGGACTCCCTCGCGGATCATGACGCCCGCGCCGTCGTAGCCCTCCTCGCCGGGCTGGAACATCAGTACGACGTCGCCCGCCAACCGGTCGCGGCGCTCGGAGAGGAGCCGGGCGGCGCCGGCCAGCATGGCCGTGTGCAGGTCGTGCCCGCAGGCGTGCATCACACCGCCGACGCGGGAGGCGTAGTCCACGCCCGACTTCTCCTGCACGGGCAGGGCGTCCATGTCCCCGCGCAGCAACACCGTGGGGCGCGGGCCGGAGCCGCTGGCGTCGGCCGCCGTGCCGCGCAGGACCGCGGTGACCGAGGTGGTCTCGGTTCCGGTCGAGATCTCGTACCCCAACCCGTCCAGGGCATCGACCACCTTCTCCTGGGTGCGTGGCAGGTCCAAGCCGATCTCCGGTTCGCGGTGGAGGCGGTGCCGCAGGTCCGCGACGTCGCCCGCCAGGGCACGGGCATCGTCAAGCAGCGCGACCGCGAGATCGGCGGAGGAATCGGCAATGGCCACGGGGTGTCCTTTCGGTGACGGGTTAGTACACGAGGATGGGGCGACGTCGGTCTCCTCGGGGGTTTAGACTGGCAAAATTGCACATGGATGGCTGCAGGCCGAAGGATTTTGCATGGAGCTCCCTCCAGAGGACCTTGAGCTGGTCCACGCGCTCCAGATCGCTCCCAGGGCGACATGGGCGCAACTCGGCGGCGCGCTGCGCCGGGACCCGGCGACGCTGGCCACCCGGTGGGGCCGCCTCACCGCCGACGGGAGGGCCTGGATCACGGGCCATCTGGGTGCGGCCGGGGTGCACGGGCACGTGGGGTTCATCAGTGTGGAGTGCCGGCCGGGAAGCAGGGCGGAGGTCCTGGATCGCTTGTGCAGGGCTCCCGAGATCGACACCGTCGAGGAGGCGGCCCGGGCCTGGGACGCGCGCCTGACCGTCGTCACCCGGAGTTGGCAGGCGCTCACGCGCCAGGTGTTGCCGATCGTCCGCGCCGATCCGGATGTCACGCGCACCCAGATGACCGTCGCCACCCGCCTCTATGCCAGCGGTGGCAACTGGAGGTTGGACGTCCTTTCGCCCGAGCAGCAGCGGCGCGTGGCAGGACTTCACGTGGAGGTGTCGCGCCCCCCGGGTGCCACCTCGCCACACCTTGACAAGGTCCTCGAACTGTTGGCCCGGGACGGGAGGGCGACGGCCACCGACATCGCCGCCGCCACGGGGACGCACCCCTCGACGGCCGCGCGCCATCTGCGCGAAGCCTTGGAAACCGGAGCGGTTGCCCTGCGTTGTGAATTGGCGCAAGAGCACTCCGGGTATCCGGTGCCCTGCCAGTGGTACGTCCGGATTCCTCGTGCCCAGCTGGAGGCGGCCGTCCAGTATCTGCGCTCCCACCGGACGCTGCGGCTCTGCGCCTCGACCACGGGGGACGCGAACCTGACCTTCTTCCTGTGGCTGCGAACGCCGGCCGAGATCGCCGACGTGGAGGCGGGCCTGCAGGCCGCGGCGCCGGGCGCGCAGGTCGTGGAATCCGATGTGGGGGTCCGCACGCACAAGCGCATGGGATGGCTGCTGCGCGAGGACTCGACGGCCACCGGCGAAGTGGTGACGGGTCTGCCGCGGACGGGCGGTCTCCTGCCCTAGCCTCTCTTGTTCCCTGGGCCCGGAGACCGCCACCACCTTCCGGCCGGGCCGCGGCCAGGGCGGCTGGGCGGCCGCCGCGGCCGGGGGCCGGCTGGGCCCCGCCCGGCTGGCGACGCCCGCCGCGCTGTGCACACAATGTCCGCATGACTCTTGAGGCGCAGGTCGAGATCGAGCGGAAATACGACGTCGGCGCGGGCACCGAGCTGCCGGACCTCGTCGGCGCGCCCGGCGTCGCCGGGGTCGACCCGCTGGATCCCGTGGAGATGGAGGCCGTCTACTACGACACCGACGACCACGCCCTGCGCCGGAACCGGGTGACCCTGCGCCGCCGCACCGGCGGCCGCGACGACGGCTGGCACGTGAAGTTCCCCTCCGCCGAGGGCCGGCTCGAGCTGCGCGCCCCGCTGGGGAAGGACGACGGCGGGGTCCCGGCCGAGGTCGCCGACCTGGTCCAGGCCCTCGTGCGCGGGCGCCCGCTGCGCCCGTCCGCGACGCTGCGCACCCGCCGCACCGTCACGCTGCTGTGCGGGCGGGACGGGCCGCTCGCCGAGGTGTGCGACGACGAGGTCTTCTCCACCGGCCCCGACGGCAGGGAGGAGCGGTGGCGCGAGTGGGAGGTCGAGCTGCTCCACGACGGCGCCCTCGAGCCCGACGAGGGCGGCGACCTGCTCGACGCCGTGGAGACCCTGCTGGCCGACGCCGGGGCCCGCCGCTCCCCGCGCGCGTCCAAGCTGGCCCGGGCGCTCGGCCCGCTGCCGGCGCCGCCGTCGTCCGCCCCCCAGGGCACCCTCGGCGCCGTGCTCGCGGCCGCGTTCGGCGACGCCGCGCGCGCCCTGCTCGTGTGGGATCCGCGCGTGCGGCGCGGGGTCCCCGACGCGCTGCACCAGCTGCGCGTCTCCGTGCGCACGCTGCGCTCCCTGCTCAAGGTGGCCGGGAAGCTGCTCGAGCCCGGCCCCGCCGACGACCTGAACGTCCGCCTGCGCGAGGCCGGCCGCGCCCTCGGGGCCGCGCGCGACGCCGAGGTGCACCTGGAGACGCTCGACGCGCGGCTGGAGCGGTGGCCGCGCGAGGTCGTGCTGAAGCAGGCCGCCGACAGGATGCGGGCCCGGCTCGGGTCCGAGCGCGACGCCGCCCTCGCCAGGGCGCTGGACCACCTGCGCTCGCCGGGGTACCTGGCGACGCTTGACGCGGTGGAGGCGTTCGCGGCCGACCCGCCGCTCGCCGACCCGGACGACGGCGGCGGCCCCGCCCGCAAGCCCCTGCGCAAGGCCGTGGACCGGCAGCTGCGCCGCGTGCTGCGCCGGGTCGACGCCGCGGACGCGGCCCGGGACGACGACGAGCGCGTGCGCCTGCTCCACGAGGCCCGCAAGGACGCCAAGACGCTGCGGTACGCCATCCGCCAGCTGCGCCAGGTCCCCGGCGCCAAGCTCGGGGGCCGGCGCAAGGGCCTGCAGGACGCGGCCGAGGACGTCCAGGACGCGCTCGGCGACCACCGGGACAGCCTGGCGTTCCAGGGGTTCGTGCGCTCGGTGGCGCGGCAGGCCAGGCGCGCGGGGGAGGACACGTTCGCGTATGGCGCGCTGTTCGCGGCGGAGGAGGCGGTGCAGGAGGAGGCCCTGGCCGGCTTCCGCGACGCCCTCGAGTCGCTGTAGGCGCGGCGATGGGGGGAACGACGGGGGACCGCCCCGGGCGGCACCACAGGAAGCGCGCGCACCACATCGCGTGGACGGCCGTGAAGACGCTGCTCATCGAGATCGCCGGATGGATCCTGGTCCTGCTGGGCCTGGCCGCCCTGGTGCTGCCCGGCCCGGGGCTGCTGCTGCTGGTGTCCGGGCTGGCCGTGCTGTCGCTGCGCTACCGGTGGGCGAGCCGGCTGCTGCGGCCCGTGGAGCGGGAGGCCGTGCACCTGGCCCGCCTGAGCGTGACCTCGTGGCCGCGCCTGGCCGCCGGCGTGGCCGGCGGGCTGTGGCTGGTGGCGCTGGGGATCGTGTGGGGCATCGGGACGCCCGTGCCCGGGTGGTGGCGGTGGCCGGAGGATTGGTGGCTGGTCGGCGGCTGGGGGACCGGCGCGACGCTGATCGCCTCCGGCGGGCTGGCGCTCGGGCTGATCGTGTACTGCTTCCGGCGGTTCCGGGTGCCCGGGGCGTCGGTCTCCGGCGCGGCCGCGCCGGGGGCGGCGGGCCCGGGTGCCGGCAGGGCGCTAGAAGGCGGCCGCGACGAAGCCGACGGCGCCGCTTAATCCGCAGTTCACCCAATTCACAGCAAGCCACGGAAGACTGGTGCCCTCGCCAACCTACCGACGGGAAACCCGCCATGACCGACTCCCTGACCGTCCGTGACTTCGCCGAGGGCGATCCCATCGTGGCCACCGACCGCCGCGGCGTCGAGGTGCGCGGCCGGGTCGACGGCGTTGCGCCGCACCTGAACGTCCTGTGGATCCGCGAGCACGACGGCAACGCGCGCCGGCTCCTGCTCGAGGAGGAGTTCCGCTTGGAGTGCCCGATCCGGCGGCACTAGGGTGTGTTGCTAAAGCGTTGCGGCGCTTTGATCGGGTTCGATGGCTTAGTGGCTAATCGCGATTTGATCTCTGATGGCGTGTGGGAAGTGATCGGTCCGGTGTTCCCTCCCTACAAGGGAACCGGGCGACCCGTGGCCGACCGGCGCACCGTGGTAGAGGCCGTGGTGTGGAAGTTCCGCACCGGGGCCCCATGGCGGGACCTGCCGGAGCGGTTCGGGAAATGGAACACGGTCTTCAAGAACTTCGACCGCTGGGCCAAGGACGGCACTTGGGCGCGGGTGCTCGAGCGGGTCCAGACCCGGGCCGAGGAGCTC
>NZ_JBXAEW010000013.1:0-137676 GCF_056782315.1 Arthrobacter paludis
GGGCTAGCGAGCCAGCGCCGCTGCGCGCCGTGGCGGTCGAAAGTTCCGGTTCGGCTCGCCCGTGGCGTATCGCCGGGGCCGGTTTGGGACCGATGATGGTGGTGTCTGCCGCGGTGACGCCGGTCCGTCCTTGGTGCATCGGTTTGGCCCGTGGGCTAGCGTGGCGCGGAGGGCCCCCACGGGCACCGTGGATTGTTGCCTCGAGCACGAGTACTAGATTCCTGAATCCCAACAGCCCTCTCCACGGCAGGCGCACAACCGAAGACCACTGCTGTCAGGGGAGGTTCGCCATCATGGATTTGATCCACGAGAGGTCCGCGGGGATCGACATCTCCAAGCGCGACGCGAAGGTCGCCATCCGCGCCCCGGGCAAACGGCCCGGGACCTTCACCACCACAGTCACCACCTGGGGAGCGACCACGAACGAGATCCTGGCCCTGCGCGAGATGCTGCTGGCCGAGCGGGTCACGACGGTGGTGATGGAGGCGACCAGCGACTACTGGAAGCCCTTCTACTACCTCTTCGAGGACGTGCTGCCGGTGATGCTGGTCAACGCCAAGGCCGCCCGGAACATCCCGGGCCGCAAAACGGATGTCTCCGACGCCGCATGGCTGGCCCAGCTCGGCGCGCACGGGCTGCTGCGCGCCTGCTTCGTCCCGCCCGAGCCGGTCCGGCAGCTGCGGGACCTGACCCGGGCACGGACGCTGGCGACCCAGGACCGCACCCGGGAGATCCACAGGCTGGAGAAGTTCCTCGAGTCCACCGGAATCAAGCTCTCCTCGACCGCCTCGGAGCTGACCGGGGTCTCGGCCCGCGCGATGCTCGAGGCGCTCGTCGCCGGCGAACGCGACCCGCAGGTCCTGGCGGACCTGGCCCGGGGCACCCTTCGCCGGCGGCTCCCCGAACTCGTCGAGGCCCTCACCGGCCGCTTCACGGACCACCACGCGTTCATCTGCCGGATGCACCTGGAGCGGATCGATTCGATGACGGAATGGATCGACCAGCTCACCGCCCGCATCGAGGAGGCGATGTCCCCCTTTCGCGCCGCGAGGGACTTCCTCGCCACCATCCCCGGGGTCTCCACCACCGTCGCCGACACCGTCGTCGCGGAAACCGGGGCCGACATGAGCCGCTTCCAGACCCCGGGCCGGCTCTGCTCCTGGGCCGGGCTCGTCCCAGGCCACAACGAATCCGCCGGACGGGTCAAGTCCAGCAAGACCCGGCCCGGGAACCGCTACCTCAAGGGCGCCCTCGGCACCGCCGCGCTCTCGATCGCCCGACACCCCAAAAACACCTACCTCGGCGCCCGCTACAAGCGGATCGCCGCCCGCCGCGGCCGGACCAAGGCCCTCGTCGCGACCGAGCACGCCATCCTCGAGGCCGCCTGGCACATGCTCGCCCAAGGCGAGTGCTACCAAGACCCCGGATCGGACTCCCTCACCAGGATGGATCCCGCCAGGGCCAAGAACAACGCGATCAGGCACCTGAAGGCCCTCGGCTACAACGTCACCCTCAGCCCCACCGTCGCAGCATGACCCACCTACTTTCGTACTAGGAGGGCGGACCGGGCAGCGACGCGGCGGGGGCCGCCACGACGCCGAGCACGCCCGCTCCGGTGTGCGCGGCCAGCACGGTGGGCAGCGCGACCTCCAGGACCGGCAGGTCGGTGGCCGGGGCAAGGAAGTCCACCAACTCGCGGGCCTGGTCGGCGGAACCGAAGTGGTGGACGGCGAGGCGGGCCCCACCGGGGTGCAGGCCGGCCTGGTCGCGGCCCCATTCGCCGAGCCGGGCCACGGCGCGGGGGAAGGTGCGCACCTTCTCGCGCAGCACGATCCTGCCGCCCTCGATGCCGAGGATCGGCTTGACCGCCAGCAGGGTCCCGATCATGCCGGCGGCGGTGCCGATGCGGCCGCCGCGGCGCAGCTGCTCGAGGCCCGGGACGGCGAACGCGATGCCGTTCCGGTGCGCGGTCGAGGCGATGCCGGCCACCGCGGGTCCGGGCCTGCCGGCGACGGCGGCGGCGACGGCGTCCATGACGGCGAAGCCCTGGGCCATGCCCACGGTCCCCGAGTCGACGACGGTGACCGGGACGGGGCTCTCCCCGGCGGCCCAGCGGGCCGCCTCGACGGTGCCCGAGAGGTGCGCGGAGAGGTGCACGGAGACGATCTCGGTGGCGCCGGCGGCCGCAAGCTCGCGGTACGTGCGCAGCAGCAGGCCCGGGGCCGGCCGGGAGGTCTGCACGGGCCGCCCCGTGGCCAGCGCCATCGCGAGGGCCGACTCGACGTCGTCCAGCCCCTCCGTGTAGATCTGGCCGTCCACCATCACGGGGAGCGGGACGACGGCGAGGCTACCGGCGTGCGCCGCGACCCAGTCGTCCGGCAGGGCTGCCGCGGTGTCGGTGACGACGGCGGTGCGCTGGGCGGTCCCCGGGGCGCGGCCGAAGCCCCGCCAGCGCGGGAGCCACCCGGGGGTCCCCGCGCCGTTCGGCTCGCCCTCGCGGGGACGTCCCTGCGCCATCGCCTGGCCTAGGCCGGGACGATGTTGACGAGCTTCGGCGCCCGGACGACGACGGTGCGGATCTCCGCGCCGTCCAGGGAGCGCTGGACGGCCGGGGACGCCAGCGCGGCCTCGCGGAGCTCGTCCTCGCCGATGTCCGCCGGGACCTCCAACCGGTCGCGGACCTTGCCCTTGACCTGGACCACCGCCGTGACCGTGTCCTGGACGACGAGGGCCGGGTCGACCGCCGGCCAGCCGGCGTTGGCCACGGACGGCTCGTGGCCCAGCCGCGCCCACATGTCCTCGGCCGTGTAGGGGGCGAACAGGCTCAGCAGCACGGCGACCGCCTCGGCGGCCTCGCGCACCGCGGGGTCGGCCGCGCCGCAGCCCGCGTCGATCGCCTTGCGGGTCGCGTTGACCAGCTCCATCGTCTTGGCGATGACGACGTTGAACTTCCCCGAGTCCAGCAGCGTGGCCGCCTCGGCGACCGTGCGGTGGGTGGCCTGGCGCAGGCCCTTGTCGCCCGACTCCGGCGCGGAGCCCGGCGCGGAGGCGACATCGCCGGCGAGGCGCCAGGCGCGCGCCAGGAACTTCGCGGAGCCGGACGGGGACACCTCGGCCCAGTCGACGTCGTCCTCGGGCGGCGAGGCGAAGACCATCGTCAGGCGCACGGCATCGACGCCGAAGCGGTCGAGCTGCTCGCCCAGGTCCACGCCGTTCCCCAGCGACTTGCTCATCGCCTTGCCGCCGTTGAGCACCTGGCCCTGGTTCAGCAGCGCCGAGAACGGCTCGTTGAAGTCCACGAGGCCGAGGTCGTTCAGGACCTTCGTGAAGAACCGCGAGTAGAGCAGGTGCAGGATGGCGTGCTCGACGCCGCCCACGTACTGCCCGACGGGGAGCCACCGGCGCACGGCCTCGACGTCGAACGGGCCCTCCGTGTACTGCGGGGACGCGAAGCGCAGGTAGTACCAGGACGAGTCGACGAACGTGTCCATCGTGTCGGTGTCGCGCAGGGCCGCCTGCCCGCAGCTCGGGCAGTCGACGTTGACCCAGTCGGCCGCCGCGGCCAGCGGGGACGTCCCCTTCGGGGCGAGCGCCTCGCCGCGCAGGTCGTCCGGCAGGCGCACCGGCAGCTGGTCGTCCGGGACCGGCACCTCGCCGCACTCGTCGCAGTGGATGATGGGGATCGGTGCGCCCCAGAAGCGCTGGCGCGAGAGCAGCCAGTCGCGCAGCCGGTAGTTCACCGTGTGCTCGCCGGTGCCGGCGGCCTCGACGATGCCGGTCGCGCGGGCGATGGCCTCCGCCTTGGGCAGCCCATCGAGCTCGCCGGAGTTCACGAGCGTGCCGTCGCCGCTCGTGGCGACGCCGGTCTCCGCCGGGTCCTCCTCGCCCGTGTCGACGACCATGCGCACGGGCAGGTCGAAGGCCCGGGCGAAGTCGAGGTCGCGCTGGTCGTGGGCCGGGACGGCCATGATCGCCCCGGTCCCGTAGTCGGCCAGCACGTAGTCGGCGGCCCAGACCGGCAGCTTCTCGCCGTTGAGCGGGTTCACGGCGTAGCGGCCCAGGAACACGCCCGTCTTCTCGCGCTCGGTGGACTGGCGCTCGATGTCGGAGAGGGCCTTGACCTGCTCGCGGTAGTCCATGAGGGCGTCGTGCCGCTCGGGGGCGACCAGGTCCAGTGCGAGGTGCGCATCGGCGGCGACGACGAAGAACGTCGCCCCGTGCAGCGTGTCCGGGCGGGTCGTGAAGACGGTGACGTCGCGGGCCTCGCGCGAGTCGGTGGCCTCGATCCCGAAGCGGACGTGCGCCCCTTCGGAGCGCCCGATCCAGTTGCGCTGCATGGCCAGCACGCGCTCCGGCCAGTGCCCCTTGAGCTGCTCCATGTCGTCGAGCAGCCGGTCCGCGTAGTCCGTGATCTTGAAGTACCACTGGTTCAGGGCCTTCTTCGTCACGGGCGTGCCACAGCGTTCACACGCGCCGTTGACGACCTGCTCGTTGGCCAGGACCGTCAGGTCCTTCGGGCACCAGTTCACCGGCGAGTTCTTGCGGTACGCCAGGCCCTTCTCGTAGAAGCGGTTGAAGAGCCACTGGGTCCAGCGGTAGTACTCCGGGTCGGAGGTGTGCAGGCGGCGGTCCCAGTCGGCGCTGATCGCGTAGCGCTTGAAGGAGGCGGCCTGGGTCTCGATGTTGGCGTAGGTCCACTCGGCGGGGTGGGCGTTGCGCTTGATGGCGGCGTTCTCGGCGGGCAGGCCGAACGAGTCCCATCCGATGGGATGCATCACGTCGTAGCCGAGCTGGCGCCAGTAGCGGGCGACGACGTCCCCCATCGCGAACGCCTCGGCGTGGCCCATGTGCAGGTCGCCGGAGGGGTACGGGAACATGTCCAGGACGTAGCGGCGCTCGGCCGACCCGTCGTCCCGGGGCGAGAACACCCCCAGCTCCTCCCACACGGGGGCCCACTTGGCCTCGAGATCCTGGAAAACGTACCCGGTGTCCGTCCCGGTTGCGTCGGTGCTCACTGTCGATTCGCCTCTTCTGGTGCGGCCTTGGCTCTGCGGTCCGGCGGGTCGCCGGCGGTCCCGCCCGCGGCTCCGCGGGCACGAAAAAGCCCCTTGCACGCAAGGGGCCGCCGCGCGCTGCTGCGCGCGGCTACGCTAGGGACACGGTCGCCTTCATGGGGCTTATTCTACACAGCGGCGGCCCTCCGCCCCGCCGCTAGGCTGGCTGCATGAGCACCGCGACGCCCGCCGCCCCGCCCCGCCCGAGCCTGGCCACGACCGTCCCGGTGGACGGATCGGAGGTCCGGGTGTGGACCTACCCCGCCGTGGGGGGCCCAGCCGCCGGCGTGGTGCTGGCCGTCCACGGGTTCCGCGGCGACCGGCACGGCCTGGCCCAGCTCGTGGCGGCGCTGCCGCGCCACACCGTCGTCGTCCCGGACCTGCCCGGGTTCGGCGCGTCGACGCCGTTCGCGGCCCTGCCGCACGACGCCTCCTCCTACGGCCGGGTCATCGGCGCCCTGCGCGCGGCGCTGGGGATCGGGCCGGACGCGATCCTGCTCGGGCACAGCTACGGCTCGAGCGTCGCCGCCCGCTACGCCGCCGCGCACCCCGGCGACTTCGCCGCACTCGTGCTGGTCAACCCCATTTGCGACCCCGCCCTCGAGGGACCGCAGCGGACGCTGTCGCTGCTGGCCGGGGCGTACTACGCGCTGGGCCGCGTCCTTCCGGAGCGCGCCGGGCTGGCCCTGCTGCGCAGCCGGCTCGTCACCGACGCGATGAGCGCAGCGATGGGCACCTCGAAGGACCCCGGCATGCGCGCCCACGTGCGCGAGCAGCACCGGCGGTACTTCGGCGGGTTCGCGTCCCGTGAGTCGCTGGCCCAGACGTTCGCGTGCTCGGTCTCCTCCACCGTCCGGCAGGTCGCCCCGGCCGTGTCCTGCCCGACGCTGCTCGTCGTCGGCGAGCGGGACGCGCTCGGCCCGGTGGAGGACCAGCGCACCCTCGCGGACGCGTTCCCGGACGCGGAGCTGGCGGTCGTGCCCGGCGTGGGCCACCTGATCCACTACGAGGCCCCGGCGACGGCGGCCGGGCACATCACGCGGTTCCTCGCGCGGTAGGCGCGCTACAGCTCGCCGAGCGGGTCGACCCGCACCGAGACCAGCGGCTCCCGCTGCGCGGACGCGACGGCCCGCAGCCGCCGCAGTTCGGCCGTCGCGGCGTCCCCGTCGGCGAGCGGGAAGAACAGCAGCCAGCGGTGCGTTCCGTCGTCCTCGAGCACGGGCCCCGTGGTGCGGACGGATTCGGGCAGCTCGAGCCGCTCCACGAAGCGGTCGGCGGCCTCCGCCGGCCCGGTCAGGACGGCGGAGCGGACGGCCGGCGGCAGCCCCAGCGCCCGGCGCTCGGCCAGGAGGCGGGTCGCGAAGCCGGCCGGGTCCCAGCGCACGAGCGCCGCCTGCGGCAGGGACTGCCCGGCCGCAACGACGACCGTCCCCCCTGCGGACGCCGGGCGCGCGAGCCTGGCCGCGGACAGCCACCGGTGCAGCACCTGGGCGTCCGTATCCAGGGCGTCCCGGGCGAGCATCCGGTCGCCGTCGAGCAGCAGCACGGCGGCGTAGCCGCCCTCCGCCACCGGCTCCGCCCCGGGCGTGGCCACGACGAGCGCCGGGGCGTCCGGCACGGACTCGCGGGGGTGCGCGCCGGTCGCCGCGACGACGCTGGTGCCCGGGAACGCCCGGCCCAGCTCCTCCGCCGTCCGGTCCGCGCCGACGGAGCCGGCCCGGAGGCGGACGCCTCCGCATTCGGGGCACCGCCACGACGGCTGGCGCTCCCCGCACCAGCGGCACTCCGGGGCCGAGCGGGCATCCCGGTAGCCCAGCGGCCCGGTGCAGTCCGGGCAGCGGGCGGGCTGGCGGCAGCGCTCGCACCGCAGGGCGGGGACGAACCCGGTGCGGGCCACCTGGACCAGGACGGGCCCGCGCTCCAGCGCGTCCGCGGCGGTGCGCCACGCGAGCGCGGGCAGCCGGGCGGCGTGCAGCAGGGGGTCGCGCTCGCGCTCGAACGAGTCGGAGCTCGAGACCACGCGCGGCGCCAGCCCGCGCAGCCGCGGACGCGGAACGGCGAGCTCGGCCGCCCAGCCGGACGCGACGAGCCGCTGCGCCGGCAGGCTCCGTCCGGGGCCAAGCAGCAGCAGGCCCGCGCCGGCCAGTCCGGCCCGCAGCAGGAGGGTCTCGCGCGCGTGGTGGTAGGGGGCGCGCGGCTCGGCGTGGGAGGTGTCCTCGTCGTCCCAGAGCACGAGCAGGCCGGCGTCCGCGATCGGGGCGAAGGCGGCGTTGCGGGTGCCCACCGCGACGCGCACGGTGCCCCGCGCGGCCGCGAGGAACGCGCGGTAGCGCGGCGTCGCGCCGTCGTCCGCGCTCAGCCGCGCGAACGCGTCGGCCCCGAGGGCGTCGGCCAGGGCCGCACAGGCCCGGTCGAGGTCGCGCCCGTCCGGGACGACGACGACGGCGCCGCGTCCGGAGGCGCACGCGGCGGCGACGGCGTCGGCCACGAGGCCGGGCCAGCCGCCGGGCAGGTTCGGGGCGGCCGTGGCCACGGCGCGCGGGCTGCCGCCGGCGGCGAGGGCGGACAGGAACGCGGCGCCGCCGTCGTACTCCGCCCAGCCCGGAGACTCCCCCGCGGGGGGCCGGGGCGGGCGCGGCTCGGCGGCGGGCTCCTTTTCGACGCGCGCCATGCGCGGCGGCACGGCCGCGCGCAGGACGTCCGGGACGGTGCCGGCGCCGCGGGCCGCGACCGCGCGGCACAGCTCGAGGACGGCCGCGGTCAGCACGGGCTCGGGCGAGACGACCTTGCCCAGGGCCTGCAGCCGGACGCCCGGTTCCGCCTCTTCGCGCCGCTCGACGAGGAAGCCCGGCAGTTCCTGGCCTCCGAACCGCGCCCGCACCCTCACGCCGGGCCGCGCGTCGGCGTCCAGCTCGGCCGGGACCAGGTAGTCGTAGGGACGGTCGAGGTGGGGCACCTGGGTCTCCAGGACCACGCGCGCCACGGGCTGCCGGGCGGCCGCGCGCGGCGTGCCCGGCAGCGGCCGCGTCGAGTCGAAGCCGGAGAGCAGGCTCGGCTGGCGGGCCCCGTCCACGTCCCTACGCGTTGAAGTAGGCGCGCAGGGCCGCCGCGCGGTCCGTGCGCTCCCAGGTGAAGTCGGGCTCCTCGCGGCCGAAGTGGCCGTGGGCGGCGGTGCGCTGGTAGATGGGGCGCTTGAGGTCCAGGTCCTCGATGATGCCCAGGGGGCGCAGGTCGAACACCTCGCGGATGGCCTCGGCGATCCGCAGCGGGTCGACCTGCTCGGTGCCGAAGGTCTCCACGTACAGCCCGACGGGGTGCGCCATGCCGATCGCGTAGGCGACCTGGACCTCCGCGCGCCGGGCGAGGCCCGCGGCGACGACGTTCTTGGCCACCCAGCGCATGGCGTAGGCGGCGGAGCGGTCGACCTTCGAGGGGTCCTTGCCGCTGAACGCGCCCCCGCCGTGGCGGGCGTAGCCGCCGTACGTGTCGACGATGATCTTGCGGCCGGTCAGCCCCGCGTCCCCGACGGGGCCGCCGATGATGAACGGGCCGGAGGGGTTCAGGATGATGCGCGTGCCGGAGGTGTCCAGGCCGGTCCCGGCGAGGACCGGCTTGACGACCAGGTCGAGCAGCTCCTCCTGCAGCTGGGGCAGCAACAGCTCGCGGGCGTGCTGGGAGCTGACGACGACGGTCTCCACGGAGACGGGCTTGTCGCCGTCGTAGCCGATGGTCACCTGCGTCTTGCCGTCCGGGCGCAGCAGCGGCTGCAGGCCGTTCTTCCGGACCTCGGTGAGGCGCTCGGAGAGCCGGTGGGCCAGGTGGATGGGGGCCGGCATCAGCACGTCGGTCTCGTCGGTGGCGAAGCCGAACATGATGCCCTGGTCGCCCGCGCCCTGCAGGTCCCGCGGGTCGTGCTGGATCCCCTGGCGCGCCTCGAGCGAGTTGAAGACCCCGTCCGCGATCTCCTGCGACTGCTGGCCGATCGAGACGGACACCCCGCAGCGCGCGCCGTCGAACCCGTTGGCGGAGGAGTCGTAGCCGATGCCGAGGATGGTCTCGCGGACCAGCTGCGGGATCTCCACGTAGCCATCCGTGGTGACCTCGCCGGCGACGTGGACGAGCCCCGTGGTGGTCAGGGTCTCCACGGCCACGCGGGAATCGGGGTCCTGCGCGAGCATGGCGTCCAGGATCGCGTCGCTGATCTGGTCGCAGATCTTGTCGGGGTGGCCCTCGGTGACGGATTCCGAGCTGAACAGGCGCAGGGAGGTGTTGGTCTCGCTCACCCGTCCACTCTACCGGTTCAGGGCCTCGGCCAGCGCGGCGACGATCCCGGCCGCGACCTCGTCCTTGGTGCCGGAGACGTGGCGCGCGGGGGTACCGTCGGCGGCGAGCACCGCCACGGCGTTGGTGTCCTGGCCGAACCCGAGCCGCTCCCCCACCTCGTTGACGAAGAGCAGCTCGCAGCCCTTGCGGGCCAGCTTGGCCGCCCCGTGCTCGGCGACGGTGCCGGAGTCGTCGCCGGTCTCGGCGGCGAAGCCGGCGATCAGGCGCGGCAGGCGCGTGGCCTGGCCCTCGTCGGCGCGGCGGGCGACGAGCTCGGCGAGGATGTCCGGGTTGCGGACGAGTTCGATGGTGGGGGCGCCGCCGTCGTCGCCCTTCTTGATCTTGCTCCCGGCGTACGTGGCGGGGCGGAAGTCGGCGACAGCGGCGGCCATGACGAGCGCGTCCGCGCCCTCGGCGGCCGCGTCGACGGCGTCGCGCAGCTCCAGCGCGGTGGACGCGGTGGACAGTTCGACCCCCTCGGGGACGGGGACCTCCAGGTGGGCGGCGACGAAGCGGACGCGCGCTCCGGCCGCGGCGGCCGCGCGCGCGATGGCGGCGCCCTGCTTCCCGGAGGAGCGGTTGCCGAGGAAGCGGACGGGATCCAGGGGTTCGCGGGTGCCGCCCGCGGTGACGACGACGGTACGCCCGGCCAGCGGCGCGGCGGCGGGGGCGGGGGCGGCCCCGTCGAGGTGCCCGGCCAGGGCGGCGTGGATGTCCTCGGGCTCGGGCAGGCGGCCGGGACCGGAGTCCGGTCCGGTGAGGCGCCCGACGGCGGGTTCCAGGACGGTGCACCCGCGCCCGCGCAGCGTCGCGACGTTCGCCCGCGTCGCCGCGTGCTCCCACATCTCGGTGTGCATGGCGGGCACGAAGACCACCGGGGCCCGGGTGGCCAGGAGGGTCCCGGTCAGCAGGTCGTCGGCGAGGCCCGCCGCCGCGCGGGCCAACAGGTCGGCCGTGGCCGGGGCGACGACGACGAGGTCGGCCTCCTGGCCGAGCCGGACGTGGTTGACCTGGTCGACGGCGTCGAAGACGTCGTCCGTGACCGGGCGCCCGGAGAGCGCCTCCCAGGTCGGGCGCCCCACGAAGCGCAGTGCGTTGGAGGTCGGCACGACATCGACCCGGTGCCCGTCCCGGCGGAGCAGGCGCAGCAGGGACGCCACCTTGTAGGCGGCGATCCCGCCGCCCACGCCGAGAACGATGCGCCGGGCCGTCGCCATGGGGCGCTACTCGGCGTCGTCGGCGGGAGCGGCGACCGGGGCGACCTCGAGCAGGCCGTCGTTGAGCTCGCGCAGGGCGATGGAGAGCGGCTTCTCGTTGAGGCGGGTGTCCACGAGCGGGCCCACGTACTCGAACAGCCCCTCGTGCAGCTGCGAGTAGTAGGCGTTGATCTGGCGCGCCCGCTTGGCGGCGTTGATCACCAGCGCGTACTTGGAATCGGTGGTGGTCAGCAGCTCGTCGATGGGCGGGTGGATGATGCCCTCAAGGTCCGTGGACACGAAGCCTCCATGGTTGTCGGTGTGGTCGAATGGCCGGCGCGGCCTACCGGCGGTGCGGGACGAGTCCCATGACCGAGACGAGTTCGTCGGCGGCGCGCCGCACGTCGTCGTTCACGATGGTCAGGTCGAACTCCCGCTCGGCCGCGAGTTCCATTCTAGCGGTTTCGAGGCGGCGCTGTTGCTCCTCCTCGCTCTCGGTGCCCCGGCCGACGAGCCGGCGCACCAGTTCCTCCCACGAGGGCGGCGCCAGGAACACGAAGCGCGCCTCCGGCATGGCGGCCTTCACCTGGCGCGCCCCCTGCAGGTCGATCTCGAGCAGGACCCGCTTGCCGGCGGCCACGGCCTCCTCCACCTTCGCGCGGACGGTTCCGTAGCGGTTGCGCCCGTGCACGACCGCCCACTCGAGCATCTCCCCGGCGTCGACGAGCCGCTCGAACTCCTCCGGGCCGACGAAGAAGTAGTGGATCCCGTCCTCCTCGCCCGGCCGCGGGTCGCGCGTGGTCGCGGAGACCGAGAGCCACACCTCCGGGTAGTTGTCCCGGATGTAGGTGGAAACCGTGCCCTTGCCGACGGCGGTGGGCCCGGCGAGGACGGTGACGTGGGGTTGGCTCTCGGCCGGCATGGGGTCCTTCCCTAGTGTTTGGCGGGCGGCGACTCGGCGAAGTGCCGGGTCAGCGCCTCGCGCTGTTTGCGGCCCAGGCCGCGCAGGCGGCGGTTGGGCGAGATGCCGAGGCGCTCCATGAGGGCGGCCGCGCGGATCGCTCCGACGCCGGGCACGCTCTCGAGGAGGTCGACCACGCGGAGCCGGCCGACCGCGTCGTCGGACTCGGCGGCGGCCAGCAGCTCGGTGATCGGGAGCCGGCCCGCGCCGAACTGCGCCTTCACCTCGGCCCGGCGCGTCCGCGAGGCGAGGGCCTTGGCGCGGGCCCGGGCCCGGTCCTCGTCCGACAGTGACTTCAGTACCATAGCGTGAACCCCCGGTTGACTAGGAACCCCGAAGGTTCCGGTGGCCGTTCACCGAAAGTAGCGAACCGGTGGCCAGGACGCAATGGATCGGGGCCTCAGGCCAGCCCGTCGCGGGTGCGCAGCACGGCCTCGCGCAGCGCCCCGGCGTCCGGCCCGGCCCGGAGGATGCCCCGGCTGCTCGTCGCCAGGACCCGGCCCCAGCACCCGGCGAACGTGCGGCGAAGATCGGCCGCCGTGGCGCCCTGGGCGCCCAGGCCGGGCGCCAGGATCGGGGCGTTCGCCGCGGCCAGGTCGATCCCGAGGCGCTCCAGCGCGTCGCCGACGGTGGCGCCGACGACGAGGCCGACGGAACCGAACGGGTCGGCGCCGGCGTTCTCGGCCGCGGCGTCCGCGGTCACGCGGGCCGCCGCGGAGTCGTCTCCCCCGGCGTGCTGGACGCGGGCGCCCTCCGGGTTGGAGGTCAGCGCCAGGACGAACACGCCGCGGCCCGTGCCGGCCGCCAGGTCCAGCGCCGGCCGCAGCGATCCGAAGCCGAGGTACGGGCTCAGCGTCACCGCGTCCGCCGCCAGCGGGCTGCCCTCGGCGAGCCACGCGTCCGCGTAGGCCGCCATCGTGGAGCCGATGTCCCCCCGCTTCGCGTCGGCGATGGTGAGGACCCCGGCGTCGGCGGCCGCCGCCAGCAGCTCCTCCAGGGCGGCCAGCCCGCGCGAGCCGTGGCGCTCGTACAGGGCGACCTGCGGCTTCACGGCCGCGGACCTCCCTGCCGCGGCCTCGAGGGCGCGCTGCGAGAAGGCGCGCAGCCCCTCCGCCGAGTCCTCCAGGCCCCAGTCGCGGAGCAGGCCCGGGTGGGGGTCGATGCCGACGCACAGCGGCCCGTGCTCGCCCATGGCCGCGGCCAGCCGGGCCCCGAACGGGGCCCGGCCGGCCGGCGCGGTGCGCGGCTCAGGCATGCGCGGACGCCTTGAGCCGGGCCGCGTGCTCCTGCAGGCTCGTGACCGACCACTCGTACTGGCGCATGGCCTCGATGGCCTGGATGGCCGCCCCGAACTCCGCGACCGTCGTGATGACGGGTGTGCCGACGCTGGTCGCGGCCGCGCGGATCTCGTAGCCGTCGCCGCGCGCGTCCCCGCCGGAGGGGGTGTTGAGGATCATGTCGATCCTGCCGTCCGTGATGAGGTCGACGATGTTCTCCTCGCCGTCGGCGCTGCCCTCGCGGACCTTGCGGACCACGGTCGCAGCGATCCCGTTGCGGCGCAGCACGTCGGCGGTGCCGCCCGTGGAGACGATCTCGAACCCGAGGTCCGCCAGGTGCTTCACGGGAAGGACGATGGAGCGCTTGTCCCGGTTGGCGACCGAGACGAACACGCGCCCGGAGACGGGCAGCGGGTTGTTGGCGCCGGCCTGGCTCTTCGCGAAGGCCGTGTCGAAGTGCTTGTCGATGCCCATGACCTCGCCCGTGGAGCGCATCTCCGGGCCGAGGAGGGAATCGACCACGGTGCCCTCGGGGGTGCGGAAGCGGGCGAAGGGCAGCACGGCCTCCTTCACGGCGACCGGAGCGTCCGCCGGCAGCTCCGAGCCGTCGCCGCTGGCGGGCAGCAGGCCCGAGGCGCGCAGGCCCGCGATGGTCTCGCCCGTGCCGATCAGCGCGGCCGCCTTGGCCAGCTGCACGCCGGTGGCCTTGGACACGTACGGCACGGTGCGCGAGGCGCGCGGGTTGGCCTCGATGACGTAGAGGACGTCGGAGGCCAGGGCGAACTGGATGTTGATCAGCCCGCGCACGCCCACGCCCTCGGCGATCGCGCGGGTGGCCGTGGCGACGCGCGCCTGGACGTCGGCGCCCAGCGTGATCGGCGGCAGCACGCACGCGGAGTCGCCGGAGTGGATGCCGGCCTCCTCGATGTGCTCCATGATGCCGCCGACGTACAGGTCGGTGCCGTCGTAGAGGGCGTCGACGTCGATCTCGATGGCGTCCTCGAGGAAGCGGTCCACGAGCACCGGGTGGTCCTCGGTGATCTCGGTGGCGTTCGCGATGTAGCGCGCCAGGTTGGCCTCGTCGTAGACGATCTCCATGCCGCGGCCGCCCAGGACGTAGGACGGGCGGACCAGGACCGGGTAGCCGATCTCGTCGGCGATCCGCTTGGCCTCCTCGAAGGACACGGCCGTGCCGTTCTTCGGGGACACGAGGCCGGAGGACTCCAGGACGCGGGCGAACGCGCCGCGGTGCTCGGCGAGGTCGATGGCCTCCGGGGACGTGCCCAGGATCGGCACGCCGGCGTCGGCCAGCGCCTGGGCCAGCTTCAGCGGCGTCTGGCCGCCGAGCTGGACGTACACGCCCAGGACGCCGCCCGTGGCCTCCTCCGCCGCGATGACCTCCAGGACGTCCTCGAGCGTGAGCGGCTCGAAGTACAGGCGGTCCGAGACGTCGTAGTCCGTGGAGACGGTCTCCGGGTTGCAGTTGACCATGACGGTCTCGTGCCCGGCCTCGCGCAGCGCCATGGTGGCGTGCACGCACGAGTAGTCGAACTCGATGCCCTGGCCGATGCGGTTCGGGCCCGAGCCCAGGATGATGACGCTGGGCTTCGCGTGGGTCTCGACCTCGGTCTCCTCGTCGTAGGACGAGTAGTGGTACGGGGTGTAGGCCGCGAACTCGGCCGCGCACGTGTCCACGGTCTTGAACACCGGGCGGACGCCCAGGGCGTGGCGCACGCCGCGCACGACGGCCTCGGGGGTGTGGGTGAGGGCGCCGATCTGCTCGTCGGAGAAGCCGTGCCGCTTCGCCAGGCGCAGCGTCTCCTCGGTCAGGACCCCGGCGGAGCGGATGGCCTCGGCGGTCTCGTTGATCAGCTGCAGCTGGTCCAGGTACCACGGGTCGATGCCCGTGGCCTCGTAGAGCCGCTCGATCGGAGCCCCGCCGAGCAGCGCGCGCTGGACCATGGCCAGGCGCCCGGTGCTGCCGACGCGGCTCTCCTCCACGAGGCGGTCGATCTCGGCCGCGTCGGGGGCGTCGAACGTGAGCTGGGCGCCCTTCTGCTCGAGGGAGCGCAGCGCCTTCTGCAGCGCCTCCGTGAAGTTGCGCCCGATCGCCATGGCCTCGCCGACGGACTTCATGGTCGTCGTCAGCGTCGGGTCGGCGGCCGGGAACTTCTCGAACGCGAAGCGCGGGACCTTCACGACGACGTAGTCGAGCGTCGGCTCGAAGCTGGCCGGCGTCTTGCGCGTGATGTCGTTCGGGATCTCGTCCAGCGTGTAGCCCAGGGACAGCTTCGTGGCGATCTTCGCGATCGCGAAGCCGGTGGCCTTCGAAGCGAGCGCGGAGGAGCGGGAGACGCGCGGGTTCATCTCGATGACGACGACGCGGCCCGTGTCCGGCTCGATGGCGAACTGGATGTTGCAGCCGCCCGTGTCGACGCCGACCTCGCGGATGACCGCGATCGCGATGTCGCGCAGCTTCTGGTACTCGCGGTCGGTGAGCGTCATGGCGGGCGCGACGGTGATGGAGTCGCCCGTGTGGACGCCGACCGGGTCGAAGTTCTCGATGGAGCAGACGACCACGACGTTGTCGTTCTTGTCGCGCATCATCTCCAGCTCGTACTCCTTCCAGCCGAGGATGGACTCCTCCAGGAGCACCTCGGAGGTGGGCGAGTACTGGATGCCGGCGCCGGCGATGCGGCGCAGGTCCTTCTCGTTGTACGCCATGCCGGAGCCGAGGCCGCCCATGGTGAAGGACGGGCGGACGACCATCGGGTACCCGAGCCGGCCCGCGGCGGCCAGGGCCTCGTCCATGCTGTGGACGATCTCGGAGCGCGCGGACTCGGCGCCGCAGCGCTCGACGACGCCCTTGAACTTCTCGCGGTCCTCGCCCAGCTCGATGGCCTCGATGTTCGCGCCGATCAGCTCGACGCCGTACTTGGACAGCACGCCGTTCTTGTCCAGGGCGATCGCCGCGTTCAGCGCGGTCTGCCCGCCCAGGGTCGGCAGGACGGCGTCGGGCCGCTCCTTGGCGATGATCTTCTCGACGACCTCGGGCGTGATCGGCTCGACGTAGGTCGCGTCGGCGAACTCCGGGTCGGTCATGATGGTGGCCGGGTTCGAGTTCACGAGGATGACCCGCAGGCCCTCCTCCTTCAGCACGCGCAGGGCCTGCGTGCCGGAGTAGTCGAACTCCGCGGCCTGGCCGATGACGATCGGCCCGGAGCCGATCACCAGGACGGACTTGAGGTCTTCACGCTTGGGCATCTACTTCTCTTCCTCGGTCGCGGCGTCGGCCTTGGCCTGTGCCATCACGTCGATAAAGCGGTCGAACAGGTAGGCGGCGTCGTGGGGGCCGGCCGCCGCCTCCGGGTGGTACTGGACGGAGAACGCGGGGATGTCGAGGCACCGCAGGCCCTCGACGACGTTGTCGTTGAGGCTGATGTGGGAGACCGCGACGCGCCCGAACCGGGCCTCGGGCGCCTCGACCGCGCCGTCGAGGGGCGCGTCGACGGCGAAGCCGTGGTTCTGGCTCGTGATCTCCACCTTGCCCGTGGTGCGGTCCATGACCGGCTGGTTGATCCCGCGGTGCCCGTAGCGGAGCTTGTACGTCCCGAAGCCGAGGGCGCGGCCCAGGATCTGGTTGCCGAAGCAGATGCCGAAGTACGGCAGCCGGCGGTCCAGGACGTCGCGCAGCAGGCCCACCTGCGCGTCGGCGGTGGCGGGGTCGCCGGGACCGTTGGACATGAAGAACCCGTCCGGGTCGACGGCGAGCACGTCCTCGAGCGTCGACGTGGCGGGCAGGACGTGCACGCGGATCCCGCGTTCGGCCATGCGCCGGGGCGTCATCGCCTTGAGGCCGAGGTCGACGGCGGCGACCGTGGCCACCGGCTCGCCGGCGTACCCGTGGTCCGCCGGCTCGACCGTGTAGGCCTCGTCCACGCTGACCTCCTCGGCGAGGCGCGCGCCGGCCATCGCCGGCTGGGCGGCGACCTCGGCGAGCAGCTCGGCCTCGGGGCGGCGGGCCGCGTCCCCGGAGAAGATGCCGGCCTTCATGGCCCCGCGCTCGCGCAGGTGCCGGGTGATGGCGCGCGTGTCGACGCCCTGGATGCCCACGACGCCCTGCTCGGCGAGCTCGTCGTCGAGCGGGCGCTCGGAGCGCCAGTTGGACGGGCGGCGGGCGGCGTCGCGCACGATGTAGCCGGCCACCCAGATGCGGCGGGACTCGGCGTCGGCGCGGTTCACGCCGGTGTTGCCGATGTGCGGCGCGGTCTGCACCACGAGCTGGCGGGCGTAGGAGGGGTCGGTGATGGTCTCCTGGTAGCCGGTCATGCCGGTGGCGAAGACCGCCTCGCCGAGGGCGGTGCCGACGGCCCCGTAGGCGGTGCCGCGGAAGGCGCGCCCGTCTTCGAGGACGAGCACGGCGGGTTCGGTGGTGCGGGTCGGGCTCACGGGGTGTCCCTTTCTGGTCCGGGGTTCTGGGGGGAGGTATCGGTGCCGGGGGTCGCCGGCGCGGGGGCGGCCAGGGCGGCCTCGAGTCGTCGCATGTCCGCGGCGGCCCGCGGCCGGAAGGCGGTGTCGACGTGGCGGTCGCCGAGCGTCCAGGTGAACACCAGCAGGCCGTCGCGCTCGACGAACTTGCCGGCCTGCCCGGAGCTGCGGCGCACGCCCACGAGGTCGGTCCGCGGGATGTAGAGGTCGGTGGTGCCGGCGCGGCGGAACAGCACGCCGGCCGCGTGCACCTCGGCCAGGGCGTCGCAGCGCACGCCCAGGGAGTGGACGGCGATGCGGTCCAGCCAGTCCCCCGCCGTCGTCGTGGACACGTACTGGCCCTCGGCCGCGGCGGCGGGCTCGCCGAGCCCCGCCGGGGCGGGCGCCGGGGCGGCCACGCCCGTCTGGCGGCGGAGCCGGTTGCGCCAGCCGAGCCCGATGAGCGCGACCGCGGCCAGGCACACGGCCAGCGTGGCCAGGATGGTGGGCAGGTTCTCCATCAGAGGCCGGCCTCCGCCGGCCTCGGCGTGTTCAGCGCCCCGCCGAGGACGGTGGGGTGGCCGCGGTGGAAGACCGCCGCGACCCGGCCGGGCAGCTCCATCCCGGCGAACGGGGAGTTCCGGCCCTTCGTGGCCATGGCGTGCGGGTCCACGGTCCAGCGGGCGGCCGGGTCGACGAGCGCGACGTTAGCGGGGGCCCCGGCCTCCAGCGGCCGGCCCTGGTCCGCGACGCGGCCGATGCGGGCGGGCGCCGTGGACATGGCCCGCGCCACGCCGGCCCAGTCCAGCAGGCCGGTCTCGACCATGGTGTGCTGCACGACGGACAGCGCGGTCTCGAGGCCGGTCATGCCCATGGCCGCCTGGGCCCACTCGCACTCCTTGGACTCGGAGGGGTGGGGGGCGTGGTCGGTGCCCACGATGTCGATCGTGCCGTCCGCCAGGGCCTCGCGCAGCGCGTGCGTGTCGGCCTCGCGGCGCAGCGGCGGGTTGACCTTGTAGACGGGGTCGTAGGAGCGGACCAGCTCGTCCGTGAGGATCAGGTGGTGCGGGGTGACCTCCGCCGTGACGTCGATGCCGCGGGACTTGGCCCAGCGGACGATCTCCACGGAGCCGGCCGTCGAGACGTGGCAGACGTGCAGGCGCGAACCGGTGTGCTCGGCCAGGAGCACGTCGCGGGCGATGATGCTCTCCTCGGCGACGGCCGGCCAGCCGGTCAGCCCGAGCACCGCGGAGACCTCGCCCTCGTTCATCTGGGCGCCCTCGGTCAGGCGCGGTTCCTGCGCATGCTGGGCGACGACGCCGTCGAACGCCTTGACGTACTCCAGGGCGCGGCGCATGAGCACGGGATCGTGCACGCAGATGCCGTCGTCGGAGAAGACGCGCACGGCGGCCCGCGAGTCGGCCATGGCGCCGAGTTCGGCGAGCCGCTCGCCGCCGAGCCCGACCGTGACGGCGCCGACGGGGCGGACATCCACCCAGCCGCTGCGCCGGCCCAGGCTCCAGACCTGTTCGACGACGCCCGCGGTGTCGGCCACCGGGTTGGAGTTCGCCATGGCGTGCACGGCGGTGAAGCCGCCGAGCGCCGCGGCGCGGGTGCCGGTCTCGACGGTCTCGGCGTCCTCGCGGCCCGGCTCGCGCAGGTGCGTGTGCAGGTCGACGAGCCCCGGCAGGGCGACGAGGCCGGCGGCCTCGACGACGGCTGCGCCGGCGGCGCGGGGGTGCCCGGCCGCGTCGGCGCCGACGGCGGCGATGACCCCGTCGGCGAGCAGCAGGTCGGCGGTGCCGCCGCCGGGCAGGGTGGCGCCGCGCAGCAGGTGGGTGGTCCCGGTCGTGGTCATGGGGGGTCCTTGTCTAGCGCTCGCCGCGCTGGTGGTCGCCGGAGAGGAGGAGGTAGAGGGCCGCCATGCGCACGGACACGCCGTTGCTGACCTGGTCGAGGACGGTGGCCCGCGGGGAGTCCGCGGCCGCCGACGAGATCTCGAGCCCGCGGTTCATCGGGCCCGGGTGCAGGATGGCCGTGTGCTCGGCGCCGGACGCGTCCAGCGCCGCGAGCCGGGCGTCGTCCAGGCCCCAGCGCCGCGAGTATTCGCGCGTGTTGGGGAAGAACGCGGCGTTCATCCGCTCGCCCTGCACGCGCAGCATCATGACGGCGTCCGGGCGATCGGCGAGGGCCTCGTCGAGGTCGTACGTGATCCGGCAGGGCCAGGCGTCGGAGCCGAAGGGCAGCAGGGTCGGCGGCGCGACCAGGGTGGTCTCCGCCCCGAGCGTGCGCAGCAGCCAGAGGTTCGACCGGGCCACGCGCGAGTGCAGGATGTCCCCGACGATCACCACGCGCATCCCCGACAGGTCCGTCCCGGTGGGGTCGGTGCCGGCGGTGCGGGCGCGGTGCCGGCGGAGCGTGAACGCGTCGAGGAGGGCCTGGGTGGGGTGCTCGTGGGTGCCGTCCCCGGCGTTGACGACGGCGGCGTCGATCCAGTCGGTCGCCGCGAGCCGGGCCGGCGCGCCGGAGGCCCAGTGGCGGATGACGACGGCGTCCGCGCCGATCGCCTCGAGCGTCTGGACCGTGTCCTTCAGGGACTCGCCCTTGGAGACGGAGGAGCCCTTGGCGGCGAAGTTGATGACGTCGGCGGAGAGGCGCTTGGCCGCGGCCTCGAAGGAGATGCGGGTGCGGGTGGAGTCCTCGAAGAAGAGGTTCACCACGGTCCGCCCGCGCAGGGCGGGCAGCTTCTTGACCTCGCGCGTGCCGACGGTCGCCATTTCCTCGGCGGTGTCGAGGATGCGGATCGCGTCGGCGCGGGACAGGTCCCGGGTGGAGAGCAGGTGCCTCATGCGCCGGCCTCGATCACGACGGCGTTGACGGGACGGCCGTCGACCTGGTCGACCTCGCCCAGGCGGACGCGGACCTTTTCGCTGGTGGCCGTGGGCAGGTTCTTGCCGACGTGGTCGGCGCGGATCGGCAGCTGGCGGTGGCCGCGGTCCACGAGCACGGCCAGGCGGACGTTGTCGGGGCGGCCGAGGTCGGCCAGCGCGTCCAGGGCGGCGCGGATGGTCCGGCCCGAGTAGAGGACGTCGTCGACCAGGACGACCGTCTTGCCGTCGATGCCCCCGCCGGGCACGACCGTGCGGGCCGGGGTCCGGGTGGTGCCGTGGCGCAGGTCGTCGCGGTACATCGTGACGTCGAGCTGGCCGGCCAGGGCGGCGGCGTCGAGGCCCTCGGCGGTGGCGGCGATGCGGGCGGCCAGGCGCTGGGCGAGGGGGTAGCCGCGGGTCGGGATGCCGAGCAGCACCAGGTTCTCGGTGCCCTTGTTGGCCTCGATGATCTCGTGGGCGATGCGCGTGAGCACGCGCTCGATGTCGGCTTCGGACAACACGGTCCGGGCCGTCTTGGCGGCGTCCGCTTCCGGACGCGCGCCAGCCGGGGTGGTTTCCACTCCAGCCGCCTCCTTCCCCGCCTCACGGGACGGAACTTAAAGGGTGACTGTCGGCTCCCAAGCTACCACGCGGCCCGTCCGGCCTCCGCACGCGCCCCCGCGCGGGGCGTGAGCACTTGCTCACACCCGTCGGGCCGCCCGGAGACGCCCGTGGCCCGGTCCGTGGGGACCGGGCCACGCGGGGCGTCCGCGTCAGGCGAGGAGCGTCGGCTTCAGCTGCTGGATCCGGCCCAGCAGCCCGTTGACGAACTCCGGGGACTGCTCCGTGGAGAACGTCCGGGCCAGGGCGACGGCCTCGGCCACGGCGACGCCGTCCGGCACGTCGTCGTTGTAGAGCAGCTCCCACGCACCGAGCCGCAGCACGGCCCGGTCGACCGCGGGCATCCGCTCGAGCGTCCAGCCGCGGGAGTACGTGGACAGGATCTCGTCGATGCGCTCCCTGTGGGCGGCCACGCCCTCAACCAGGGTGGCGACGTACGCGTTGGTCGCGGACTCGGTGGCCTCGCGCCGCTGGCGCAGGGCCTCGAGCGGGGCGACGTCCCGCTGCTCCGCCTCGAAGAGCACCTCGACGGCCCGTTGCCGGGCCTTGCCGCGAGCGCTCACTCGTTGACTCGGCCGAGGTAGTCGCCCGTGCGGGTGTCGACCTTGACCTTGGTGTTGTTCTCGACGAACAGCGGGACCTGGATCTCGTAGCCGGTCTCGAGCGTGGCGGGCTTCGTGCCGGCCGAGGAGCGGTCGCCCTGGAGGCCGGGCTCCGTGTAGGTGATCTGCAGGACCACGGACGGCGGCATCTCCACGTAGAGGGGCGAACCCTCGTGCAGCGCGATGACGACCTTCTGGTTCTCCAGCATGAAGTGGGCGGCGTCGCCCACGGTGTCGCCCGAGACGGTCAGCTGGTCGAAGTCGGAGGTGTCCATGAAGACGTAGTCGGCGCCGTCCTGGTACAGGTACTCGTAGTCGCGGCGGTCGACCGTGGCGGTCTCGACCTTCGCGCCGGCGTTGTAGGTCTTGTCGACCACCTTGCCGGAAACGACGTTGCGCATCTTCGTCCGGACGAACGCGCCACCCTTGCCGGGCTTGACGTGCTGGAACTCCACGATGCTCCACAGCTGGCCGTCGATCTTCAGGACGGTGCCGTTCTTGATGTCGTTGCTGGTGGCCACGCGCTTCCTCTCTGCTG
Organism: Arthrobacter paludis; assembly: GCF_056782315.1. Classification (NCBI taxonomy): domain Bacteria; kingdom Bacillati; phylum Actinomycetota; class Actinomycetes; order Micrococcales; family Micrococcaceae; genus Arthrobacter; species Arthrobacter paludis. The sequence continues at coordinate 21,910 of NZ_JBXAEW010000013.1, forward strand.
CCGCCGCCCCCGCTGCGGGACCGGCGCACGGTCCCGCCCGGGACGGGCGGGGCGGCTGGACTGTCAAAAAACCACGGTCGATTCTACCGTACGCCACCCGCCCCGGCGCGACCGCCCGGGGCGGGCTAGGCGTCGGCAGTCCGGCGCGCCCGGGCGGGGCGGGCTAGGCGTCGGCGGCGCGCTCGGCCGGGATGCGGGCCTCCGCCGCCTCGAGGGAGCGGCGCGCCAGCTCCACGCGGCGCGGCAGGGCGCCGGCGGCCGCGTGCAGTTCCATGGCCTTGCGGAACCGCGTCGCCGCCGCCCGGTAGTCGGACAGGGAGTAGTACAGGATGCCCAGGTACTGGTGCAGCATGGCCTCGTGGCCCGTGCCCGCGAACTCCTCGAGCAGGTTCCGCAGCCTGCGGATGGCGCGCTGCGGTTCACCGGCCGCCCGGAGCAGGTCGGCGTCGAGCATGCGCATGCGCATGTTCTGCGGGTCGGACAGCCGCGTCTCGGCGACCACCTCGGCCGCCGCATGGTGCTCGCCGCGGGCGATGAGCACGACGACGGCGTCGCACGGGTCGTCCCCCGTGAGCAGCGCGTCGGCCGCCGCGTCGTCGACGACGGTGGGCAGCAGGGTGTCCGGGTCGCGCAGGATGCCCGGCATCCCGGTCTCGATCCAGTCCGTCATGAGGCGATGTCCTGGTAGGCGGCAAAGAGCAGGGAGGTGTCGGGCACGTCGAGGATGGCCGGCTTCGCCAGCCCGTCGAGGACGACGAAGCGCAGGAGGTCCCCGCGCGCCTTCTTGTCCCGGCGCATCCCGTCCAGCAGGGAGGCCCAGCGGTCGCGCCGGTACGTGGTGGGCAGCCCGAGCGCGCCCAGGACCGACAGGTGCCGGTCCGCGACGTCCTCGGGCAGGCGGCCCACGGACCGGGACAGCTCGGCGGCGAAGGCCATGCCGATCGAGACGGCGGCGCCGTGGCGCATCTGGTACCGCTCGGCGAGCTCGATGGCGTGGCCGAGGGTGTGCCCGTAGTTGAGGAACTCGCGGCGCCCGGACTCGCGCAGGTCCGCGGAGACGATCTCGGCCTTGACGCGGATGCTGCGCTCGATGATCTCGCGCAGGGCCGGCGACTCCGGGTCGGTCGCCGCGGCCGGGTCGGCCTCGATGAGGTCCAGGATGGCCGGGTCGGCGATGAAACCGCACTTGACGGACTCGGCCAGACCGGTGACGAGCTCGTTCCGGGGCAGCGTGGCCAGCGTGTCGAGGTCGGCCAGCACGGCCGCCGGAGGGTGGAACGCGCCGACGAGGTTCTTGCCCTCGGCCGTGTTGATGCCGGTCTTGCCGCCCACGGCCGCGTCGACCATGCCGAGCAGGCTCGTGGGCAGGTGCACGACCTTGGTGCCACGCAGCCACGTCGCGGCGACGAAGCCGGCCAGGTCGGTCACCGCTCCCCCGCCGACGGCCACGATGGCGTCCGAGCGCGTGAAGTCGTTCTGCCCCAGGACCTGCCAGCAGAACGACGCGACCTGGATGTGCTTGCCCTCCTCGGCGTCCGGGATCTCGGCCGTCATCGCCGTGAAGCCCGCGGAGTCGAGGTCCTCCTTGACGAGGTCGCCCGTCGTGCGCAGGGCGCGGGGGTGGATGACGAGCACCTTCCGGACCCGCTCCCCCAGGATCCCCGGCAGCTGCGGGAGCAGACCGCGGCCGACGACGACGTCGTAGTTCTCCCCCGGGCCGCTGCCGGTGACCGGGATGGTGGTGGCTTGCGTGTTCATGCCTGTGATCCTTCGTGGTTGTCCTGCAGCCCGGCGCGTGCGGCGCGGATGCGGGCGGCCAGCTCGGCCGCGGTGCCGCGGCGTGCGTCCACCGTGAGCGCGGCGCAGGAGCGGTAATGGTCCTCGCGGGCGGCCAGGAGCCGGACCCAGCGGTCGATCGCGTCGCCCGCCAGCAGCGGGCGCCCGGACGCGGCCGCGATGCGCGGCCGCACGGTGTCGAGGTCGGTTTCCAGGTACACGGTGAAGCGCGAGGCCAGCAGGCTGCGGTTCGCCGCGTCCAGGACGGCGCCGCCACCGGTGGCGACGACGGCGTCGGCCTCCTCGGCGGCGGACGCCGCGCGGGCGAGGGCCTCCGACTCGTAGGCGCGGAAGCCGGCCTCGCCCAGCTCCGTGAAGATCGCGGGGATCGGGCCGTGGGCGGACTCGACCTCCGCGTCGGTGTCGATGAAGGGCACGCCGAGCTGCTCCGCGAGCCGGCGGCCGACGGCGGACTTGCCGGCGGCCATCGGCCCGATCAGGAAGATCCCGCGCGACATGCCTAGCGGACCGTCCCCAGGGCTTCCGGGATGGCCTCGACGTAGGCGGCCAGGTTGCGCCGGGTCTCCTCGACCGAGTCGCCCCCGAACTTCTCCAGGACCGCCTGGGCCAGCACGAGCGCGACCATGGCCTCGGCGACGACCCCGGCGGCCGGCACGGCGCAGACGTCCGAGCGCTGGTGGTGGGCGGTGGCGTCCTCGCCCGTGGCCGTGTCGATGGTGCGCAGGGCGCGCGGCACGGTGGCGATGGGCTTCATGCCCGCCCGGACGCGCAGCACGTCGCCGATGCTCATGCCGCCCTCGATTCCGCCGGCGCGGTTGCTGGAGCGCTCGATCACGCCGTCCCCGCCGCGGACGATCTCGTCGTGGGCCGCAGAACCCCGGCGCGAGGCCGTGAGGAAGCCGTCGCCCACCTCCACGCCCTTGATGGCCTGGATGCCCATCAGGGCGGCGGCCAGGCGGGCATCCAACCGGCGGTCCCAGTGCACGTAGGAGCCCAGTCCCGGCGGCAGGCCGTAGGCGAGGACCTCGACGACGCCGCCGAGGGTCTCGCCCTCCTTGTGGGCGGCGTCCACCTCGGCGACCATCGCGTCCGACGTGTCCTTGTCCAGGCACCGCAGCGGGTCGTTGTCGAGGGCCACGACGTCGCCGGGGGTCGGCAGGACGGCGCCCTCCGGGACGGAGACGGTGCCGACGGCCGTGGTGTGGCTGACGAGGCGGATGCCGAGCTCGCCGAGGAACCGCGCGGCGGCGGTGCCGAGGGCGACGCGCGTGGCGGTCTCGCGGGCGCTCGCCCGCTCGAGCACGGGGCGCGCCTCGTCGAAGCCGTACTTCTGCATCCCGGTGAAGTCCGCGTGGCCGGGCCGGGGGCGGGTCAGCGGGGCATTGCGCGCCAGCCCGTCGAGGATCTCCGAGCCGACGGGGTCGGCGGCCATGACCTGCTCCCACTTGGGCCACTCGGTGTTGGCGACCTGGATCGCCACCGGGCCCCCCTGGGTCACGCCGTGGCGGACGCCGCCGACGAACGTGACCTCGTCGCGCTCGAACTTCATGCGGGCGCCGCGGCCGTAGCCGAGGCGGCGGCGGGCCAGGGCGTCCCGGACGTCCTCCGTGGTCAGGGGGACACCGGCCGGGAGGCCCTCAAGGATTCCAACGAGAGCGGGGCCGTGCGATTCGCCCGCGGTCAACCAACGCAACATGACCTCCATACTGCCACGCGGCGCCCCTAGGAGCGTGGGCGCGCCAGCCCCACTGCGTCACACATCACGTTTGTGACCTCACCGCGCCGCTCGGGTCCGGCTCCGGTGAACAGGAGGGCCTGTTCCACGGCCTGGTGGACCAGCATCGACAGCCCGGAGACGACCACTCCCCCCGCGCGCTCCCATGCCCCGGCCAGGGTCGTGGGCCAGGGGTCGTAGACGACGTCGAGCAGGACCGCGCCCGGACGCGGCAGGCGGGCGGGCAGCGTGGCGGCGAACCCGTCGGCGGCGCCGGACGGCAGCGTGGAGACGACGGCGTCGTACGCGCCCAGGCGCCCTCCGGCGGCGCCGAGATCCACCGCCGAGGCATGGAGCCCCAGCGCGGCGGCGACGCCGAGCGCGTCCCCGGCCCGGGCGGCCGAGCGCACGGCGAAGTCGACCCGGTCGGCGCCGAGTTCGCCGGCGGCGGCCGCGGCGGCCGCCGCGGTGCCCCCGGCGCCGACGACGAGCACCGCGGAACAGGAGCCGAGGCCTGCGCCGCCCAGCGCGCGGACGATCCCGTCGACGTCGGTGTTCTCGCCGGCGAGGGTCGTGCCGGCGTCGCCCGGCACGACCACGACGGTGTTGAGGGCGCCGAGCGTCCGCACGCGCCGGGACAGCCGGTCCATGTGCGGGACGAGCGCCTGCTTCAGCGGCATGGTCACGGAGGCCCCCGCCCACCCGGGACCGTTCCGGAGCAGGTCGGCGACGTCCGCCGCGCCCGCGGCGTCGGCCTCGATCGCCCGGTACCCGATGTCCGCCCCGAGCGCGGCGTACGCCGCACGGTGCAGCTGCGGGGACCTGGAGTGGCCGATCGGGCTGCCGAAGACGGCCGCCTGTCGGCCGGTCACTGGCAGATGTCCTGGTTGTCGGCGCACCACCGGCGGAACTCGTTTTGGTTGCGCTGGTGCTCCGGGTAGGTCTCCGCGAACTTCGTCTCGCCGGTCTTCGTGTTGACGGTGACCCAGTAGTAGTAGGCGTTCTCGTCCGGGTTGGCGGCGGCCTCGATCGCCTGGTCGCCCGGCGATCCGATCGGCGTCGGGGGCAGCCCCTGGTGGACGTACGTGTTGTACTTGTTGGCCGGATCGCGCTTCTCCGTCTCGGAGATCTGCAGGGTGTAGCGGTCCAGCCCGTAGATCACGGAGGAGTCGATCTGGAGCAGGCCGCCCGTCTCGCGGTTGTCCGGCGACAGGCGGTTCTCGAGGGCCCCGGCCACCGTGCGGTAGTCCTTGGGGCGCGCCTCGGCCTGCAGGATGCTGGCGATCTTCAGCGTCCGGTACTGCTCGGCCGGGTCGGTCACGCCGTGGCTCGTGAGGCTCTTCGTGGTCGCGTCGACCATCGTCTGCAGCACCTCCTGGGCGTTCATGTCCACCGGGACGCGGTACTCGCCGGGGTGCAGGAAGCCCTCCAGGCTCGTGACGGGCTCCTTCAGGCCGAACTTCCCCGGCTGGGCGCCGAGCTCCTCGAGGTCGGCCCGGGCGAGGCCCGTCCCGTCGGCGATGGCCTGGTAGGCGTCGGTGGCGCGCATGTTCTCGCGGATGGCGATGTAGTGGACCTTCGCGGCGTCGGCGTCGAGAAGGACGCGGGCGGCCTCCACGGCCGGCATGCGGTACTTCAGCTCGTACTCGCCCGGCTGGATGGCCCGCCCCTCGTCGTTGACGGACTGCATCCCCTCGAGGAACAGGTCGGTGCTGGCGATGACGCCCTGCTCCTCGAGCGACGAGCCGATCTGGATCGGCCCCCACCCCTGTTCGACGGTGAACGTCAGGGAACCCTCGCCGGGGCCGGGGAAGTCCTCGGGCTGGGCCGGAAGCAAGCCCTGCAGGAACGCGACGATGCCCGCGACCGCGACGGCGAAGACCGTCAACAGGACGGCCATGACGATGTTGCGGCGCCGGCGCCGCCGGGCCCGCACGGACACCTTCCGCTGGGGCCCCCAGGGCGGGGCGTCGCTGGCCGGTTGCGGCTCCGGGTCCCCACCCGGGGCGCCGTCCGTGGGCGTCGCGGCGGCGTCGTCGCCGTCGCGGGAGGCGCGGTCGCGTCCGGCTGCCTCGGCGGGGGCGGGCTCGCCCCCGGCTTCGTCGGCGTCGCGGTGGCCTGCTTCGGCGTCGCCGGCGTGCCCGCGGCCCGCTCCGGCGTCGCCGGCGTGCTCGCGGCCTGCCACGGCGTCGCCGTCCCCGGTCCCGGCCGTCGGGGTGGGTTCGGCGGCGGCTTCCGGGCCACGGGGTTCGGTGCCGTCCGGCGTGCCCCCGGGGCCGGCGGCAGCCGCGGGCGCGTGCCCCTCCGTTCCGGACGGCGTCGTCGGAGCGGCCGGGCGCGCGTCGTCGTAGGGCGCCGTCGGCTCGCTCCGGCGGCGGCCGCTGCGCAGCCGGCGGAACGGCGGGCCCTCCGGCAGCGACCCGTGGCTGCCGGAAACCCCGGTGGCACCCTGGCGCGACTGGTCTTCGTTCACGTGCTGCTGTCCTTCGGTTCCGTGGCGGCCTGGGTGCCGGCACTGGGCACGGGGCTGCCTACGTCGTCCCCCCGCGATGCTTGCATATTCAACGCATGTTGCAGGATATCTGTTGCCGCGGCCTGGTCAACCACGGCACGGTGGCTGCGGCGGTCCATTCCGGCCTCGCTCAGGGCCCGGTGGGCTGTCACGGTGGTCAGCCGCTCGTCGACGAGGCGGACCTCCGCCGCGACGTCCTCCTGCGCGAGCACGCGCACCAGGTCCTCCGCGTACGAGCGCGCCATGCGCGTCGATTCGGTCTCCCCTCCCCGCAGGGAACGCGGCAGGCCGACGTACACCCGCACCGCACCGCGCTCGGCCGCCAGCCGGGCCAGGACACGCAGGTCGGAGCCCTTGCGCGCGTCCCGCTGCAGCGTCTTGACGGGGGTGGCGAGCAGCCCGTCGGGATCGCTCGCCGCGACGCCCACGCGGACCATGCCCACATCGACGCCGAGCGCGACCCCGCGGCGCCCGCCACCCGCCGCGCTCAGGCCCGCTCCCCGAGCTGGCGCAGCACGGCCGCGAGGGCGTCCCCGGTCTTGGAGGCGTCCTGGCCGCCGCCCTGGGCGATGTCGTCCTTGCCGCCGCCACCGCCACCAAGCACCGTGGCGGCGGTGCGCACGAGGGCGCCCGCCTTGACGCCGGCGGCGCGCGCGGCCTCGTTCGTGGCCACCAGGACGAGCGGGCGCGAGTTGGCGACGCCCACCAGTGCGACGGCGGCGGCGCCGGAGCCGAGCCGGCCCCTCAGGTCCAGGGCGAGCGCGCGGAGCTCGTCGGCAGAGCCGACCTGCCCGGCGTCGTGGGCCAGGACGCGCACGCCGGCCACGTCGGCCGCCCGGGCGACGAGCTGGCCGGCCTGGGCCGCGAGCTGTTCGCGGCGGAGCCGCTCGATCTCCTTCTCGGCCGCACGCAGGCGCGCGACGGTGGCCTGGACGCGGTCCGAGAGTTGGTTCGAAGGGACCCGGAACAGCTCCGACAGTTCCGCGACGAGCGCGCGCTCGGCGGCGCCGTGGCGGAACGCCTCCATGCCGACCAGGGCCTCGACCCGCCGGTTGCCGGAGCCGACGGACTGCTCGCCGAGCAGGGTGAGGGTGCCGATCTGCGCCGTCTGGCCGACGTGCGTGCCGCCGCAGAGCTCGCGCGACCAGGCGCCGTCGATCTCGACGACCCGGACCGTGTTGCCGTACTTCTCGCCGAACAGGCCGGTCGCCCCGAGGGCCTTGGCCTCGGCCAGCGGCATCACGGTCGTGGAGACGCCGTGGTTGTTGCGGATGGCCAGGTTCGCCACCTCCTCGACCTCGCTGCGGGCCGCGGCGCTCATCGCGTCGCCCCACGTGAAGTCGAAGCGGAGGTAGCCGGCCTTGTTGAAGGAGCCGGACTGCAGGGCCTCCGGGCCCAGCACCTGGTGCAGGGCCGCGTGCACGATGTGCGTGCCGGAGTGGGCCTGCTCCCCCGCGTGGCGGCGCTGGCGGTCGACCTCGGCGAGGACCCGGGCCTCGGCCGGCAATTCGCCCTCCCGGACGATGGCGCGGTGCACGTTCAGGCCCTTGACCGGGGCCTGGGTGTCGAGGACCTCGAGCACGAAGCCGTCGCCGGTGAGCAGGCCCACGTCGCCGGCCTGGCCGCCGGCCTCGGCGTAGAACGGGGTGGCGTCGAGGACGACGTCGACCTCCTCGCCCTGCGCGGCGTAGTCCACCAGGTCCCCGCCGCGCACGATCCCGCGCACCGAGGATTCGGTGGCCAGCTCGTCGTAGCCGGTGAAGACCGTCTCGCCGGCGGCGTGCAGGCGGTTGAACACCGCGACGTCCGCGTGCCCGGCCTTCTTGGCCTTGGCGTCCTTCTTGGCCCGGTCCCGCTGCTCCCCCATGAGCTTGCGGAAGGTCGGCTCGTCGACCGCGAGCCCGGCCTCGGAGGCGATTTCGAGCGTGAGGTCGATCGGGAATCCGTAGGTGTCGTGCAGCGCGAACGCGTCCTCGCCGGAGAGGGGCGCGCCGGCGGCCTTCGAGGCGCCGAGGGCCTCGTCCAGCCGGGCGGTGCCCGACGCGATGGTGCGCAGGAACGCCTTCTCCTCGGCGTAGGCGATCCGCGAGATCCGGCCGAAGTCGGCGTCGACCTCCGGGTAGACGCCCTTCATCGCGTCCCGCGAGGCGGGCAGGAGCTCAGGCAGGACGGCCGTCTCGACCCCGAGCAGGCGCATGGCCCGGACCGCGCGGCGGATCAGCCGGCGCAGGACGTAGCCGCGGCCCTCGTTGGAGGGGGTGACGCCGTCGGAGATCAGCATGAGCGCCGAGCGCACGTGGTCGGCCACGACGCGCATGCGCACGTCGTCCGCGTGGCGCGGGTCGGCCGGGTCCTCGGTGGACGTGTACGTCTTGCCGGACAGCTCGGCCGCCTTGTCCAGGACGGGCCGCACCTGGTCCGTCTCGTACATGTTCTCGACGCCCTGCAGGATCATGGCGAGGCGCTCCAGCCCGAGGCCGGTGTCGATGTTGCGCTTGGGCAGCTCGCCGGCGACGTCGAAGTCGGTCTTCGAGCGGACGGCCTCGAGGCGGTACTGCATGAACACGAGGTTCCAGATCTCGATGTACCGGGTCTCGTCGACCACGGGGCCTCCCTCGGAGCCGTACTCCGGGCCGCGGTCGTAGTAGATCTCCGAGCAGGGGCCGCCGGGGCCGGCCTGCCCCGTGTGCCAGTAGTTGTCCTCCTTGCCGGTGCCCTGGATGCGCTCCTCGGGCAGGCCGATCTTGTCGCGCCAGATCCGCCGCGCCTCGTCGTCGCGCTCGTCGCCCTCCTCGTAGACGGTGACCCACAGGCGCTCCGCGTCCAGCCCGTAGCCGCCGTCCGCCACCGGCGAGGTCAGCAGCTCCCAGGCGAACGTGATGGCGTCCTCCTTGAAGTAGTCGCCGAAGGAGAAGTTGCCGCACATCTGGAAGAACGTGCCGTGGCGCACCGTCTTGCCGACCTCGTCGATGTCCCCGGTGCGGATGCACTTCTGGACGCTCGCGGCGCGGGTGTACGGCGGCTGCTCGCGGGCCGTCAGGTACGGGATGAACGGCACCATGCCAGCGACCGTGAAGAGCAGCGACGGGTCGCTGGACACCAGGGACGCGCTGGGCACCGGGGTGTGGCCCTTCGCGGAGAAGAATTCCAGCCACCGGCGGGCGATGTCCTGCGATTTCATGATGTTCGGGTGGTTCCCTTCGTGACTGGGTGGTTCAGTGCCGGCGGGCGGGGCCGGCGGTCGCATCGACGCCCAGCTGCCCGCGCAGCTCGGTCTCGCGGGCGCTCATCCCGGCGCGGAAGGCCTCGGCGGACTCGCTGAAGGCGTCGGCAACGCGCGCGAGCGTGCGGTTCAGGCCCTCGGCGCTCGCGGCCCTGCGGACCTGGCCGACCTTCCGCATGGCCAACACGCCGATGCCGACGCCGATGCCGGTGTAGACGATCCTGGTGAGCAAGGGGGCCTCCTAGCGGCTGCGGCGGCCGCTGCCGCTCGGGGTGGTGGACAGGACGGCGCGAACCCCGCCGGAGAAGGCGGCGACCTTGATCAGCGGCCGCCCGACGGTGGCGGCGAGCAGCGACGACAGGGCCGTGAGGTTCGCCGAGGCGTCCGAGACGTTGCTGGTGATCCCGTCGACCTTCTCGAGTTGCCTGTTGGTCGTCGAGACCGTGGTGGTCACCTCCTGGAGCAGCGGGGACGTGCCGTCGGAGATCTCCCGGACCGCGAGCCGCAGCTCGTCGAAGACCCTGCCCAGCTTCCAGATCGGCACGGCCAGCAGCGCGACCAGCACCGCGAAGACGCCCGCGGCGATCAGGCCGGCGATATCGGACCACGTCATGTTCGTATTGCTCCTCGGGGTTTGGCGGCACCAACGCTCACCAAGCCTACCAACGCGCGCCCCTCGGGCCGCGCCGGGCCCGCCCGCCGCGGCGTGCGGACGCACGGCCGGAAGGGCCCGGACAGACACAGAGCCCGCGGCCGAAGCCGCGGGCTCTGTGGGGCGGCACCGGCCCCGGGGGGCCGGCGCTCGGTCTCCGGAAGGATCAGCGGGCGTAGTACTCCACGACCAGGTTCTCTTCGCAGGTGACCGGAACCTCGGAGCGCTTCGGGCGGCGCACCAGGCGCGCCTGCAGCTTCTCCAGCGCCACGTCCAGGTAGCCCGGCACGGCCGGCAGGACGTCGCGGTGGGCGCCGGCGGCGGCCACCTGGAACGGCACCATCTTCTCCGAGCGCTCGTGAATGTGGATCAGCTGGCCCTCCGCAACGCGGAAGGACGGGCGGTCCACGCGCTGGCCGTCCACCATGACGTGGCGGTGCACGACGAGCTGGCGCGCTTGGGAGATGGTGCGGGCGAAGCCTGCACGCAGCACCAGGGCGTCGAGACGCATCTCGAGCAGCTCGATGAGGTTCTCGCCCGTCAGGCCGGCGGTGCGGCGGGCCTCCTCGAAGACGCGGGTCATCTGCGCCTCGCGGATGCCGTACTGGGCGCGCAGGCGCTGCTTCTCGCGCAGACGCACCGCGTAGTCGGAGTCCTGCTTCTTCCGGGCACGGCCGTGCTGGCCGGGCCCGTACGGGCGGCGCTCCATGTACTTTTCGGCCTTGGGGGTCAGGGCAATGCCGAGGGCGCGCGAGATGCGCACCTTGCGGCGGGCACGGGTGTTGTTCGCCACGTGGTGTCCTTTTCACTGATGGGCGGCTTGGTTTGCACTGGCCTCCAGGAGGGAGAGGGTCGGGAATGCCGCCGCCCGACGCACTGCAACCGGTCCCGCGCGCACGCGGGCACCGGCTTGCCAGCCAAGGATCCATCCTACCACCGGGGGCGGCCGCGTCCGGCGGCGGCGCCGGGGCTCTCCACTCCCCCGGGCCCGCCGGGGCCAACAGCGCTCCGGCGGCGCACCGCCGGCGGCGCCTACGTCCCGCGGACGATGCCCCGGAGGCGCGCGAGCCGCTCCGCGATTCCGCGCTCGGCCCCGTTCTGTGTCGGGGCGTAGTAGTCCCGCCCGACGAGGTCGTCCGGCGGATACTGCTGGCGCGCGACCGAGTGCGGCGCGTCGTGGGAGTACACGTAGCCCTTGCCGTGGCCGAGCTGCCGGGCCCCCGGGTAGTGCGAGTCGCGCAGGTGCGCCGGCACGCCCTGGCCCCGCCCGGCACGGACGTCGGCGATCGCGGCGTTGACCGCGTTGTAGGACGCGTTGGACTTCGGCGCCGTCGCCAGGTGCACGGTGGCCTGGGCCAGGACGATCCGGCCCTCGGGCATCCCGATCAGCTGCACCGCCTGCGCGGCGGCCACGGCCGCCTGCAGGGCGGTCGGGTCCGCCAGGCCGATGTCCTCGCTGGCGCTGATGATCAGCCGGCGCGAAATGAACCGCGGGTCCTCGCCCGCTTCGAGCATCTTCGCCAGATAGTGCACGGCAGCGTCCACGTCCGAACCCCGGATGGACTTGATGAACGCGCTGACCACGTCGTAGTGCTGGTCCCCGGCCTTGTCGTAGCGCTGCACCGCCGCGTCCATGGCCCGCTCCGCGTGCGCGGCCAGCACGGGCACGGCGGCGCCGTCGTCGTCCCCCTCCCCCGGCTCCCCGCGCGCCTCGCTGTAGGCGACGCCGGCGGCGGCCTCGAGGGCCGTCAGGGCCCGGCGCGCGTCGCCGCCGGCCATCCGCACCAGGTGGTCCAGCGCCTCGTCCTCGACCCGCACGGTGCCGGCCAGCCCCCGCTCGTCGTCGACCGCGCGCCCGATCAGTGCCCTGATGTCGGAGTCCTGCAGCGGCTTGAGCGTCAGCAGCAGCGACCGCGACAGGAGCGGGGAGATCACGGAAAACGAGGGGTTCTCCGTCGTCGCGGCGATCAGCACGACCCAGCGGTTCTCGACCCCGGGCAGCAGCGCGTCCTGCTGCGCCTTGGTGAAGCGGTGGATCTCGTCCAGGAACAGCACCGTGGTGATCCCGTTGAGGTCGCGGTCGTGCAGGGCCTGGTCCATGACCCTGCGGACGTCCTTGACGCCGGCCGTGATCGCCGACAGCTCCACGAACCGTCGGCCGGGGGCGCGGGCAATGACGTGCGCGATCGTCGTCTTGCCGGTGCCCGGCGGGCCCCAGAGCACGACGCTGGACGGCCCCGAGGGGCCGGAGCCGTCGGCGCCGGCGAGTTGCCGCAGCGGGGACCCCGGCCCGAGCAGGTGCCCCTGGCCGACCAGCTCCTCCACGGACCGGGGGCGCATGCGCACGGCCAGCGGGGGGCGCGGCCGCCCCGGCGCGGCGTCCGGCTCCCCGTCCTCGTCGGGGCTCAGCAGATCGTTCATCCGTCCAGCCTAGTGCGCCGGCGGCCGGTAGGGTCGGACGGTACCAGGGCCCGGACCGGCCGCGCCCTGCCGGGCGAGGGAGAGCGGATGAGGGCGGTGGCGCAGCGGGTGTCGCGGGCGTCGGTCGACGTCGACGGGCGCACGGTGGGCAAGATCGACGGCCCGGGGCTGGTCGTGCTGCTGGGCGTGTGCGTGGACGACGGCGACGCCGAGGCCCGCCGGTTGGCCGAGAAGCTCTGGCACCTAAGGATGCTCGACGGCGAGGCCTCCTGCGCGTCGGCCGGGGCGCCGCTGCTGGTGGTCAGCCAGTTCACGCTCTACGGGGACGTCCGCAAGGGCCGCCGGCCCTCCTGGACCCGCGCGGCCGGGCGGGACCTGTCCGAGCCGCTGTACGAGGCGTTCGTGGCGCACCTGCGCGCGCTGGGGGCGACCGTCGAGACCGGCGTCTTCGGGGCGCTGATGGACGTCTGCCTGGTCAACAGCGGACCCTTCACGCTGCTCGTCGACACGGACGACCTCCCGGGCTGACCGGGGGTGCCCCGGCGCGCCGCCGTCGTGCGGCCCGGTCACCGGCCCGGACACGCCGACGGCGGGCGCCCACCCGGGGTGGGTGCCCGCCGTCGCGCCTGCCGCGGCTACTGGGCCGCGGCCTGGGCCGCCTCGGGGGCGGGCTGGGCCTGCTTCGGCTCCGGCTTCGCGTCGACGCCGGCCTCCTTGCGCTGCTGCGCCGTGATCGGCGCCGGCGCGGCAGTCAGCGGGTCGTAGCCGCCGCCGGTCTTGGGGAACGCGATGACCTCGCGGATGGAGTCCTCGCCCGCCAGCAGCGCCACGACGCGGTCCCAGCCGAAGGCGATGCCGCCGTGCGGCGGGGCGCCGTACTTGAAGCCCTCAAGCAGGAACCCGAACTTCGTGGCCGCGGACTCCCGGTCAAGGCCCATGACCTTGAAGACCCGCTCCTGCACGTCGCGCTCGTGTATACGGATGGATCCGCCGCCGATCTCGTTGCCGTTGCAGACGATGTCGTACGCGTAGGACAGCGCGTTCTCCGGGTCCTGGTCGAACGTGTCCATGAATTCGGGCTTGGGCGAGGTGAACGCGTGGTGCACGGCGGTCCACTGCCCGCCGCCGACGGCGACGTCGCCCGAGGCCTCGGCCGCGGCGGCGGACTCGAACATCGGGGCGTCGACCACCCACACGAAGGCCCAGTCGCCGTCCTTGACCTGGCCGGTGCGGTGGCCGATCTCGACACGCGCCGCCCCGAGCAGGGCCCGGGACTCGGCGGCGGTGCCGGCGGCGAAGAAGATGCAGTCGCCGGGGTTGGCCCCGACCGTGCCGGCGAGGTGCTCGCGCTCATGGTCCGTGAGGTTCTTGGCGACCGGGCCGGCCAGCGTCCCGTCCTCCTGGACGAGGACGTAGGCGAGGCCCTTGGCGCCGCGCTGCTTGGCCCACTCCTGCCAGGCGTCCAGCGTGCGGCGCGGCTGCGACGCGCCACCCGGCATGACGACGGCGCCGACGTAGGGCGCCTGGAACACCCGGAACGTCGTGTCCTTGAAGAACCCGGTGAGCTCGGTGAGCTCCAGGCCGAAGCGCAGGTCCGGCTTGTCGGTGCCGTACCGGGCCATCGCGTCGGCGTAGGTCATGCGCTGGATCGGCGTGGGGATCTCGACGTCGATGAGCTTCCACAGGGCCTTGACGATCTCCTCGCCGAGGCGGATGACGTCGTCCTGCTCGACGAACGAGGCCTCGATGTCCAGCTGTGTGAACTCGGGCTGGCGGTCGGCGCGGAAGTCCTCGTCGCGGTAGCAGCGGGCGATCTGGTAGTACTTCTCGAACCCGCCGACCTGCAGGAGCTGCTTGAACAGCTGCGGGGACTGCGGCAGGGCGTACCAGGAGCCGGGGGCCAGGCGCGCGGGGACCAGGAAGTCGCGCGCGCCCTCGGGCGTCGAACGGGTCAGGGTCGGCGTCTCGATCTCGGTGAAGCCCTCGCCGTGCAGCAGTTCGCGGGCCACGCGATTGGCCTCGGAACGCAGGACCAGGTTCCGGTGCGGCGCCGGCCGGCGCAGGTCCAGGTAGCGGTGGCGCAGGCGCGCCTCCTCGCCGACCTCGACGTGCTCGTCGACCTGGAACGGCAGCGGGGCGGCGGTGTTGAGCACGGTGACGGTCTCGGCGATGACCTCGACCTCGCCCGTGGCCAGCGCCGGGTTCTCGTTGCCCTCGGGGCGGCGCTCGACGCTGCCGGTCACCTGCAGGACGTACTCGTTGCGCAGGTGGTGGAAGTCGGCCTCGTCGCGCACGACGATCTGGGCGACGCCGGACGCGTCCCGCAGGTCGAGGAAGGCCACGCCGCCGTGGTCGCGGCGTCGGGCCACCCATCCGGCGAGAGTGACGGTCTGTCCAATGTGCTCGGCCCTGAGGGATCCCAGGTCGTGGGTGCGCAGCACTGCGGTCCTTTCGGAGGGGGTCGCGCCGGCCCCGAGGGGCCGGCGGCTTGGGGTGGATTGCGTCCGAGTCTACCGGTCGGCGGTGGCGGGCTCGGCGGCCGGCTCCGGGGCAACGGCGGGGACGAGGTCCACGGCCGGCGGCGTCCACGTGGCGGGGTCCGCGGGGACCTGCTCGCCGCTGCGGATGTCCTTGACCTCGTGGGTCCCGTCCGCCGCCATGAACCAGACGAAGGGGATCCCGCGCCGGTCGGCGTACTTGATCTGCTTGCCGAACTTCTCCGCGCTGGCCGCCACCTCGACGGCGATGCCGCGGGCGCGCAGGGCGGCGGCGGTGTCCTGGGCGGCGGACCATGAGTCGTCGTTCGCCAGGGCCACGAGCACCGCGGACGGGACCGACCGGCTGGCGACGACTGAGCCCTCCGCGAGGATGCGGGAGACGAGACGGCTGACGCCGATCGACAGACCGACGCCGGGGAACGTGCGGTTGCCCTTCGCGGCCAGGGACTCGTAGCGCCCGCCCGAGCAGATGGACCCCAGCTGCTCCCGGCCAGCCAGGACGGTCTCGTAGACGGTGCCCGTGTAGTAGTCGAGGCCGCGGGCGATGCTCAGGTCCGCGACGACGCGGCCCGGGGCCCGCTCGGCCGCCTCGCCCACGACCTGGGCGAGCTCGTCGAGGCCCTGGTCCAGGAGCGGGTGCCGCACCCCGAGGGCCCGCACGCGCTCTACGAACGACGTGTCCGGAGTCCGGATGGCGGCCAGCTCGAGCGCCGCCCGCGCCTGTTCGGGTGAGGCGCCGACCTCCTCGGCGAGCAGCTGGGCGACCTTCTCGGGACCGATCTTCTCCAGCTTGTCGATGTTGCGCAGGACCCCGGCGGTGTCCTCGAGGCCCAGTCCGAGGTAGAAGCCCTCGGCGAGCTTGCGGTTGTTCACGCGCAGGGTGAAGTCGCCGATGGGCAGCCGGCCGAGGGCCTCTGCGATGACCAGGGCCAGCTCGACGTCGTAGCGGAACGGCAGCGACCCGTCGCCGACCACGTCGATGTCCGCCTGCGTGAACTCGCGGAAGCGGCCGTCCTGCGGGCGCTCCCCGCGCCAGACCTTCTGGATCTGGTAGCGGCGGAACGGGAAGGCCAGGTGCCCCGCGTTCTCCACCACGTAGCGGGCGAACGGGACGGTGAGGTCGAAGTGCAGGGCCAGCGCGTTCGGGTCGGTCCGGGCCGCTTCCCCGTCCTCGGCCTGCAGCCGGGAGAGCCCGTAGACCTCCTTGTCGATCTCGCCCTTGCGCAGGAGCTGTCCCACCGTCTCCACCGCACGGGTCTCGATGTTGGTGAAGCCGTGCAGCTCGAAGGTCTCCCGCAGCAGGTCCAGGACATGGAGCTCCACGAGCCGCTCCTGGGGCAGCCACTCGGGGAATCCGGACAGGGAGGCCTTGCGTGCCATGCGGGGTGTTCTCCTTCGGGTCGGCGGGCGGCCGGGCGGCCGTCAACCGCTCCATTCTAGGCGCCGCCCCGCACCGCGCCCCAGCGGGCGCGCGCGGCGCGGGCGACGCGGCCCGCGCCGCGGACTACTGCCGCCCGCCGCCGTCTGGGTAAAGTGGCGTGGGACAGGCCACCCCGGAGAGCCCGGGGCATCCACGACGCGAAAGAGTTCCAGCGGTGACCACCAGTCAGCAATCCGACGACCGTTCCCAGTCCACCGAGCAGGGCGCCCGACCCGAGGCCGAGCAGGCCCAAGGCACGGCCCCGGCCGAGGGCCAGCCGACCGAGCCGCAGGACCAGGCCGCGGCCGGGTCCCAGACGGCCGAAACGCCGGGCCAGCCGGCCGACGCCGCCGCCGCGCCGGAGGGGCAGGCCGCCGCCCCGGCGGCCGATCCTGCCGAGGCCTCCGTCCCTGCGGCGCCCGCGGAGCACGCCCAGCAGGCGGACGGTTCCGACGGCGCCGCCGAGGAGGCCGCTCCCGCCGCCGCGCCCCCGGTGCCCGAGGAGTCGGGTGCCGCGTCGGAGCCGGCCCCGGCACCGGCTCCCGGCCCCGCGAGGCCGGGCGGGGGCAAGCGGGCGGGCGGCCCGAAGCCCGGACGCCCCAAGCCCGGCGGGCCGCGCCCGGCCGGCGCCCCGCAGACCTCGGGCACGCCGGCCCCGGTTGCCGCTCCCCCGACCCACACCACGCCGCTGGAGGAAGCCGCGCGCTTCGCGCGGGTCGCCGACGACGGCCACGTCTTCGTCCTGATCCATGGCGAGGAGCACGCGGTCGGGCAATACCCGGACGCCACCAAGGACGAAGCGCTGGCGTACTTCGTGCGGAAGTACGACGACGTCGTCAGCCAGCTGATGCTGCTCGAGCAGCGCGTGCTCGCCAAGGCGCCGACCGCCGACATGGGCAAGGCCCTGGACCACCTGCAGGCGCTGGTGGACGAGCGCTCCATGGTCGGCGACATCCCGGCGCTGCAGGACCGTCTCGAGTCGGCGCGCCAGGACGTCGCCGAGCTCCAGCGGGTCGAGCGCAAGCTTGCGGACGCCCGGCGGGCCGAGGACCTCGCCTCCCGCGAGGCGATCGTCGCCGAGGCCGAGGAGCTCGCCGGCCGCGACCCGGGCTCCATGCAGTGGAAGCAGGGCAGCACGCGCATGAACGAGCTGTTCGAGGCGTGGAAGGCCTCCCAGAAGGCCGGCGTGCGGCTCGGAAAGTCCACTGAGGACGCCCTCTGGAAGCGCTTCCGCGCGGCGCGCACGACCTTCGACCGGCACCGCCGGGCGTTCTTCTCCCAGCTGGACGCGGACAACGCCGAGGCGAAGGCCGCCAAGGAGGAACTCATCGCCCGCGCCGAGGCGCTCTCCACCTCGACCGACTGGGGGCGGACGTCCAGCGAGTACCGCCGCCTGATGGACGAGTGGAAGGCGTCCAAGCGGGCGTCGCGCAAGGACGACGATGCCCTGTGGGCGCGGTTCCGTGCCGCCCAGGACGTGTTCTTCAACGCCCGCAACGAGGCGCACCACGCCATGGACGAGGAGTTCGGGCAGAACCTCAAGGTCAAGGAGGGCATCCTCGAGGAGGCGCGTGCCCTCCTGCCGGTCACGGACCCCGCGGCCGCGCGCAAGGCTCTGGCCCCGCTCCGCGACCGCTGGGAGGCCGCCGGCAAGGTTCCGCGCTCCGCCATGCAGCGCATGGAGCAGGGCATGCGGCAGATCGAGGACGCCGTCAAGGCCGCCGAGGACGAGCAGTGGCGCCGGACGAACCCGGAGACCAAGGCCCGCACCAACAGCATGCTCGAGCAGCTGGAGGACACGATCGGCCAGCTGGAGTCCGACCTGGAACAGGCGCGCGCCGCCGGCGACGCGCGCAGGATCGAGAAGGCCCAGGAGGCGCTGGACGCGCGCCGGACGTGGCTCGAGACGCTGCGCCGCTCGGCCGCGGACTTCAGCTAGCGGCACCGACCGCCCGCGGGGCGGGTCCGGACCACCCAGGTCCCGGGCCCGCCCCGCGGCGCGTCCGGGGCGGGATATCCACAATCCGCCCGTCGCCGCCCCCGCGCGGGGCCGGGGCTGGCAGGCTGTGGGCATGGAGTGGATGGACGAGGAGGGGCCGCCGGGGGGCATACTCTGCGCCGGGAGGCCGTTCACGGGGTCGGAACTGTGCGCGATGGAGTCCGAGGGGATCGTCCGCGCGGTGCTTCCCGGGGCCTACGTGGCCCGCGACAGGACCGTGGACGCGACCGTCCGCGCCGCTGCCGCCGGTGCGGTGGCGGGGCCCCGGCCGGGCGCACCGGTCGTCGTGGGACGGCGCAGCGCCGCCTGGGTGCTGGGGTGCGCCGGGGAGCCGGCCGAGCTGGAGTTGCTCGCCCCGCGCTTCGTGCGCCGGCCCCTGGTGCGGCCGGTGCTGCCGGTGCACGTGTACGAGGCCCGGCTGCAGCCTGACGATGTCGTCGAACTGGGTGGCATCGGCGTGACCAGCGCCGTGCGCACGGCGGCGGACCTCGCCCGGCACGCGGCCGAGCCGGAGGCCCTGGACGTCCTGGCGCGGCTGCTCTCGGGCGTGGACGGGTGCACCCCTGCAGCGGTGGCCGAGCGGCTGGCGCGGATGCCCCGCCACCCGGGGAAGGCGCGCGCGGAGCGGCTCCTCGCGCAGGTCGCGGCGTAGTGGCCGAGCGCCGTCCGCCGGGCCCGGCTACTGCCTGCGGCGGCCCGAGGCGGTGCGGTAGACGTCGTAGACACCGTCGATGCGGCGGACCGCATTGAGGACGTGGTGCAGGTACTTGGGATCCGCCATCTCGAAGGCGAACCGGGACAGGGCGACCCGGTTCCGGGAGGTGGTGACGTTCGCGGCGAGGATGTTCACGTGGCTGTCGGAGAGTACGCGCGTCACGTCCGAGAGCAGGGACTTGCGGTCGAGCGCCTCCACCTGGATCTCCACGAGGAACACGCTCGACTTCGTGGGCGCCCACTCGACGTCGACGAGCCGGTCCGCCTGGCCCTCGAGCGACTGCAGGTTCGGGCAGTCGGCCCGGTGGACCGACACCCCGGATCCCCGCGTGACGAAGCCGCGGATCTCGTCCGGTGGAACGGGCGTGCAGCACCGGGCCAGCTTGGCGAGGACTTCGCCGGCGCCCTTGACCACGACGCCGGACTCGCTGCCGGTGCGCGGCCGCGGCGGGGAGACGATCGGGGCGTCCTCGAGCTCGGAGTCGGCCTCGTGCGCCGGGCCGACGAGCGCGGTGAGGTGCTCGATCACGTTCTGCGCGGAGGTGTGCCCGTCCCCCACCGCGGCGTACAGTGCCGTGATGTCCGCGTGCCGCAGCTCGTGCGCGACCGCCGTGAGCGTGTCGTGCGTCATCAGCTTCTGGAGCGGGAGGTTGTTCTTCCGCAGGGCTCGGGTGAGCTGCTCCTTGCCCTTCTCGATCGCCTCCTCGCGGCGCTCCTTCGTGAACCACTGGCGGATCTTGTTCCGCGCCCGGGCGCTCTTGACGAAGCCCTGCCAGTCCTGGCTGGGCCCGGCGCCCTCCGCCTTGGACGTGAAGATCTCGACCCAGTCCCCGTGGTGCAGCTCGCTGTTGAGCGGCACGAGCTTCCCGTTCACGCGCGCCCCGATGGTCCGGTGGCCGACCTCCGTGTGCACGGCGTAGGCGAAGTCGACCGGGGTCGAACCGGCCGGAAGCGCCATCACCTCGCCCTTGGGCGTGAACACGAAGACCTCGGCGGCGTTGATCTCGAACCGCAGCGAGTCCAGGAACTCGCCCGGGTCCCGGGTCTCCTGCTGCCAGTCCAGGAGGCTCCGCAGCCAGCCCATGTCCGTCCCGTCGGGGCCGCCCTGCGCCGCCTTGGCGCCCGGGTTCTTGTACTTCCAGTGGGCCGCGACGCCGTACTCGGCGCGCCGGTGCATGTCGTGGGTGCGGATCTGGATCTCCACCGGCTTTCCGCCGGGTCCGATCACCGTGGTGTGCAGGGACTGGTACATGTTGAACTTCGGCATCGCGATGTAGTCCTTGAACCGCCCTGGCAGGGGGTTCCACCGCGCGTGCAGCGCGCCCAGGGCGGCGTAGCAGTCCCGGACCGAGTCGACGAGCACGCGCACGCCGATCAGGTCGTGGATGTCGTCGAAGTCCTTCCCGCGCACGATCATCTTCTGGTAGATCGAGTAGTAGTGCTTCGGGCGGCCCGTGATCGTCGCCCTGATGCGCGACTGGTGCAGGTCCTCGCCGATGCGCTCGCGGACCGTGGCGAGGTACTTCTCCCGCTCGGGGGTCCGCTCCCCCACCATGCGGACGATCTCCTCGTAGACCTTCGGGTGCAGCGCCGCGAACGAGAGGTCCTCAAGCTCCCACTTGATCGTGTTCATGCCCAGCCGGTGGGCCAGCGGCGCGAAGATCTCGAGGGTCTCGCGGGCCTTTTTGGCGCTCGACTCCGGGGAGACGTACCGCCACGTGCGGGCGTTGTGCAGCCGGTCGGCGAGCTTGATCAGCAGCACGCGGATGTCCCGGGCCATGGCGATGACCATCTTGCGGACGGTCTCGGCCTGTGCGGCGTCGCCGAACTGGACCTTGTCCAGCTTCGTGACGCCGTCGACGAGCATGGCGACCTCGTCGCCGAATTCGCGGCGCAGCTCGCCGAGCGAGTAGTCCGTGTCCTCGACCGTGTCGTGCAGGAGCGCCGCCGCCAGGGTCGTTCCGGTCATCCCCATCTCGGCCAGGATCGTCGCGACGGCGACCGGGTGGGTGATGTAGGGGTCGCCGCTCTTGCGCTTCTGGCCCTCGTGGTGGCGCTCCGCCACGTGGTACGCCCGCGTGATCAGGTCCAGCTGCTCCTTGGGGCTGTTCGCCCTCACCGTGCGCAGCAGCGGCTCCAGGATCGGCGGCTGCCCCGAGCCACTGCGTCCGGCGAGGCGGACCAGGCGGGAGAACGGGCGCTCGCGGCGGCCCGCCGGCGGCTGCGGGGGACCCGCCGGGGCGTCGTGGGGCGTGCCGGTGGGATGGTGGGCCATGGGCATCCCCCTTTCCGGAACGGCGACGGCGCCGACCGGGGCAACGGACCGGTCGACGTATGGACAAGGGTATAGCACGCGCCGGACCCCGGGGTCCGGCGCGTGGCCCGCGGCCCTCCATGGCGTCGCCCGCCGCCCCGGAGGGACGGCGGGCGACGGGTGGCCCTAGACCGCGACGGCCGCCTTCCGCCGGTGCTCGACCGACTCTGCGTGCTCGACCAGGGCCGGCTCGCGCCGGCGCAGCCACGAGTACAACGGTGCCTGCACGAACAGGGTCGACAGGGTGCTCACGATGATGCCGACGAACAGGGCCAGCGAGAGGTCCTTCAGCGTGCCGGCACCCAGCAGGTACGCGCCGATGAAGAGGATCGCCGCCACGGGCAGCACGGCGACAACGGACGTGTTGATGGAGCGGACCAGCGTCTGGTTGACGGCCAGGTTGACCTCCTCGTCGAACGTCCGCTCGGCCAGGTGCTCCGTGTTCTCGCGGACCTTGTCGAAGACGACGACCGTGTCGTACAGGCAGTAGCTGAGAATGGTGAGGAAGCCGATGATCGCGCTGGGCGTCACCTCGAAGTCGGACAGCGCGTAGATGCCGGCCGTGATCACCACGACGACGAGCAGCCCGACCACGGCGGCGAGGGACATCTTCCAGGTCCGGAAGTACAGGGCCATCAGCAACCCGACGAGCACGATGAAGGCGATGAGCCCGACCAGGGCCTGCTGCGAGACGTCCTGGCCCCACGTGGGGCCGATGAACGTGGACGTGACCTGCTCGGGCCCCACGGCGTAGGCCTCCTGCAGCCCCTCGGCCACCTGCAGGGTCTGGTCGTCGCTGAGCCGGTCCGTCTGGATCCGCATGGTGCCCGGGGCGATGTTCGTGACGCGGGGATCCTGCTCGGGGGCCACGGCCGCCACGGCCTGCTCGCCGGCTTCGACGTCGGTGTTCTGGACGTCCGACACGGTGAACTCGGACCCGCCGCGGAAGTCGATGCCCAGGTTGAACCCGCCCTTCGCCACGGGGACCAGGATGGAGAGGACGACCAGGGCCGCGGCGATCGCGAACCAGAGGTTGCGCCGCCGGATGAAGCCGTAGGACCGCTTGCCCGTGTAGAGCTCGTTGCCCCATGTGGCGAGTTTGCTAGGCATGGTCGCTTCCCTTCGTGGCCTCGGCGCGGTCCCCGTCGCCGTCGGCGGCCGCGGCGCGTCGGCGCTCCGCGATGGTCTGGCGCCGGGCGGCCTCGGCCGCGGCGCCCTTGGACTTCCTGGCCCCCGTCGGGGCCGGATTGAACTGGCGGAGGCGGCCGGCCCCCCGGTACAGGGGCTCCGCCCCGAGCAGGGACGGGTCCAGGCCCGACAGCCGGTGGCCCTCGCCGAAGAACCTGGTCTGCGCGAGCAGCTGCAGCACCGGGTGCGTAAACAGGAAGACGACGATCAGGTCGGCGATCGCCGTGAGGCCGAGCGTGAACGCGAAGCCCTTCACGCCGCCGACGGCGACGATGTAGAGCACGACGGCGGCCAGCAGGTTCACGGCCTTGGCCGCGAGGATGGTGCGCTTCGCGCGGCTCCACCCGGTCTCGACGGCGGACGGCAGGCTCCGGCCGTCGCGCAGCTCGTCGCGGATGCGCTCGAAGTAGATGATGAACGAGTCCGCCGTCAGGCCGATCGCGACGATGATGCCCGCGATGCCGGCCAGGGACAGGCGGTAGTTCTGCGCCCACCCGAGCAGCACGAGCGCCAGGTACGTCAGGAACCCCGCCACGATCAGCGACGCGATGGTGACGAGCCCGAGCAGCCGGTACTGGAAGAACGAGTAGGCGGCGACCAGGGCCAGGCCGATGATCCCGGCGATGAGGCCCATCCGCAGCTGGTCCTCGCCGAGGGTGGCGGAGATCTGCTGCTCGGACTGGATCTCGAAGCTGATCGGCAGCGCGCCGTACTTCAACTGCTCGGCCAGGGCCTGCGCGCTCTCCTCGGTGAAGTTGCCGGTGATCTCGGCCCGGCCGTCGCCGATCACGGCGTTGGTCGTGGGCGCCGAGACGATCACCCCGTCGAGGACGATGGCGAACTGGTTCTGGGCCCCCTGGAGGCCCACGAGGCGCTGGGTGACGTCGCGGAACGCGGCCGCGCCCTCGGAGTTGAACTCCAGCTGGACGGCCCACTGGCCTGTTGTGAACCCCTGGGAGCTGCGCTGCATGCCGAACGAGGCGTCCGAGATGTCGTCGCCCGGGATGGCGACCGGGCCGAGGATGTACTTGGCCTGGGTGCCGGGGTCGCAGGCGATCATCGGCTCGCCCGGAGCATGGGTGGAGTCGGTCCGCCCGGCCAGTTCGGTCGGGCAGTCGTAGGCCTCGAACTGCTTCAGCAGGTCGGCGTCGACCCAGTTCGTGTCGGAGCCGTGCTCCGGCTCCGCCGTCGGCTTCGGCAGCTGGCTGGCGGGCGTCCGGCTCTCCTGCGGGACGGCCGCGAACGGCCCCGCCATGATCACGGGCCGGAACTCCATGGCGGCGGAGGCCTGGATGAGTTCGCGCTGCTCGCTGTCCGGGACACCCGGCATGGACACGACGACGTTGCGCCCGGACTGTGTCGTGATCTCTGCCTCCGAGACGCCGGAGCCGTCGACGCGCTGGCGGATGATCTGGACCGCCTGCTCGAGCTGCTCCTGCGTCGGCGCGGCGCCGCCCGCGACCTCCGGCGCCAGGATCATCTGCGTCCCGCCCTCCAGGTCAAGGGCGAGCTTGGGGCCCCACGTGGTGTTCCCGGTGGCGACGCCGGTGACGAGGAGGCCGCTGAACACGATGCACAGCACGCCCAGCCAAAGCAGGGCGCGGCGTGCGTGGCGCACGGGGGCGGATGTAGACATGTGGACGCTTTCTGCTGGGCGGTTCGGTCCGCCGGGCGGTCGGTGCCGTCCCCGGCGCGCTGCGGGCCGGAGGCTACGGGCGGGGGTGCTCCGGACCGTCCGTCCCGTCGGCCGGGCTGCCCGTGCCGTCCGCGCGGCGGTCCGCGTCGTCCAGCGCGCGGTCGGCGTCCGCCGGCTCCGCTGCGGCCGGCTCCGCCGCGGCGGGGGTGGGCTCCACCACACGGGCGATTGCCTGCGAGTGCACCGTGGCGCGGTGGCCCGGCGAGAGCTCGAGGACGACCTTGTTCTCGTCCTTGTCGATGGCGACAACGGTGCCGAACAGCCCGAACTGCGTCATGACCTCGGCCCCGGGCGCCAGGCTCGACTGCAGCTTCTCCTGCTGCGTCTTGGCCTTCCTGCGGCCCCGGAACATCATGATGATCAGGAACGCGAAGGCCGCCAACAGGATCAGGGACATCGGATCGAATCCGCCGCCGTTGGCGGGGGCGGGGGCCTGGGCCAGAACCATGGGGGTCACGTGCGCTACCTGCTCCTTAGTGGTGGGTGGGGGCGCGCCCCGGCAGGGCGGCCGCAGTCCATTCTAGACACGCGGGCTGTGCGGGCGCTGAGGACCGGCCAGCGGGAGCCTACTCCGGGGCGTCGAGGTCCAGCTCGGGCTGCTGCACCGGCGCACCCTGCGGGATGGCCAGCCCGAGGTGGTCCCACGCCGCGGGCATCGCGATCCGTCCGCGGGGCGTCCGCCCGAGCAGCCCCTCGCGCACCAGGTAGGGCTCCGCGACCTCCTCGACGGTCTCCGTCTCCTCCCCCACGGCGATGGCCAGGGTGGACAGCCCCACGGGGCCGCCGCCGAACTTGGTGCACAGCGCGCGCAGCACCGCCCGGTCCAGGCGGTCGAGCCCGCGGCCGTCGACCTCGTACATGTCCAGGGCCGCGCCGGCCGTCTCCGCGTCCACCTGCTCGAGGCCGTGCACCAGCGCCCAGTCGCGCACGCGGCGCAGGAGCCGGTTGGCGATCCGGGGGGTGCCGCGGGACCGGGAGGCGATCTCCGTGAAGGCCGCCGACGTCGCGCGCAGGTCGATCAGCATCGCCGAGCGGCGCAGGACCAACTCCAGTTCGGCCGTCGAATAGAACTCCAGGTGCCCGGTGAACCCGAAGCGGTCCCGCAGCGGTCCGGGCAGCAGGCCGGCCCGCGTCGTGGCGCCGACGAGTGTGAACGGGGGCAGCTCGAGCGGGATGGCCGTGGCGCCGGCGCCCTTGCCGACGACGATGTCGACCCGGAAGTCCTCCATCGCCATGTAGAGCATTTCCTCGGCGGGGCGGCTCATGCGGTGGATCTCGTCGAGGAAGAGGACCTCGCCCTCCGTGAGCGAGGAGAGGATCGCGGCCAGGTCGCCCGCGTGCTGGATGGCCGGGCCGGAGCTGATGCGCAGCGACGAGTTCATCTCCGCGGCGATGATCATCGCCAGCGTGGTCTTGCCCAGCCCCGGCGGCCCGGACATCAGCACGTGGTCCGCGGGGCGCTCGCGGATGCGCGCCGCCTCCAGGACAAGGGAGAGCTGGCGCCGCACCCGCTCCTGGCCGACGAAGTCGTGCAGGTTCTTGGGGCGCAGGGCCGCCTCGAGGGCCCGCTCCTCCGGTTCGCTCGTGGACGCCGTCAACGGCGTGTGCTCCGCGGCCACCGGCTACCGCGCCCGCGCCGCCGCGCCGCGGCCGAGGTCCCGCAGCACGTGGCGCAGGATGGAGGGGACGTCGCCGCCGGCGACGGCGTCGGGCTCCGCCTCGGCCGTCGCGTCGATGGCCTTGCCCGCGTCCTTCTCGGACCAGCCGAGCGAGACCAGGGCCTCCAGCACGTCGCCCCGCCACGCCTGCGGCGCGCTGCCGCCGGCCGGCGCGGCGTCCCGCCCCGTGGGCACGAGCTTGCCGGCCAGCTCCAGGACGATCCGCTGGGCGCCCTTGGGGCCGATGCCGGGAACCCGCGTGAACGCCTTGGCGTCGCCCGCGGACGCGGCGACGCGCACGTCCTCGGGCGAGTGCACCGCCAGGACGGCCAGCGCCAGGCGCGGCCCGACGCCCGCGACACCGAGCAGCGTCTCGAACACGTCCCGCTCGTCGGTGTCCGCGAAGCCGAACAGGGTCATGGACTCCTCGCGGACCACCATCGAGGTGTGCACGAGGGCGTCCTCGCCCGTCCGCAGCGCCCCCAGTGTCTGGGGCGTGGCCTGCACGAGCATGCCGAAGCCGTTGACGTCGACGACGGCGCTGCCCAGGCCCACATGGCGCACGGTGCCGTGCAGGGAGCTGATCATGGTGTTTCCTCCGGCGGGTTCCTCCGGTCCGCGGCGGGCGAACCGAACACATCTACGAACAGCCTAGTGGCCCTGCCGCGGGAACGCCGTCAGCGGCGTGTCCTCCGGGACTTCGCCTCGGCGGCGGCCCAGGCCCGCTGCGCGGGCGTGAGCGCCGAACCCCCGCCGGGAGCGGACGCGGAGGCGTGCGAGCCGGGGGCGGCTCCGCGCCACCCGTGGGTGATGGCGATGGCGACGGCGTCGGCCGCGTCGGCGGGACGGGGCGGGGAGTCCAGGCCGAGGATGCGGGCGACCATCCGCCCGACGGCGGCCTTGTCCGCCTGGCCGCTGCCGGTCACGGCGGCCTTGACCTCGGTGGGCGTGTGCAGGGCGACGGGGATCCCGCGGCGGGCGGCGGAGGCGATCACGATTCCGGAGGCCTGGGCGGTTCCCATCACCGTGCTCACGTTGAGCTGGCTGAAGACCCGCTCGATCGCCAGGGCGTCGGGCGTGTGGCGGTCCAGCCAGGCGTCGATGCCGTCGGCGATCGCCAGCAGGCGCTCGTCGAGCGGGCGGTCGGGCGCGGTGCCGAGGACGGCGACGTCGACGAGGGCGGCGCGCCGGTTGGCGCCGACGTCGACCACGGCCAGCCCGCAGCGGGTCAGGCCGGGGTCGACGCCGACGACCCGCAGCGCCACCTAGTCGTCGGCCTCGAGCTCGGCCTGGACGGCCTCGCTGATGTCGGCGTTGGAGTAGACGTTCTGCACGTCGTCCAGGTCCTCGAGGGCGTCCGCGAGCTTGAGGAACTTGCGGGCGGCGTCGGCCTCGAGCTCGACCTTCATGGACGGGACGAACTCGACCTCGTCGGACTCGTATTCGATCCCGGCCTCCTCGAGGCCGGCCACGACGGCGCGCAGGTCGGTGGGCTCGGAGTGGACCTCGAACGATTCGCCCGATTCCTGCACCTCCTCGGCGCCCGCGTCGAGGACCGCCAGGAGCACGTCGTCCTCGGACAGCTCCTTCTTGGGCAGCGAGACGACGCCCTTGCGCGAGAACAGGTAGCTGACCGAGCCGGGGTCGGCCACGGTGCCGCCGTTGCGGGTGATGGCGACGCGGACCTCGGAGGCGGCCCGGTTCTTGTTGTCCGTCAGGCACTCGACGAGCAGCGCCGACCCCTGCGGGCCGCGCGCCTCGTAGATGATCTCCTGGTAGTCGATGGCCTCGCCGGTGAGCCCGGCGCCGCGCTTGATGGCGCGGTCGATGTTGTCGTTGGGCACCGAGGTCTTCTTCGCCTTCTGCACGGCGAGTTCGAGGGCGGGGTTGCCCGCGATGTCGGCGCCGCCGGCGCGGGCCGCGACCTCGATGTTCTTAATCAGCTTCGCGAAGGACTTGGCGCGCTTCGCGTCGATGACCGCCTTCTTGTGCTTGGTGGTCGCCCATTTGGAGTGGCCTGACATGCTTACGCTTCTCCTCGGATCATCTGGATGAAAAGACGGTGGACGCGCCGCTCGCCCGTGACCTCCGGGTGGAAGGCCGTGGCCAGGAGGTTCCCGGATCGGACTGCGACGATTCTAGCGTTCCCGGGCCCGCCGCCGTCGGGGTCCCCGCCGGGCAGGTCGACCTGCGCGAGCGGCTCCACGCCGTGGCCCACGGACTCGACCCATGGCGCACGGATGAACACGGCGCGCAGTGTCGGGGTCTCTCCCGGCGCGGTGACGGTCTCGAGGCCCTTGAAGTCCAAGTCCGTCTCGAACGAGTCGACCTGCCGCCCGAACGCGTTGCGCCGCACGACCATGTCGATCCCGCCAAACGTCTGCTGGGGCTCCCCCCGCAGGTCGGCGGCCGGGTCGGCCAACCGGTCGGCGAGCAGGATCAGGCCGGCGCACGAGCCGTAGACGGGCAGCCCGTCGGCGATCGCCTCGCGGATCGGTCCGGCGATCCCGAAGGCGCGGGCCAACTTGTCGATGGTCGTGGACTCCCCGCCGGGCAGGACCAGCCCCTCCAGGCCGGCGAGCTCCTCGGGGCGGCGGACCGGCACGGCGCGCGCGCCCCCGGCCTCGAGTGCGGCCGCGTGTTCGCGGACGTCGCCCTGTAGGGCCAGGACACCGATGGTGGACACGTGCGTCTCGCTTTCCCCCGGCGGTCGGGGACGGGCCCCGGTCCGACCGGGGCATGGAAGTGGGGACAGTCCAGCATAAACCCCCGGCGTGCCCCGCCCCACAGCACCGCGTCCTCGCGTGGCGTCATCCCGCGGCGCGGCGCCACGGGCGGGCGCCGTCGTCGTCGGCGCCGTAGGCGTTGACGGTGCGCGTCGTCCGCGCCAGCGAGGCGGCGTCCTCCGCCGTGTCGGTGCACGGGGACGCTGCCGGCAGGGCGCACCACCGGGCCGGGTCCCTGGCCATGATGTGGGCGGTCCAGACGGGGGCCGCGGCCGTCCAGCCGTCGCGGCCGCGCTCGAAGCGCAGGCGCACCGTCAGCCCCTCCCGGTTCACGGCCAGGTCGGTGGCGTGGTCGGCGACGCTGTTGCCCAGCCCGTAGGCGATCCACGTCCCCGCGTGGCGTTCCAGGGGCAGGACGGAGTGCGTGTGGTGGGCGTAGACGAAATCGACCTCGCCGGACTCGGCCAGGGCGCGCGCCGTGCGCAGCAGCTCGTCGTTGGGACGGTCCGTGTACTCGTCTCCCGCGTGCAGCCCGGCCACCACGAGGTCCGCGCCGGCCGCCCGGGCGGCGCGCGCGTCCGCGACCAGCCCGTCGGGATCGAGCCCGTCCACGCGCCAGGGGGCGTCCGGGACGTACCCGTTGAGGGCGTACGTGCCCGTCACGAGCCCTACCCGCGCTCCCCCGGCGTCGACGACGACCGGGCGCTCGGCCTCGGCGCGGGTGCGGTACGTGCCCGCATGGTCGAGGCCGGCGGCGTCGAGCGCGTCCAGGGTCCGCTCCACCCCAGGGGTGCCGGCGTCGAGGGCGTGGTTCGTGGCCGTCGTACAGGCGTCGTATCCCGTGTCCCGGAGCGCTGGCACGATCTGCGGTGGCACGCTGAACGCCGGGTACCCGCTCCACGGGCCCTCCGCCGGGCCGACCGGCGTCTCGAGGTTGCATACGGCCAGCTCCGCGCCAGCCAGGTGGGGCTTCAGCTCGGCGAGCAGCGGCCGGAAGTCCGGACGGCCGCCGCCGTCGCGCTCCGCCTGCTCCCACAGCGCGGGGTGCAGCAGCACGTCGCCGCTGACGACCAGGTCGACACAGTCGGAGGGCGGGCAGGCGGCGCCTGCCGGCGCGCTTCCGGCCGACGGCGGCGGCACGGAGCCGGCCGACGGCGGTACCGAGCCGGACGTCGGGGCGGGGGCGCCGGACGACGGCGGGCGGGTGGCGGACGACGGCGCCCCGGGAACCGGGGAGGCCCGCTCCGGCGTCGGGCCGGGGTCCCCGGCCGGGGGCTGCAGGCACGACGTCAGGCCCAGCGCCAGGGCGCCGGCGAGCAGGCAGGCCGGGAGTCGGCGGACGGGCACGCGCATGGCCCGAGCCTAATGGGACGGGGCCCGTTGGTGCAGACTGGGGTCCATGGTGAACCCGCTGCTGGAGCCCAGCCCGCTGCCCTACGGGGTGCCCGACTTCGCCGCGCTCGACGCGGACGACTACCTGGAGGCGATCACGGTCGGGGTGGCGCAGCGGCATGCGGCCGAGGTGGCGGCGATCGCCGCCGACCCGGGGCCGGCCAGCTTCGAGAACACCTTCGTCGCCCTGGAGCGCAGCGGGCAGGACCTGCGCCGTGCCCGGGCCGCCTACTCCACGGTCCGCGCGTCACACGCGACCGGGGGGATCCTGGCCGTGGACCCCGCCATCCAGTCCCTGCTGGCGGCGCACGAGGACGCCGTCCACTTCGATGCCGGCCTCCATGCGCGGCTGGAGGCCGTGGACACCGCCGGTCTCCGTGGCGAGGACGCCCGCCTGGCCGAGGAGACGCTGCGGCGCTTCCGCCGCGCGGGCGCGGGCCTGTCGGCGCCGGACCGGGGCCGCCTGCGGGAGCTGAACGGGCGCCTCGCCGAACTCGAGGCCGATTACACCCGCCGGATCGAAGCCGCGCTGAACGCGGCGGCCGTCTGGGTCGGGGACGCTGACGGGCTTTCGGGCCTGCCCGCGGACGAGGTCGCGGCGGCACGGGACACGGCGGCGGCCGCGGGCCGGCCGGACGGCTACCTGCTGCCGCTGGCGCTGCCGTCGGCCCAGCCGGTGCTGGAGCGGCTGGAGGACCCCGCGCTCCGCCGCCGGATCCACGAGGCGTCCGTCGGCCGTGGTGCGGACGGCGAGCATGCGACGCTGGCGATCGCGGCCGAGATGGCGGCCCTGCGGGCGGAACGGGCGGGCGTGCTGGGCTACGGCAGCCACGCCGAGTACGCCCTCGGGGACCGGACCGCGCCGTCGCTGGCGGCGGTCCGGGAACGCCTGGCCGCCCTCGCCGCCCCCGCGGTGCGCAACGCGGCCCGCGAGGACGCCCGGGTGGGAGGCGGTGCCCCCGTCGCGCCGTGGGACCGCGCCCGGGGCCTGGCCCGCGTGCGGCGCGACGAGCACGCCGTCGACACGGAGGCGCTGAGGGGCTGGTTCGACCTGGAGCGCGTCCTCGCCGACGGGGTGTTCGCCGCGGCGACCCTGCTCTACGGGGTCTCCTTCCGGGAGCGGCCGGACGTCGCGGGATGGCATCCCGACGTGCGCACCTGGGAGGTTTTCGACGCCGACGGCTCCCCGCTCGGGCAGTTCATGGCGGACTTCTTCACCCGGCCCACCAAGTCCGGCGGGGCGTGGATGGACTCGCTGCGGGACGCGGCCTCCCTGTGGGGGGAGCGACCGGTCGTGACGAACAACCTCAATCTGGCCCGGCCGGCGCCCGGGCGGCCCGCGCTCCTGGGGCTGGACGAGGTCCGGACGCTCTTCCACGAGTTCGGCCATGCGCTGCACGGCCTCTTTTCCGCCGGAAGGTACGCCTCCCTGTCCGGGACCTCGGTGCCACGGGACTTCGTGGAGTACCCGTCGCAGGCCAACGAGATGTGGGCCCTGTGGCCGTCGCTGGCCGAACGCTACGCCGTCCACCACGAGACGGGCGGGCCGCTCCCGCCCGGGACGCTGGAACGGCTCGCGGCCGCCGCGGCGTGGGGCCAGGGGTTCGCGACCACCGAGTACCTCGCGGCGGCGGTCCTGGATCTGGCGTGGCACGGCCTGGCGCCGGGCGAGACCGTGGACGACCCGGCCGCGTTCGAGGACCGGGCGCTGCGGGAGGCCGGGTTCGACCCCGAAGCCGTTCCGCCGCGCTACCGCACCGGCTACTTCAAGCACGTGTTCTCCGGCTGGTATTCGGCCGGGTACTACTCGTACATCTGGAGCGAGGTGCTCGCCGCGGACACGGAGCACTGGTTCCGGGAACGCGGGGGGCCGACCCGGGCCAACGGCGACGCGTACCGGTCCGAGTTGCTGTCCCGCGGCAACACGCGCGACCCGCTGGAGTCCTACCGGGCGTTCCGCGGGCGGGACGCCGCCGTCGGGCCGCTGCTCGCGCGGCGCGGGCTGGGCGCCTGAGCGTGCCGTCCCTGCGGGAGGCCGAGCAGGCGCTCGCCGCGTGGCACCGCGCCCTGGCCGCGGCCACGGGTGGACGGGTGTTCACGACACACGGCTGCGAGTGGGCGTGGCAGCCGGCCCGGCGGCGGCTCGTGCTGCTGTTCCCCGCCGACGCCGGACCGCACGGCCTGCGGCCCGGCCTCGCGGAGGGCCACCGGCTCGGGGCGGCGCGCGTGATCGCCCTCGCCAACGCCGGTGCCAGGGACCGGGGGCTGCTGGCGGCCGGCTTCGCGGACGCCCCTCCCCTCCTCTGGCACGCCGGGCCCGCCGTGGCCGGCGGGGCGGGCTGGCCCGGGACGGTGGCGCTGGAGGACGACCTGCCGGGGGCCCGGGGCGCCGACGCGGAGGAGCTGGCCGTCCTGCGGCGGACCGGCACGGACCCGATGCGGATCGCGCACGCGCTCGCGCGCACCCCGGACGGCGCGGTGGCCGGACGCGCGTTCGGGCTGCGGCTGCCGGGCGGACCGGTGTCCGTGCACGGGGCCGCCGTCGCACCGGAGCAGCGCCGCCGGGGCGCCGGCCGCGCCCTGCTGGCCGCGCTGTGCGCCGGCGTGGCCCCGGGGCCGGACGAGACGGATCCGGGCGGCGCGGTGGCCGGCGCGCCCCCGTCGGCCTCCGCGTTCCTGGCCGCCTGCGGCCTGCCGCTCCTCGGCCGGGGGCGCCGGCTCGTTCTCGGAGGCTAGGCGTCCCCGGCCCCCGGCGGCCCGCCCGGCTCCCCCACCCGCGCGGGGAGCCCGGGACCGGACAACGCGACGGCGGCCGCCCCGGGTGGGGCGGCCGCCGTCGGCGGTGCGGCGCTGGCTACCAGCCGCGCTCGGCGAGCCGGTGCGGCTCCGGGATCTCGTCGACGTTCAGGCCGACCATGGCCTCGCCGAGGCCGCGGGAGACCTTCGCGATGGTCTCCGGGTCGTCGTGGAACGTGGTGGCCCGGACGATCGCGGCGGCGCGCTGGGCCGGGTTGCCGGACTTGAAGATGCCGGAACCGACGAACACGCCGTCGGCGCCGAGCTGCATCATCATGGCGGCGTCGGCCGGGGTCGCGATGCCGCCGGCGGTGAACAGCACGACCGGCAGCTTGCCGGTCTCGGCGACCTCGCGCACGAGCTCGTACGGGGCCTGGAGCTCCTTCGCGGCCACGTACAGCTCGTCCTCGGGCATGGAGGAGAGGCGCTTGATCTCGGCGCGGATCTGGCGCATGTGCGTGGTGGCGTTGGAGACGTCGCCGGTGCCGGCCTCGCCCTTGGAGCGGATCATCGCCGCGCCCTCGTTGATGCGGCGCAGGGCCTCACCGAGGTTCGTGGCCCCGCAGACGAAGGGCACCGTGTAGGCCCACTTGTCGATGTGGTTGGTGTAGTCGGCCGGGGTCAGGACCTCGGACTCGTCGATGTAGTCGACGCCGAGCGACTGCAGCACCTGGGCCTCGACGAAGTGGCCGATGCGGGCCTTGGCCATGACCGGGATGGAGACGGCCTCGATGATGGAGTCGATCATGTCCGGGTCGGACATGCGGGAGACGCCGCCCTGGGCGCGGATGTCGGCCGGGACGCGCTCGAGGGCCATCACGGCCACGGCGCCGGCGTCCTCGGCGATGCGGGCCTGCTCGGCGGTGACGACGTCCATGATGACGCCGCCCTTGAGCATTTCCGCCATGCCGCGCTTCACGCGCGAGCTGCCGGTCGTCGGGGCGGGGGTGTTCTCGTGCTGGGACACGCGCATCCTTTCGGGGAAACGGTATGGGGCGTTCGGGGAACCACCCCATCCTATGCCACGTGGCGTGGCGCACGCC
This sequence comes from Arthrobacter paludis, assembly GCF_056782315.1. NCBI lineage: Bacteria > Bacillati > Actinomycetota > Actinomycetes > Micrococcales > Micrococcaceae > Arthrobacter > Arthrobacter paludis. Next base: position 55,673 of record NZ_JBXAEW010000013.1, read on the forward strand.
CCCGCGCGACGTCCCGGGACGCCCGCAGCCGCGGCGGGCGCCTAGGCGCGCGACTGGCGCCGGACGGCCGCGACCCGCTGCCCCACCGTCACGACGCTCGCCGCGGCGAGCAGGGCGAGGGCGACCGAGAGCGCCCCCGGGGGCAGGCCGAGCCCGACGAGGCCAGCGAAGACCAGGGCCACGATGAGTCGCTCCGCGCGCTCCGCGATGCCCGTGTTCGCGTCGAAGCCGAGCGATTCGGCCTTGGCGCGCGCGTAGGAGACCAGGGAGCCCGTGGCCAGGCAGGCGAGCGCGGCGACGCCGACGTCGTCCCTGCCGGCCGTCACGAAGCCCCACACGGCCAGCCCGCCGAAGACCGCGGCATCAGCGATCCGGTCCAGCGTCGAGTCCAGGAACGAGCCCCAGCGGCCGTCGCCGCGCTCGGGGGCCTCGGGCAAGCGGGCCATGATGCCGTCGAGCAGGTCGGCGAACACGAGCACCGTGATCGCCACGGTGCCCCAGAACAGCTGGCCCGCCGGATAGAGCACGAGGGCCGCGGCGACCGTGCCCGCCGTCCCGCCGACGGTCACCGCGTCCGGGGTCACGCCCCGGCGCAGCAGCCAGCGGGCCAGGGGCGTCAGCAGGGCGGTGAAGAGCCCGCGGGCGTGCCGGTTGAGCATGGGCTCAGACGCTGTCCCAGGCGTCCGCGATGTCGTCGCGGACCGCCCCCAGGGTGGCCGGGATCGCCTTGGTCTGGGCGATGATCGGGAAGAAGTTCCCGTCGCCGCTCCAGCGCGGGACGATGTGCTGGTGCAGGTGGGCGGCGATGCCGGCGCCGCCGGCGACCCCCTGGTTCATGCCCAGGTTGAAGCCGGACGGGTTGGCCACGGCGCGCAGCACCCGCATCGAGTGCTGGGCGAGCGCGGCCATCTCCGCCGTCTCCTCCTCCGTGATGTCGGTGTAGTCCGGCACGTGCCGGTACGGGCAGACGAGCAGGTGCCCCGAGTTGTACGGGAAGAGGTTGAGCACCACGAACGCCGTCCGGCCGCGGTGCACGATCAGGGCGTCCTCGTCGCTGCGGGTGGGGCCCACGCAGAACGGGCAGTCGTCCTCGCCCGTCACCTGGCCCTGGCCGCGCTTGATGTACGCCATCCGGTACGGCGTCCAGAGCCGCTGGAAGTGGTCCGGGACGCCGCCGGTCGCGAAGTCGTCGGTCACGGCCTGGTCGCCGGCCGGGCCCTCCCCCGCCGGGCCGCCCCAGGCGGCGCCGCCTCCCGCGTCCGCCACGCCTAGGACTCCCGGTTCTCGACGGCCGCGACGATCCGCGCGATCGCCTTCTCCACGGGGATCCCGTTGTCCTGGCTGCCGTCCCGGAAGCGGAAGGAGACGGCGCCGGCCTCCGCGTCCTCGCCGCCCGCGATGAGGGTGAACGGGATCTTGTCCTTCGATGCGTTGCGGATCTTCTTCGGGAACCGGTCGGTGCCCAGGTCGGCCTCCGCGCGGATGCCCCGCGCGCGCAGCTGCGCCACGACGTCGGCCACGTAGTCGTTGAACGCCTCCGCGACCGGCACGGCGCGCACCTGCACGGGGGCCAGCCAGGCCGGGAACGCGCCGGCGTAGTGCTCGATCAGCACGCCCATGAAGCGCTCGACGGAGCCGAACAGGGCCCGGTGGATCATCACCGGGCGCTGCCGGGAGCCGTCGGCGGCCTGGTACTCGAGCTCGAAGCGCTCCGGCAGGTTGAAGTCCAGCTGGATGGTGGACATCTGCCAGGTCCGGCCGATCGCGTCCCGGGCCTGCACGGAGATCTTGGGCCCGTAGAACGCCGCCCCGCCCGGGTCCGGGACCAGCTCCAGGCCGGAGGCGGTCGCGACCTCCTCCAGCGTGCGGGTCGCCTCGTCCCAGACCTCGTCGGAGCCCACGTACTTCTCGGGGTCCTTGGTGGAGAGCTCCAGGTAGAAGTCGTCCAGGCCGTAGTCCTTGAGCAGGTCCAGCACGAAGTTCAGCGTGGTGGCCAGCTCGTCCTTCATCTGCTCGCGCGTGCAGTAGATGTGCGCGTCGTCCTGCGTCATGCCGCGCACGCGTGTGAGCCCGTGCACGACGCCGGACTTCTCGTACCGGTACACGGACCCGAACTCGAACATCCGCAGCGGCAGCTCGCGGTAGGACCGTCCGCGCGAGGCGAAGATCAGGTTGTGCATCGGGCAGTTCATGGGCTTGAGGTAGTAGTCCTGGCCCGGCTTGCGCACGGTCCCGTCCTCGGCCCGCTCCTCGTCGATGTGCATCGCCGGGAACATGCCCTCGCGGTACCAGTCCAGGTGTCCGGAGACCTCGTAGAGCCGGCCCTTGGTGATGTGCGGGGTGTAGACGAACTCGTAGCCGGCCTCCTCGTGGCGGCGGCGCGAGTAGTCCTCCATCGTGCGGCGGATGATCCCGCCCTTGGGGTGGAAGACGGGCAGCCCCGAGCCGAGCTCGTCCGGGAAGGAGAACAGGTCCAGCTCGGCGCCGAGCTTGCGGTGGTCGCGCCGCTCGGCCTCCGCGAGGCGCTCCTGGTAGGCCTTCAGGGCCTCCTTGGTGGGCCAGGCGGTGCCGTAGATGCGCTGGAGCTGCTTGTTCTTCTCGCTGCCGAGCCAGTAGGCGGCGGCGGAGCGGGTCAGCGCGAAAGCGTTGGAGATCAGTTTGGTGTTCGGCAGGTGCGGGCCGCGGCACAGGTCGCACCAGACCGCGTCGCCGGACTTGCGGTCGAGGTTGTCGTAGATGGTGATCTCGCCGGCGCCGACCTCGACGTTGACGCCCTCGCCGGCCTCGTCGGCCTCCGCGGACTTGTCCAGCAGGATCAGCTTGTACGGCTCGTCGGCCATGGCGGCCCGGGCCTCGTCCTCGGTGACCACGCGGCGGGAGAAGCGCTGGTTCTGGTTGACGATCTTGAGCATCATCTTCTCGAGGGTCTTCAGGTCCTCGGGCGTGAAGGGCTCGTCGACGTCGAAGTCGAAGTAGAAGCCGTCGGTGATGTACGGGCCGATGCCCAGCTTCGCGCCCGGGCGCAGCTGCTGCACCGCCTGCGCCATGACGTGCGCGGTGGAGTGGCGCAGCACGTCCAGCCCGTCGGGGGAATCGATGGCGACGCCCTCGACCGCGGTGCCGGCCTCGAGCGGCCGGTCCAGGTCGCGGAGCACCCCGTCCACCCTCATGACGACGATGGCCTTGTCATCGGCGAACAGCTCCGTGCCGGTCGTGCCCGGGGCCACCTCCCGCTGCTCTCCGTTGACACTCAGGGTGATCTGCTCTGGCACGCTGCTTTCCTCGCTTCGTTGTCCGGCTTCATGACTTGTGGCGTACGGGGACCACAGCCAGCCGCGGTCAAGCCTAGCGGCTGGCCGGGCGGGCCAACCAATCGCCGCGCCTACCGGGCGGCGCGGGTCCGGGGCGGCCGGGGCAGCCATCCGGGCACGGTCCGCCGGTAGTCCTCGTAGTCGGTCCCGAAGGTGCGCGCGAGGTGCGGCTCCTCGTAGAGGCGCACGAAGGAGAACGTCATGCAGGACAGGCCGGCGGCGTACGCGTAGAGGCGGGGCCGGCCGAGGAGCAGCGCCTGGCCGGCGACGGCGGAGATGACGGCCATGTACATCGGGTTGCGCACGTAGCGGTACGGGCCGCTGACGACCAGGCGCCGGGGCGGGGCGACGGGGGCCGGGGTGCCGAGGCCCTCGACGGCGAAGCGCCGGAACGCGTCGGCGACGGCGGCCGCGCCGGCCGCGGCCAGCACCGTCCCGAGCGCGCGGGCCGCGGGCCCGCCGGGGACCGGCGTGCGGGGCCGCCACCGGGTCAGCAGCCACGGGACGGCGCCGCCGACCGTCAGTGGCCCGACGGCGAAGGCGGCGGTGCCGGCGATGGCCCGGCGCCGCTGGGCGGCCTCGGCGGGGTCCGGCTTCCGGGGGTCCGCGCGGTGCTGTGTGCGGTTCATGCCCCCATGGTGCCCCGGTGCCGCGGGCGGGCCAAGGGCGCGGGGGCGCGCCGCCGGGCCCCGGCGGGAACGCGGTTGTCGAGGCCCTCGGCCTCCATGAGGCGGGCGAGGCCGCCCGGGTCGCCGGACGCATCCGGCGGGGCCGGGGCGGGGCGGCGGCCGGTGTCCCGGGCCCGGTCCGGGGACGTCAGGTAGCCCGGGCCGGGGAGGGCGGCGGTGTCCGCGAGGTCCCAGGCGCGCAGGGCCTGCAGGCTGATGCCGCGGGGGCCGGTGCGGCGGGTCTTGCCGTGCACGAGCAGCAGCCGGGTCCCGAACAGGAGCGGACCGGAGTTCTCCTGGGCCTCCTGGAAGAACGTGCAGTCCACGCAGCCGGTCCCGTCGTCGAGCGAGATGAACACGACCCTCCGCCCGCCGCGCATCGGCGGGGTCTGCGTGGCCACACGGATCCCCGCGACGAGCACCTCCGCGCCGTTGCGCAGCCCCAGCAGCTCCCCGGCGCTGGTGGTCCCGAGCCGGCGCAGCAGCGGCCCGTGGCTGTCCATGAGGTGGCCGCTCGCGTCGACGGCGAGCAGGTCCAGTTCGGTGCGGACCGTCTCCTCCGCGGTCGGTGCGGGCGATCCGTCCGGCAGGGCGGCGGCCTCGAGGTCCGGCAGCGGCAGGGGCAGCTGGCCCGGCAGGGGCCGGTGCCGCGGCGCCGGGCGCGCCGCGGAGCGCTGGGCGAGCAGGTGCCGGACCAGGTCGGCGCGGTTGCCGCGGCCGGCCCGGGCCTGGAACGCGTCGAACGCCCCGAGCGCGGCCAACCGCTCGAGCGAGGCCCGGGTCAGGCCCGCCCGGTCCCGCACGTCCGCCAGCGAGGCGTAGGGCTGGCCGGCAACGGCCCGCCGGACCTCCCTCCCGGACACCCCGTGGATGCCGGACAGGGCGAGTCGGATCCCGAGCCGGCCCTCCCCCGTGCGCTCCACGTGGTAGGCGGCCGCGCTGCGGTTGATGTCCACCGGCAGGATCGGGATCCCCAGCCGCCTCGCCTCGGCGACGAGCAGCCGCTTGGGGTACATGCCGGGGTCGTGCTCCCACAGCCCGGCCAGGAAGGCCTCCGGATGGTGGGCCTTCAGCCAGGCGGACTGGTACGTGGGCACCGCGAACGCGGCCCCGTGGGCCTTGCAGAACCCGAAGCTGCCGAAGGCCTGCAACGTCCTCCACACCGTGTCCACGACGTCGAGCGCGTACCCCCGTTCCCGCGCGCGGGAACGGAAGAACGCCTCGACCTCCGGCTCCCGGTCCGGGTTGCCGAGCAGCCTCCGGAAGACGTCGGCCTTCGCCAGCGAGCATCCCGTCATGGTGTGGAACGTGCGCAGCACCTGCTCGTGGAAGACCGTGACCCCGTGCGTCTCGGCGAGCGCGGGCTTCAGGTCCGGGTGCGGGTAGCGCTCGGGGGCGAAGCCGTGCCGGTTCTCCAGGTAGGGCCGGACCATGTCCGACTGCATGGGTCCGGGCCGGAACAGAGAGATGTCGATGATCAGGTCGTTGAACTCGCGCGGCTGCAGCTTGCCCAGCAGCTCGCGCTGCCCGGGGGACTCGATCTGGAAGCAGCCCAGGGTGTGGGTGCTGCGGATCAGCTCGAACGTCGCCTCGTCGTCAAGGGGCACGCGCTCCAGGTCGATCCGCCCGTCGGGCGCGACGTACGCGGGCGGGCCGCCCTCCGGGCCGGGCGGGTGGCCGCCGGCGGCGGCCACCTCCTCGGCGCCGCCGTGGATGCGCACCACCTCGTCGAGCGCGTGGGCCATCGCCGACTGCATGCGCACGCCCAGCACGTCCAGCTTCAACATGCCCATCGGGTCCATGTCGTGCTTGTCGAACTGGCTCATGGGCAGCCCCAGCCCGCTGGGCTGGACCGGCGTGCGGTCCAGCAGGGACGCGTCCCCGAGGATCACCCCGCACGGGTGCATGGAGATGTGGCGGGGCAGCCGGTCGAGCCGCTCGGTGATGTCCACCAGCAGGTCCAGCTGGCGCTCCCGGCCCACGCGTTCGGCGAAGGGCCTCAGCTCCGGCTTCTCGGCGAGCGCCTGCCTGAACCCCCCGGCGGAGAAGCGCCACAGCTGCTTGGCGATCGCGTCGATCTCGGCCTCGTCGAAGCCCAGGGCCAGGCCGGCGTCGCGGACGGCGCCGCGGGCGCGGTAGCCGTTCTGCATGCTCATGAGCGTGACCCGCTCGGGGCCGAACCGCTCGAAGATCCGGTGGTAGATCCGGTGGCGCTCGGCGGACTCGACGTCGATGTCGATGTCGGGCAGCGTGGAGCGGTCCAGGGAGAGGAACCGCTCGAAGAGCAGGTCGTGGGCCAGCGGGTTCACGTGGCTGATGCCCAGCAGGTAGTTGACCAGGCTGGAGGCGCCGGAGCCGCGGGCGGCGCTGCGGACGCCGAGCCCGGCGATCATGGTGGAGACCTCGGCGACGGTGAGGAAGTAGGGGGCGAAGCCCAGGCCGGCGATGGTGGACAGCTCGGCGCCCAGGCGGCGGCGGACCTCGGGGGCGTCGGCGCCGGCGCCGAGCAGGCGCGTGGCCCCGGCCTCGCAACGGGCGAGCAGTTCGCGGTCGGGGGCCCCGGCGATGCCGATGACCTCGGCCTCGGGGACGACGGGCCGGCCCCAACCGGCGTCGGCGACCGGGTCCAGCCGGCAGCGGTCGGCGACGGCGGCGGTGTCCGCCAGCAGCCGGGCGGCCTCCGCGCCGCCCCATCCGGCCTCGCGGCAGAGTTCCCGGGCCAGGCCTGCCATCTCCGCGGGGCCCTTCAGCCAGCCCTGCCCGTTCGGCTGCAGGTCGTCAAGGGCCTCGAGGGACGTCAGGGCGCGGGCGGCGTCGAGCACGTCGGCGGTCGCGGCGCCGTCGGGCTCCGCATAGCGGACCGCGTTGGAGAGCACCACCGGCACCCCGCAGTCCCGCGCGGCGCGCGCCAGGCGCACGGCGTGGGCGGTGCTGAGCCGCCCGCCGGGGTGGCTCAGGTGGGTGACGGCCTCGACGGCGAGCGCGCCGTCCGGCAGGGCCGAGCGCCAGGCGGCCAGCAGCTGCCGGGCCCGGGAGTAGCCGCGCTCCTGCGCGGCGCGCCCGACGTCGGAGTACGGGCCCAGCAGCACGATCAGCCGGGCGGTCCCGTCCTCCCCGGCCGCGTGGGCGGCCAGCTCGGAGGCGGTGACGCCGACCGGGCGGGCGGACGGGCCGCCGGTTCCGGCGTGGGCGGCCGAGACGAGCCGGCACAGGGCGTGGTAGCCGGCGCCGCCGTCGTGCCCGGTGGCCAGCACGACGACGCGGCCGGCGACCGGCGGCTGCCGGGGGCGCCGCCCGCGCGCGGCGCGCGGCGCGGCCCCGAGCACGGCGAGGTCGACGCCGACGAGGGGGTCCAGCCCGTGCTCGCGGCACGCCTTGAGGTGCTTGACGGTGCCGTAGAGCCCATCGCGGTCGGTGCACGCGAGGGCGTCGGCGCCGTCGGCCGCCGCCCGGGCGGCGAGGTCCTCCGGCCACGAGGCGCCGTAGTGGGCGCTGAACGCGGTGGCGACGTGGAGGTGGGTGAAGGTCACGCGCTCTCCCGCAGAGCGTCGTGGATGCGCACGATCCGCCAGCGTCCCGTGCCGGTGTGCCGGGAGACATCGAACGTGAGCAGCGGGCCGCGCCCGGCCAGCCGGACCTGGAGGCGCCAGATCTCGTGGTCCACCAGACCCGGGCCGCTGCCCCGCTGGGCGCGCGGCTCCTCGGCCCACCAGCGGCGGCGCTCGAACCAGCGCACCGGCTCGGCGGCCACGCGGTATTCGCGCCCCTGCCAGCGCAGCCGCAGGGGCTGGCCGGTGGGCGTGCAGTCGACCTCGATGGACTGGGTGAACAGGCCCATACCGAAACCTCCATCGCGCCGGCCGGGTGTGAGGGTCCGGGGGCGCCCTTGGGTACGGGAAGCCGGCGCCGCAGGGGGAAGCTCGGTGGCGCCAACTCCATTTTATTCGAACTTTTGTTCGATTCCAAGGCTAGGGAGGCGCACCGACGGATTGGGCGCTACCCTGCCGCCATGGACTATCCCGCCATCACCGCAGTGACCCTGGGCGTGCGCGACGTCGAGGCCTCCCGCGCCTTCTACGTGGACGGGTTGGGCTTCGAGCCGCTGCAGCACCTGCCCGGGGAGATCGCGTTCGTCCGCGCCGGGCACGGGCTGATGCTCGCCCTGTGGAACGTGGCCAGCATGCCGGGCGAGTACGGCGACGTCGGCTTCGGGGCGCAGGCCCCACCCGTGTCCCTGGGGCACAACACGGACTCCCCCGGGGCGGTCGCCGGGCTCTACGCGCGGGCGCTGGCGGCCGGCGCGGCGGCGGTCGAGGAACCCGGCCGGCGCCCGTGGGGCGGAACCAGCGCGTGCGTCGCGGACCCGGACGGCTACCGCTGGGACTTCGTCCACAACCCGGCGTTCTCCATCGGGGACGACGGCGCCGTCGCGCTCGGGTAGTGCGCGGCCCGGCCGCGCCCGGGCCCTAGAAGAGCCCGCCTGGCTCCGCCGGCTCCGGCACGGCGGGCTCGATGAGCTCGGGCCCGTCGTTGCGCACGTTCCCGACGGCGGCCCCGACCTCCCGCACGTCCCAGCGCCGGGCGACGTCCGGCGCCTCCGCGACGGCCCGCTCGATCAGCGGCAGCGGCTCGCGCGCCCCGGGGTCGAGCCAGGCGTCCATCCCGTCCCGCGACAGCGGCAGGGGGACGCGGTCGTGCAGGGTGGCCAGCCGCTCCAGCACCGCATCGCCCGTGCCCTCCGGCGGGGAGGGCATGGTCAGGATCGAGGTCGAGAGCAGCCACCGCCCCGGGTCGCCGGACTCCCGGGACGGGTCCTTCCACCACTCGTAGAGCCCGGCGAAGAAGACCAGGGACCCGTCGGCGGGGTGCACGTAGTGCGGGGTCTTCCGCGCGCCGCGGCCGGCCCCCTCCCGCTGCCACTCGAAGTAGCCCTCGGCGGGGACGGCGCAGCGCCGGGCCTGGGCCGCGCGGCGGAACGTCGGCTTCTCCGCGGCGGTCTCGCTGCGCGCGTTGAAGGCCCGCACGCCGACGGCGGGGTCCTTGGCCCACCCCGGCACCAGCCCCCAGCGGGCGACGTGGACCTGGCGGGCCGGCTCGCCGTAGACGAGCCGCTCCAGCACGACGGCGACGTCCGAGGTGGGGGCGATGTTCCACGACGGGGGCAGCGCCAGGTCCCCCGGGTCCTCGGCCCCGGCCTCCGCGACGAGGTCCCCGACCGCCCTGGCCATGACATAGCGACCGCACATGGAATAAGCGTCCCACACGGCCGGTTGGCTTGGGCATGAGCGCAGCGAACCTCAACGAATACGTCCCCCAGGCCGGGGCGGTCACCATGTTCACCACGTCCTGGTGCGGCTACTGCCGGAACCTCAAGCGGGCCATGGACGCCGACGGCATCGCCTACCGCGAGGTCAACATCGAGGAGGTGCCCGGCACCGCCGAGATCGTCGAGTCCTTCAACGGCGGCAACCAGACCGTGCCGACCCTCGTCTTCCCCGACGGGACGGCCGCGACCAACCCCCGCATCGCCGAAGTGAGGGAGCGACTTTCCTAGACCCGTGTGGTTGGATGAGGGGTGCCGGCCGCCACAGGCCGGCACCCCCTTGTTTTCCAAGCACCAAGCGCGGCCGCGTGGGCGGCCGGAGGGAAGGAGCGCCATGCCGCAGAAGGTCCAGGGCGTTGTCGTGCGGGCCAAGGACGCCCCGGTCGAGACCACCACCATCGTCATCCCCGACCCGGGGCCGGGCGAGGCCGTGGTCGACATCCTCACGTGCGGGGTCTGCCACACGGACCTGCACTACAAGCAGGGTGGCATCGGGGACGAGTACCCCTACCTGCTCGGCCACGAGGCCACCGGCGTCGTCTCCGCCGTCGGCGAGAACGTCACGGAGGTCGCCGTGGGCGACCGCGTCATCCTGAACTGGCGCGCCGTGTGCGGCCAGTGCCGCGCCTGCGCCAAGGGCCAGCCGCAGTACTGCTTCGACACCCACAACGCCACCCAGAAGATGACCCTCGAGGACGGCACCGAGCTCTCCCCGGCCCTGGGCATCGGCGCCTTCGCCGAGAAGACCCTCGTCGCGGCCGGGCAGTGCACCAAGATCGACGAGGACGTCGACCCCGCCGCCGTGGGCCTGCTCGGCTGCGGCATCATGGCCGGCATCGGCGCCGCCATGAACACCGGCGAGGTCAAGCGCGGCGAGTCCGTGGCCGTCATCGGCTGCGGCGGCGTCGGCATCGCCGCGATCGTGGGCGCCAAGCTCGCCGGGGCCACCACGATCATCGCCGTCGACATCGACGACGCCAAGATCGAGCTGGCCAAGCAGCAGGGCGCCACCCACGGCGTGAACTCCAAGGCCTCCGACGCGGTCGAGGCCATCCGCGAGCTGACCGGCGGCTTCGGCGCCGACGTCGTCATCGACGCCGTGGGCCGCCCGGAGACCTACAAGCAGGCCTTCTACGCCCGCGACCTCGCCGGCCGGGTCGTGCTCGTCGGCGTGCCGACCCCGGAGATGTCCCTGGAGCTGCCGCTGCTGGACGTCTTCGGCCGCGGCGGGTCCCTGAAGTCCTCCTGGTACGGCGACTGCCTGCCCAGCCGCGACTTCCCGATGCTCGTCGAGCAGTACAAGCTCGGCCGCCTGGACCTGGACGCCTTCGTCACCGAGCGTATCGGCATCAAGGACGTCGAGGCCGCGTTCGAGAAGATGCACGGCGGCAAGGTCCTGCGTTCCGTGGTGGAGCTCTAGCGTGGCGGCCCGCATCGAGAACCTGGTGACCTCCGGGACGTTCAGCCTGGACGGCGGCACCTGGGACGTGGACAACAACGTCTGGATCGTCGGCGACGACTCCGAGGTCTTCGTGATCGACCCCGCCCACGACCCGGAGGCCATCGCCCGGGCGGTGTCCGGGCGCACGGTCAAGGCCGTGCTGCTCACGCACGGCCACGACGACCACATCCGGCACGCGCGGGACTTCGCGGACCGGGTGCAGGCGCCCGTGTACCTGAACCCGGCCGACCAGATGCTCTGGGAGGACGTGTTCCCGGGGACGCAGCCGGACGCGGCCATCGCGGACGGGGACGAGTTCGAGGTCGCCGGGACGTCGCTGACGGCCCTGCACACCCCGGGCCACTCCCCCGGCTCGACGTGCTTCCACGCGCCGGACCTGGGTGTCCTGTTCTCGGGGGACACGCTGTTCAACGGCGGTCCCGGCGCGACCGGGCGCTCGTACAGCGACTTCGGGACGATCATCGACTCGATCCGGGACCGGCTCCTGCCCCTTCCCGCGGAGACCGTGGTGAACACCGGCCACGGGGACCCCACCCGGATCGGCGACGAGGCGCCGAACCTGCAGGAGTGGATCGACCGCGGCCACTAGGCCGTTCGAGCGGACGACGACGGCGGCGCCGGTTCCCCTGGGGGCCGGCGCCGCCGTCGTGTCTGGGCCGGGGCCCGGCCCAGGCCGGCCCGGGACGGCTCCCCCGCCGCGGGCCTCTCCCGAGGGGGCGGGCGGGCTCCTAGCGGCCCAGGACCAGGGTGTGCGCGGCGTAGGCGTCCAGCAGCGCGGACTCGGCGTCGGCCACCGTGGTGCCCGGCACGAGGTCCGCGACGGACCCGGCGGTCGCGGGCGCGAACGGCAGGCCGAGGGCGGCGTACACGTCCTCGAGGACCGCCCGCACGGGACCCGAGTCCTCGACGACGAAGACGCTCGCGAAGAGCCAGGCCCCGGAGACGACCCGCTGCGCCGTGCCGACCAGTTTGACCGGCGAGGCCGCCGAGGACCGCGGCCCCGGGATGCCGTGCACGCTGTACTCGCCCGCGCAGTACTCCCCCGGGATCTCGCCGACGGCGGCGTCGGCCCCCAGCGTGCGCAGCGCGTCGGCATACAGGGCGCCCAGCGCCTTGAAGCGCAGCTGGTGTCCCATCATGGCCTCGTCCGCGCGCTCCGCGTGGTCCACGATCAGCGTCCCGCGGTGGTAGGCGGCGGCGCGGCCGCCGGCCTTGCGCACGACCGGCGCGAACCCCGCGGCGCGGGCGGCGGCGACGGCGGCCGCGTAGCCCGGCAGCCTGACGTCGCGCTGGCCGAACGCCAGCGTCGGGTCCGGGCGGTACACGCGCACGGTCGCGGGGCGTTCGCCGTCGCGCACCTGGGCGAGCAGTTCGAGCCCCGCGTGGAGGTCGGCCTCGGGGTCCCCGGAGGGCTCGCAGCGCCAGAGGTGCAGGGGCGCGTCGGCCCCCGGGTTCCACACGGTCATGGTCCCGATTCTAGGTGGGCCGCCCGGTCGCCGCCGCCGCGGCCCTACTGACCGGGCATGGGGCGGACCGTCAGGATCTGCTCGCTGCGGCCGAACGGCCCCTCCACGTCGTGCAGGACCGAGGAGGTCAGGCCGATGCCGTCGGCCCCGTAGGTCTGCTGGGCCTGCAGGCCGAGCCACTCCCCCACGGGGGCGCGGTGCATGTGGATCTGCAGGTCCACGTTGGGGAACATCCACGAGGCCGGGCCGGGCGCCACCCGCGGCGCCACGCCGTTGGCCGTGTCCACCATCCCGAGCAGGCGCACGATCGGCGCCGTCGCCGCCGTCGCGGACACCATCGCGTAGGGGTTCCGCATCCACACGATGCCGCGGCCGGGGCGGTGCCCCGGGGCCACGCGGAAGTCCAGGGACTCGATGTAGCCACCGGGCCACGGGGACATCCCGTCCCAGGCCGGCAGCTGCTCCGGGTGGGCCACCGCCTCGTCCTCGAGCGCGGCCACCGGGGCGCTGTCGAGGGTCTTCAGGCGCCACGCCCGGGCCACGATGCACGTCCGCCCCCGGGCCACCATCTCGGCCTCGATCAGCTCGATCGTCCGGCCCGGGCGCAGCATCCGCGTCCGCACCTCGAACTCTCCGCCGTGGATGATGCCCAGGATGTCCAGGCTCATCCGGGCCATCCGCGCGTCCTCGCGGGGCTCGAACGCCTCCAGCTCGTGCACCAGCACCCCGGTGGCCGGGGCCATGTGCTGCTCGTGGGGGTTCCAGGCGCCCTGGGCGTGCACCGTGGAGCGGTAGCGCCCCTGGCCCAGGGACTCGTAGTAGAAGTCTCCGGTGGCCAGTTCGGGCAGTCCGGCGGCCGTGGCGGTCTCCGTCATCAGGCGTCCTTTCGCGGGGGTCCGTGCGTCGGCCCCAGCCTATCCGGAGTGGCGCCCGCCACGGCCCACCGGTCCGCTCCCGGGGCCTCCCCGCGTCACCGACCCGGGTGGCACACTCGGAACCATGCGCGAACTCGTGGTCCTTGGCACGGCCTCCCAGGTCCCGACCCGGGACCGCAACCACAACGGCTACCTGCTCCTCTGGGACGGCCAGGGCCTGCTCTTCGACCCCGGGGAGGGCACGCAGCGCCAGCTCACCCACGCCGGCGTCGGCGCCAGCCGGATCACCCGCATCTGCCTCACGCACGTGCACGGCGACCACTGCTACGGCCTGCCCGGCGTGTTGTCCCGCATGGCGCTCGACGGCGTCGAACACCCGGTCCACCTGCACTACCCCGCGTCCGGCGACGCGGTCGTCCGCGCGCTCGTGTCCGTTGCGACGCCGGGACTCGACCTGCGGCTGCATCCGCACGGGGCCGCGGGCCCGATTGCCGCGGACCTGGAGGTGGAACCCCTGGCGCACCGCATCGAGACGTACGGCTACCGGCTCGCGGAGCCGGACGGGCGGACGCTCCTGCCTGACCGGCTCGCGGGGGCCGGGGTCTCGGGCCCCGACGTCGGCCGCCTGCAGCGCGAGGGGCGCCTGGGGACGCTGCGGCTGGAGGACGTCAGCGTTCCCCGCCCCGGCCAGCGGTTCGCCTTCGTCATGGACACCGCCCCCTGCGACGGCGCGCAGCGCCTGGCCGAGGGGGCCGACCTGCTCGTGGCGGAGTCCACGTTCGACGACGGCGACGCCGAACTCGCGGAGCGCTACCGCCACCTCACCGCCGGCCAGGCGGGGGCCCTGGCCCGGCAGGCGGGGGCGGAGACGCTCGTGCTCACGCACTTCTCGTCCCGCTACGCCGACGTCACGCCCCTGGCCGGACAGGCGCGGGCGCGGGCCGGGGCGGCCGCCGTCGTCCCCGCCCGCGACCTGGACCGGATCGGCATGCCGCCCCGGCGCCGCGCCGCGCGGGTCAGTTCGCCGAGACCGACGTGACCCAGGCCGCCTTCGTCGGCAGGGCGCTGCGGAAGGCCGAACCGGTGATGGTCTTGGTCGCGCCCGTGCTGCTGCGCGCCGTGGCGGAGCGGATGGTCAGGTCCGCGTTGCGGGAGACCGAGACGGAGACGATGTCCCGCATCCCGAACGCGGCGGCGACCTTGGTCTGCGACGCCGTGTAGCTCCACGCGCGGTTCGGGTTCCCGGAGGCGGAGGAGACCGAGTAGGCGTCGCCGCGGGACTGCAGGTAGTCGTGGTGCGAGCCCCAGACGCTCTGCGCGGACCGGGTCTTGCCGCCGGACGAGGAGAAGTAGACGGCGTCGATGAGCCGCCCCGCGTACTTGACGACGGTCGCCGAGACCGGCGTCCCGCTGCGCTTGGACTGCGTGGCGTCCACGGCCTGCTTCCAGCGGTCGCCGCCGTAGCCGTTCTCCTTCGCCCAGCCCGTGAACTTCTGGGAGGCGACCTCGTCGTAGACGTTGCAGCCGCACGAGGAGCGGACCGAACCCATGTTCCGCATCGCGTAGGTGCGCCCGGCGATGGCCTGCGCCTGCAGTGCGGCCGGACGCCAGCTGGAGGGCATCTCCGCCAGGCCGTAGAGGTACTCGTCGTTCATGCGCAGCTCGTTGACCACATTGAGCCGGCTGTTCAGGACGGAGACGGTCAGCTTGCCGTGGCGGTAGACGCCGGTGGCGTAGCCGCCGTCGGCCTTCGGGACGGAGACGGTGGTCGCCGCCGATCCGGTGGTCCAGAACCGGGTGTTCTCCCACTGGACCGTCAGCGGCCCGGTGACCGTGTGCGACTTGGTTCCGACGGTCGCGACGACCCGGGTCCCGGAGACCTTGAGCTGGACGGCGCCGGAGGTCGTCGCCAGGACAGTCGAGCCGCTCAGGATGCGCAGGCGCCCGTTGGACGGGGTCACGGAGGTTGCGGACGTCGAGAGCAGCTGGACCTTGATGTTGCTGGACGCGTAGTCGGAGCTGGTGGACGCGTAGGCGGGATCGTAGTAGTGCTCGAGGATCTCCTCGGCGCTGGCCCCGGCTACGGCCATGCCCTGGGCCCCGTACTGGCTCATCCCGACACCGTGGCCCCAGCCGGCCCCGCGGATGGTGAAGGACGAGGGGACCGTGGTTCCGCCGACGGTGCCGGTGGGCGCGACGTCGGCGGACCCGGACGGCTGCACGTACTCGCGGGAGACCCAGCCGGTCAGGCCGTTGGCCGTCACCTTGTACCAGGTGCTCCAGGCCCCGTGGATCGCCACGGGGGTCCCCTCGGGCAGCACGGCCAGGACGCGGTGGGACGTGGAGCCGCCCGCGCGCAGGTTCAGGTTCGCGGTGGTCTCGTAGCCGGTCGTGGGGGCCTTTTCGGGCGCCGGGGCGGGTTCCGGGGCGGGCGCGGGTTCCGGAGCCGGGGCCGGCGCCGCCGACGCCGGCTGGACATAGGCCCGGGAGACCCACCCTGTCACGGTGCCCGTGGTGATCTTCTCCCACGTGCTCCACGACCCCAGCACGGCCACCGCGGTGCCCTTCGGCAGGACCGTGATCACGGCGTGGCTGGCCGAGCCGCCCTTGCGCACGTTCAGGTTCGCCGTCGTCCGGTGCGTCTTCTCCGGCGCCGGGGCGGGTTCCGGTTCCGGAGCCGGGGCCGCCGACGCCGGCTGGACGTAGGCCCGGGAGACCCACCCGGTCACGGTGCCCGTGGTGATCTTCTCCCACGTGCTCCACGACCCCAGCACGGCCACCGCGGTGCCCTTCGGCAGGACCGTGATCACGGCGTGGCTGGCCGAGCCGCCCTTGCGCACGTTCAGGTTCGCCGTCGTCCGGTGCGTCTTCTCCGGCGCCGGGGCCGTCGTCGGGGCCGTCGCCGTCGTGCGCTTGACGTACGCGCTGGAGACCCAGCCGGTGTACTTGGCCGTCGACACCTTGTGCCAGGTCCGCCAGGACCCGAGGATCGTCACCGAGGTGCCCTTCGGAAGGACCGTGATGACCCGGTGGCTTGCGGAGCCGCCGGTGCGGAGGTTGAGGTTCGCGGTGGTCACCCCCGTGGAGGACAGCGCTGCGGGCACGAGCACGGAGCCAGCCGCGGCAGCCGGTGCCGCGGGGGCCGCGGCGGCGGGGCCGGCGGCGAGGACCGAGGCGGTCAGGGTAGCGACGGCCAGGTGGTGGAGGCGCTGCACACTGCGAGAGGGCATGGGCGTGGGAGGCTTTCGGTTCGTGGGCGCGGTCCGGGTCGCCCGGGATCATCCGGGCGTGGTCGGGGCGGCAGTCCCGCCGCAGCGGGGCCCCGGCCGGAGCCGGACCTGGCCGATTGGCCTAGAACAATCCTAGGGGCGGACCGGTCGACGACACGGGCGCTTGCGCCGATCTTGAGGAAGGTCTGCGGATCTTGCCCGTTCCTTGGGTTGAGCTCGCCCCTCAACAACAAAGCGGCCGCCCTCCCTAGTGGGAGAGCGGCCGCTTCGGAGCTGGCCGGATCAGACTGCGCGGACCGCGGAAGCCTGCATGCCCTTGGGGCCCTGGGTCGCCTCGAAGGAGACCTTCTGGTTTTCCTGCAGCTCCTTGAAGCCGGAGCCCTCGATGGCGGAGAAGTGCACGAAGATGTCGGCGGAGTTGTCGTCCGGAGCGATGAAGCCGAAGCCCTTCTCAGCGTTGAACCACTTAACGGTACCGGTGGCCATGGTGGCCTCTTTTCTGTGGGAGCGTACCCGCGGGGATCCCCGCGGGGGCGAAGCGGCATGTTGCGAACCGCTTCTCGACGCCCCGTTCGGCCCCGCGGGGCCGCCCGGTCCGCAAATTCGACGGACTTACTGCTAGTACTACTTCTGTTAACAGCATACGGCACGGATCGGGCGGGCGATGACGCCCCAGCGGACCGCCGATCCGGCCGGCGGTGCCGCCGGCCGCTAGAAGTCCCAGTCCTCGTCTTCGGTGTTCACGGCCTTGCCGATGACGTAGGAGGAGCCGGAGCCGGAGAAGAAGTCGTGGTTCTCGTCGGCGTTGGGGCTCAGCGCGGAGAGGATGGCCGGGTTCACGTCGGTGACCGACGTCGGGAACATCGCCTCGTAGCCCAGGTTCATCAGGGCCTTGTTCGCGTTGTAGTGCAGGAACTTCTTGACGTCCTCGCTCAGGCCCACGCCGTCGTACAGGTCGTGGGTGTACTGGACCTCGTTCTCGTACAACTCGAACAGCAGCTCGAAGGTGTAGTCCTTCAGCTCCTGGCAGCGGGCCTCGTCGACGCGCTCGAGCCCCTTCTGGTACTTGTAGCCGATGTAGTAGCCGTGCACGGCCTCGTCGCGGATGATCAGGCGGATCAGGTCGGCGGTGTTGGTCAGCTTGGCCCGCGACGACCAGTACATCGGCAGGTAGAAGCCCGAGTAGAACAGGAACGACTCCAGCAGGGTGGAGGCGACCTTCTTCTTCAGGGGGTCGTCGCCGTGGTAGTAGCCCTCGACGATGGTCGCCTTCTTCTGCAGGCTCTCGTTCTCCAGCGACCAGCGGAACGCGTCGTCGATCTCCTTCGTGGAGCACAGGGTCGAGAAGATCGAGGAGTAGGACTTGGCGTGGACCGACTCCATGAACGCGATGTTCGTGTAGACGGCCTCCTCGTGCTGGGTCAGCGCGTCCGGGATCAGCGACACGGCGCCGACGGTGCCCTGGAGCGTGTCGAGGAGGGTCAGCCCCGTGAACACGCGCATGGTGAGCGTCTGCTCCTCCGGCGTGAGCGTGGCCCACGACTGGACGTCGTTGGACAGCGGCACCTTCTCCGGCAGCCAGAAGTTGTTGACGAGGCGGTTCCACACCTCGACGTCCTTCTCGTCCTGGATCCGGTTCCAGTTAATGGCCTGCACGTGCCCGTGCAGCGCGACCTTCTCGGTCATGTCCTCCCCTGACTTCCCTGGGTTTGTGTCTTAAGCGTACGACGGCGGGCGTGGGCCGCCCGCTGTCGCACCTGGCCTGCTAGTCCGCGGCGGCTACAGCATGCAGCTGACGCAGCCCTCCACCTCGGTGCCCTCGAGCGCGAGCTGGCGGAGGCGGATGTAGTAGATCGTCTTGATCCCCTTCTTCCACGCGTAGATCTGCGCCTTGTTGATGTCGCGGGTGGTGGCGGTGTCCTTGAAGAACAGCGTCAGGGACAGGCCCTGGTCCACGTGCTGCGTCGCGGCGGCGTACGTGTCGATGATCTTCTCGTAGCCGATCTCGTAGGCGTCCTGGTAGTACTCCAGGTTCTCGTTCGTCAGGTAGGGAGCCGGGTAGTAGACGCGCCCGAGCTTGCCCTCCTTGCGGATCTCGATCTTCGACGCCACGGGGTGGATCGAGGAGGTCGAGTTGTTGATGTAGGAGATCGAGCCGGTCGGCGGCACGGCCTGGAGGTTCTGGTTGTAGATGCCGTGCTCCATGACCGAGGCCTTCAGCGCCCGCCAGTCGTCCTGCGTCGGGATGTGCGTCTCCCCGAAGAGCTCCCGCACCCGCTCGGTGGCCGGGGCCCACTCCTGCTCGGTGTACTTGTCGAAGAACTCCCCCGACGCGTACTGCGAGTCCTCGAAGCCGCCGAACGGGCTGCCGGTCTCGATCGCCATCCGGTTGGAGACCCGCAGGGCGTGGTACAGCACCGTGTAGAAGTAGATGTTCGTGAAGTCCAGGCCCTCCTCGGAGCCGTAGTGGACGCGCTCCCGGGCCAGGTAGCCATGCAGGTTCATCTGGCCCAGGCCGATGGCCCGGGAGGACCGGTTGCCCTCGGCGACGGAGGGGACGGACGCAATGTAGGACATGTCGGCGACGGCGGAGAGCGCGCGGACCGCGGTCTCGATGCTCTGGCCGAAGTCCGGCGAGTCCATGGTCTTGGCGATGTTCATCGACCCGAGGTTGCAGGAGATGTCCTTGCCGACGACGTCGTAGGTCAGGTCCTCGTGGTAGGTCGACGGGGACGAGACCTGCAGGATCTCCGAGCAGAGGTTGCTCATGATGATCTTGCCGGCGATGGGGTTGGCCCGGTTCACCGTGTCCTCGAACACGATGTAGGGGTAGCCGGACTCGAACTGGATCTCCGCCAGCGTCTGGAAGAATTCGCGCGCGTTGATCTTGGTCTTCTTGATCCGGGCGTCGTCGACCATCTCGTAGTACTTCTCGGTGACGGAGACGTCGGAGAACGGCATGCCGTAGACGCGCTCGACGTCGTAGGGCGAGAACAGGTACATGTCCTCGTTGCGCTTGGCGAGGTCGAACGTGATGTCCGGGACCACCACGCCCAGCGAGAGGGTCTTGATCCGGACCTTCTCGTCCGCGTTCTCGCGCTTGGTGTCGAGGAAGCGGTAGATGTCCGGGTGGTGCGCGTGCAGGTACACGGCGCCCGCGCCCTGGCGCGCCCCGAGCTGGTTGGCGTAGGAGAAGGAGTCCTCGAGGAGCTTCATCACCGGGATGACGCCGGAGGACTGGTTCTCGATCTGCTTGATCGGCGCGCCGTGCTCGCGGATGTTCGTCAGCGACAGGGCGACGCCGCCGCCGCGCTTGGACAGCTGCAGCGCGGAGTTGATGCCGCGGGCGATCGACTCCATGTTGTCCTCGATGCGCAGCAGGAAGCAGGAGACGAGCTCGCCGCGCTGCTTCTTGCCGGCGTTGAGGAACGTCGGCGTGGCCGGCTGGAAGCGGCCGCCGATGATCTCGTCCACGAGCCGGCTGGCGAGCTCCTCGTCGCCCCGGGCGAGGTGCAGGGCAACCATGCAGACGCGGTCCTCGTAGCGCTCCAGGAACCGCTTCCCGTCGAAGGTCTTGAGCGTGTAGGAGGTGTAGAACTTGAACGCGCCGAGGAACGTCTCGAAGCGGAACTTCTGCGCGTAGGCCTGCTTGAACAGGTCGCGGATGAAGTTCATCGTGTACTGGTCGAGCGTCTCCCGCTCGTAGTAGTCGTTCTTGACCAGGTACTCGAGCTTCTCGTCGAGGTCGTGGAAGAACACGGTGTTGTTGTTGACGTGCTGCAGGAAGTACTGGCGGGCCGCGGCACGGTCGGCGTCGAACTGGATCTTGCCGTCGGGCCCGTACAGGTTCAGCATCGCGTTGAGCTCGTGGTAGCCCAGGCCCTGCCAGGCGGCGGGGAGCTCCTTGCCGTCCTGCTTCACGGCCGGCTCTGAGACTGTTGTGTCCAAAACTCTTCCAATCCTCGCTTCACGTTGGACACGTCTTCCTGCGTGCCCATGAGTTCAAATCGATACAGCAGCGGCACGTCGCACTTGGCCGCGATCTTCCGGGCCGCCAGGCAGTAGGCGGTGCCGAAGTTGGTGTTCCCCGCGCCGATCACGCCGCGCAGCAGCGCCCGGTTGCGCGCGTCGTTGAGGAACCGCATGACCTGCGGGGGGATGGAATGCCGCCCGTCCTCCCCGCCGTAGGTGGGCAACAGGAGGACGAACGGCCTCGTGGCCACGAGGGCCGGTTCGCGCGGGTAGAGGGGGACGCGGGCGGCGTCCACGCCCAGCTTCTCGACGAAGCGGTGCGTGTAGCCCGACGCGGACGAAAAGTAGACGAGCCGGCTGCGCGTTGTGCGTTCAGGCTCCGTGCCGAAGCCGTTGCGCGGCGCCACCGCGTGGGTGGAGGGCATCTGATCGCCTCCGTGGGGTTCGTGGGTGGGCCGGTCCCCTAGGCGACGGACGAGGCCGCGGCCTCCAGCCCGGCGATCTTGTCCGGGCGGAAGCCCGACCAGTGGTCGGCGTCGGTGATGACGACCGGGGCCTGCATGTAGCCCAGGGCGCGCACGCGCTCGAGGGCCTCGGGGTCCTGGGAGATGTCGACGCTCTGGTAGGCGATGCCCTTCTTGTCCAGTGCGCGGTAGGTGGCGTTGCACTGAACGCAGGCGGGCTTCGTGTACACAGTGACGGTCATGTCAGTGCTCCCCTCATGCAGTCTGGTGGGTGTGGTTTGTGGTCTTCCGGTCGGAGGCCGGCCGCTCCGGCGCCTTCGCCGCAGCCGGTCCGCCGGCCGGTCTTCCCCGGCCGGGGCCCTGGGGGCCTCCAACGGAATCGATACTACATGTTGTGTGGGCCCCCGACGGGAACCCCAAGATGTTGTCTTACAAGTATGTCATTCCCCGGGCCCCGAGTCCACATGCCCTGTGGAGAAAAGGGCCACTTTCTGCCCCGGAATCGCGCGCTTCACGGCTCCCGGTCCACAAGCTGTGGAGGGCGGATGCACAGATCGAAATGGGTGCGTGTCGCGCCCGGCTCGGCGTGTCGCCCCGGTGCGCTCCGCCCGCCGCGCAGGCCGCCGCCGCGTGGCCGGTGCGCGCTCCGCGCCGCCCCTCCCCCCCACACGCGGACAGGCCCCGCGCCATCGCGCGGGGCCTGTCCAGTGTTCTTCCGTTGTCGTGGAGGTAAGGGGATTCGAACCCCTGACCTTCTGCATGCCATGCAGACGCGCTACCAACTGCGCCATACCCCCGAAAAGGGTGCCGCCCCCGGTTCCCCGTGGACAACTCGTCCATCATACGGGCCGCCCGAGCGGGCGCGCAAATCGGCCCCCCGGGCCGCCACCTACCCCGTGGCGGCCTGGTCCTCGGCGCCGGACGCGCCCTCGATGCCGGGCAGGTCGATCTGCGGGCAGTCGCTCCACAGGCGGTCCAAGGCGTAGAAGACGCGGTCCTCGGCGTGCTGGACGTGGACGACGACGTCGACGTAGTCCAGCAGCACCCAGCGGCCCTCGCCCCGGCCCTCGCGGCGGACCGGCGTCGAGCCGTGCTTCTTGGACACGGCCTCCTCGATGCCGTCGACGATGGCGTTGACCTGGCGCTCGCTCGACGCGGACGCGATCAGGAACGCGTCGGTGATGCCGAGCCGCTCGCTGACGTCGATCGCCACGATGTTCTCGGCCAGCTTGTCGGCGGCGGCCGTCGCGGCGGTGCGGATGATGTCCAGGGATTGCTCGATGGCGGCCACTGGTGCTCCTTGCTTGGTGGGAAGTCGGTCCGCGGCTAGGGCGCGGTGAGGATCATGACGAGTCCGCCGATGAAGGCGATCCCGCCGAGGGCGAGGGCGGCGACGACGGCGGCGGTCACGAGCCGTGCCCGCCGCGCCCCCGCCGTGAGGTAGTCCAGCGGGTCGAGGCCCTGGGCGGCCCGGGCGCTGACCGGGTCCGCCCCGTTCTCCTCGTCCTGGCCCCGGATGCGCCCGCCCGCGGCAGGCGCGGCCAGGGTTTTCCGCGGCGGCAACTCGACGGTGAAGCCGGTCGTGGGCGGGCCCTTGACCCCGGTGTTGGCCAGGTCCCGCTCGGCCTGCTGCTCGCTGATGCGGTGCATGGCCCCGGTGAACGGGTCCGACCGCAGCTGCTGGGCGCGCTGGGTGTTGGCTTGCTCGAGGCGCTTGCGCTCGGCAATCCGGCGGTTGATGACCGCAGCCCGGGCGGCGTGCTCGCGCTGCCTGGCCAGCGTCTCGAGGTTGATCAGCCCCGTGTCGTCGGCGAGCAGGGCGTCCGGGTCGGCCTCGCCCGCGGCGGCCTGGCGCTGCGCGAGCGCCTCCTCGACGGAAATGGCCTCCGAGGGGCTCTCGGCCGCGTCGGCGGCCGTGCCGCCGGCGGTCGGGCCGGAGGGCTGTTGCCCCTCCTTCGCCGCCACCGCCCGCTGGCGCAGCTGTCTCCGGGTCAGTGGCGCCTCCTCGGCCGCGGGCGACGGCGGCCCCGCCGCCTCCCCGAGCTCGCGCTGAAGCCGCAGCGCCTGGCGGTCCCGGGCCCGCTGCAGCGAGGAACGCTCGGGACGGGCGGTTCCGTCCCCGGCGTCCGGTCGGGTGCCGGCGGGATCGGCACCGGCTGCCGACGGGCCCTCGCCGGCGCCCGGGCTGGCGTTGGCGGGATCGACACCGGGCACGGGCCGGCCCTCTCCGGCGTCATCCGGACCGGCACCGGCTGCGGACGGGCCATCCGCGGCGTCCAGGCTGGCGCCGGTGGGATCGACACCGGGTGCCGGCGGGCCCTCGCCGGCATGCGACTGCTCGGCCTCGCGCTGGGCACGCAGTTCGCGGCGCGTCAGCGGCCGCCTCTGCTCCTCGGTCATCGTGTCCTTCCCGGCTACGGCCCCTCAGGGCCGCCGTCGTCCCGATACAACTTGTACTTGGCGATGTACTGCACGACGCCGTCCGGCACGAGGTACCAAACCGGCTCATGGGCGCGGACGCGGTCGCGGCAGTCCGTGGAGGATATCGCCATCGCGGGCACCTCCAACAGGCTCACGTCCTGCCGTCCCAGGTCCGGCAGCTCGTGGCCCGGGCGCGTGACCCCAACGAAGTGGGCCAGGGACCACAACTCGTCGATGTCCTTCCAGGACATGATCTGCTCCAGGGCGTCGGCGCCCGTAATGAAGAACAGCTCCGCGTTCGGCCGCAGCCGGCGCAGGTCCCGCAGGGTGTCGATCGTGTACGTCGGCCCGGGCCGGTCGATGTCGACCCGGCTGACGGTGAACCGTGGATTCGCCGCCGTGGCGACGACCGTCATCAGGTACCGGTCCTCGGTGTGCGACACCCGGCGGTGGGTCTTCTGCCACGGCCGGCCGGTGGGCACGAACACGACCTCGTCCAGGTCGAACTTGGACGCGACCTCGCTGGCCGCGACCAGGTGGCCGTGGTGGATCGGGTCGAAGGTGCCGCCCATGACCCCCAGGCGGAACGGCCGCTCGGACCGTTCCGCGACAGGCAGGCTAGTGATGGCCGTGCTTGTTGGGGTGCTGGCGGTGCTGGTCGGCGACCTCGGCGTGCGCCTCGTGGCGGCGGCCGACGTTCGTGAAGGACACGGTGATGAACAGCATCACCAGGAACGCCGCCATGATGCCGCCGCCCACCAGAAGGGCCGCAGTCCCGGCGCCCTCGGCCTCTGCCTCGGCGGCGCTGGCCAGCACCAGTGCAAACGCGTTCGTCATGGTTCTCCTTGGTCTCGGTGCGCCGGCGGTCCAGGGGCTCCCCGGGCGGCGCGGTCTCGGTAGTCGTACCTATCGTACCCAGCGCGGTGCGCGGGCTACGAACGCACGTGCCCGTCGCCCTGCACGATCCACTTGGTGGTCGTCAGCTCGCGCAGGCCCATCGGGCCGCGGGCGTGCATCTTCTGCGTCGAGATCCCGACTTCGGCCCCAAGCCCCAGCTGTCCCCCGTCCGTGAAGCGGGTGGACGCGTTGACGATGACGGCGGCGGAGTCGACCTCCGCGGTGAACCGCTCGGCGTTGGCGAGGCTGTTGGTCAGGATCGCCTCCGTGTGCCCGCTGGAGTAGCGGCGGATGTGCTCGATCGCCGCGTCGAGGCCGTCGACCACGGCGACGGCGATGTCCAGGGACAGATACTCGGTCTCCCAGTCCTCCGCGGTGGCCGGCACGGTCGGCGTCTCCCCGGCAATCTCGGCGGCGCGGGCGTCGGCGTGCAGCGTGACGCCCGACTGCGCGAGCGCGGCCAGGACGGCGGGCGCCGCCTGGGCCTTGGGGTGGAGCAGCACCGTCTCGACCGTGTTGCAGACCGAGGGGCGCTGCGTCTTGGCGTTGAGGAGGATGTCGACGGCGGCCTGCGGGTCAGCCGACTCGTCGACGTAGATGTGCACGTTGCCCTCGCCGGTCTCGATGACGGGCACGCGCGCGTTCGTGACGACGGACTGGATGAGGGACCGGCCGCCGCGCGGAATCAGCACGTCGACCTGGCCGCGGGCCGCCATGAGGGCGTTGGCCCCGTCGCGGCCGTACGCGTCGACGCTCTGGACGGCGTCGGCGGGCAGGCCCGCCTCGGCCAGGGCCGCGCGGATGGTGGCCACGAGCTCGGCGTTGGTGTGCTCGGCCGCGGACCCGCCGCGGAGCAGGACGGCGTTGCCGCTCTTGATGGAGAGGCCGGCGATGTCGACCGTGACGTTGGGGCGGGCCTCGTAGATGGCGCCGACCACGCCCAGGGGCACGTGGACCTGGCGCAGGCGCAGTCCGTTGGGCAGGGTCTGCCCGCGCTCGACGCCACCGACGGGGTCCGGCAGCCCGCCCAGCTCGTGCAGGGCCGTGATCAGCCCGTCGATCCGCGCGTCGTCCAGGGCGAGGCGGTCCAGGAGGGCCTCCGAGGTGCCGCCGGCGCGGCCCCGCTCGAGGTCGCGGCCGTTGGCGGACAGGATCTTGGCCCGATCGGCGTCCAGGGCGCCCGCGATGGCGGCGAGCGCGCGGTCCTTCGCGTCGCGCGTCGCCCCGGCGAGGACGCGGGCGGCCTCCCGGGCCCGCCCGGCCATGGCCGACACGCCGTCCACGGCCTCCTGCGGGACGTGCGGCGCCGTGGCGGCGTCGGTCGCGGGGGGCTGGGGGGCGGCATCGGTGTACTGCGTCATGCGTCCATTCTAGTCGGCGGAGCCGCGCCTTCCGGCGCGGGCGTCCTGGCCGACGACGACGAGGTCGTCGACGTGGACCACCTCGCGCTCGTAGTGGGAGCCTAGCGAGCGGGCGAGCTCGCGCGTGGAGCGGCCGAGCATCTCCGGCAGCTCGGCGGCCGAGTAGTTCACGAGCCCGCGCGCGACGGTCGCCCCGTCCAGGGAGGAGAGTTCGACGGCGTCGCCGGCCTCGAAGTCCCCTTCGACCGAGGTGATGCCCGCGGGCAGCAGTGACCGGGACCCGGAAGCCACGGCGGCGACCGCGCCGTCGTCCAGGACGAGGCGCCCCTGCGTGCTCGCGAGGTGGGCGAGCCACAGGTGGCGGGCCGAGCGGCGGACGCCCCGGGCCGCGAACCAGGTGCCGACGTTCTCCCCGGCCAACGCCGCGCCGGCATTGGCGGTGGACGTCACGAGCGCGGGGATGCCCTGTTCCGCGGCCATGCCGGCGGCCTGGACCTTGGTGGCCATGCCGCCGGTGCCCACGCCGGCCTTCCCTGTGGAGCCGATGTCGACGCCCTCCAGGTCGGCGGGCCCGTCGACGCGGGGGATGCGCTGGGCGCCCCGGGTCGGCGGCCCGTCGTAGAGCGCGTCGACGTCGGACAGGAGCACGAGGGCGTCCGCCTTGACCAGGTGAGCCACCAGGGCGGCGAGCCGGTCGTTGTCCCCGAAGCGGATCTCGTGGGTGGCCACGGTGTCGTTCTCGTTCACGACCGGCACGACCCCGAGGGCCAGGAGCCGGTTCAGCGCCCGGAATGCGTTGGCGTACTGCTGGCGCCGGATCAGGTCGTCGGCGGTCAGCAGCACCTGCGCGACCGTGATGCCGTGGGCCGCGAAGGCCTGGGTGTACCGCGCCATGAGCAGGCCCTGCCCGACGCCGGCGGCGGCCTGCTGCGTGGCCAGGTCGCGGGGCCTGCGGGCCAGCCCCAGCGGGGCGAGCCCCGCGGCGATCGCTCCGGAGGAGACGAGCACCAGTTCGGTGCCCGCGTTCCGGACGGCCGAGAGCCGGTCGACGAGCTCCGCCAGGGCGGGCACGGAGATCCCCCCGCCGACCGTGGTCAGCGACGACGATCCAACCTTGACGACCACCCGGGTGGCCCG
The DNA here is from genome assembly GCF_056782315.1 of Arthrobacter paludis. NCBI lineage: Bacteria > Bacillati > Actinomycetota > Actinomycetes > Micrococcales > Micrococcaceae > Arthrobacter > Arthrobacter paludis. The sequence continues at coordinate 82,260 of NZ_JBXAEW010000013.1, forward strand.
GGGCAGGTCGGTGCGTTCGGAGACGGCCGACGGCCGCCGGTTCTGCCGCATCCCTACTCGCCGCCCCCCGGCTTCCGGTGCCGGTAGTTCACGGACTCGGTCCAGATGCCGGCCTTGCGCTCGGCCTCGAGCTCGGCGCGGGCCGCCGCCTTGGCGTCCTTGCGCTCCTGGTGCTCCTGCTTCTTCTGGGCGCGCGTCGGCCGCTCGGCGTCGTCGAGGCGCAGGTCCGTCCCGCGCGGGCCGGCGAGCAGCTCCGCGCCGGCGGCGAGCGTCGGCTCCCAGTCGAAGACGACGCCGTCGTCGTCCGCGCCGATGACGACGGCGTCCCGCGGCTTCGCCCCGGCCTTGAAGAGCGCGTCCTCCACGCCGAGCTTCATGAGCCGGTCGGCGAGGTACCCGACGGCCTCGTCGTTGGCGAAGTCGGTCTGCTGCACCCAGCGCTCGGGCTTCTCGCCGCGGACCCGGAACAGCGGCTCGAGCCCGCGCTCCTCGCGCTTGATCGTGAAGCCGCGCTCGTTGACGGCGCGCGGCCGCAGGACCTCGACCTTGGCGCGCACGGGGTGGGCCTCGCGGCGGGCGCGCGCCTCCGCGACGAGCTCGGCCATGGCGAAGGACAATTCGCGCAGCCCGGTGCGGGCCAGTGCCGAGACCTCGAAGACGCGGTAGCCCCGGGACTCGAGCTCGCCGCGGACGAACTCGGCCATCTCGGCGCCGTCGGGCATGTCGGTCTTGTTCAGGGCGACCAGACGGGGGCGCTCGTTCAGGGGCAGGACGGTGCCGTCCGCGCCGGCGAACGACGCGTCCGTGGCGTAGGCGGCCAGCTCGGCCTCGATGGTCTCGAGGTCCGAGATGGGGTCGCGGTCCGACTCCAGGGAGGCGCAGTCCAGGACGTGGACCAGGGCGGCGCAGCGCTCGACGTGCCGCAGGAACTCCAGCCCGAGACCGCGGCCCTCGCTCGCCCCCGGGATGAGGCCGGGCACGTCCGCGACGGTGAAGCGCGTCTCCCCCGCCTGCACGACGCCCAGGTTCGGCACCAGGGTCGTGAACGGGTAGTCGGCGATCTTGGGTCGCGCCGCGGACAGCGCGGCGATCAGCGACGACTTGCCCGCGGACGGGTAGCCGACGAGGGCGATGTCCGCCACGGTCTTCAGCTCGAGGACGACGTCGCGCTCCCGGCCGGGGATCCCCAGCAGGGCGAAGCCCGGGGCCTTGCGCTTCTGCGACGAGAGGGCCGCGTTGCCGAGGCCGCCCTGTCCGCCCGCGGCGGCCACGTACTCGGTCCCCGCGCCGACCAGGTCGGCGAGGATGTTCCCGTCGCGGTCCTTGACCACGGTCCCCTCGGGGACCGGGAGCACCAGGGGCTCGCCGTTGCGGCCGTGGCGCAGGCCGCCCATGCCGGGCTGGCCGTTGCCGGCATGCCGGTGCGGCGAGTGGTGGTACGACAGCAGGGTGGTGGTCTGTTCGTCCACCCGGAGCACGACGTCGCCGCCGTCGCCGCCGTTGCCGCCGTCCGGCCCGCCGAGTGGCTTGAACTTCTCACGGTGGATGGAGACGCACCCGTGCCCCCCGTTGCCACCCGCGAGGTGGAGGACCACGCGGTCCACGAATGCTGCCACTATCGGCCTCCTGTTGGTGCTGGGGGTGGGGACGGGACGGGCCGGGCGGCCGGTGCCGAAACACCGGGAGGGTGGGCCGTATGGCCCACCCTCCCGGCGGATGTCACTGGTGATGCCGTGCTAGTCGGCGGCCACGATGTTCACGACGCGGCGGCCGCGGCGCGTGCCGAACTCGACAGCGCCGGCGCTCAGGGCGAACAGGGTGTCGTCCTTGCCGCGGCCGACGTTGGCGCCCGGGTGGAAGTGGGTGCCGCGCTGGCGAACGATGATCTCGCCGGCCGAGACGACCTGGCCGCCGAAGCGCTTCACGCCCAGGTACTGCGCGTTGGAGTCGCGGCCGTTGCGAGTGGAGCTCGCGCCCTTCTTATGTGCCATGGTATGTGCCTACCTTCGATTCGGGTTTGTCGCTTCCGTCGCCCTAGGCGATGGAGGTGACCTTGACCTTGGTCAGCGCGGAGCGGAAGCCCTGGCGCTTCTTGTAGCCGGTCTTGTTCTTGTACTTCTGAATGACGATCTTGGGACCGCGGAGGTTCTCGACGACCTCGGCCGTGACCTTGACCTTGGACAGGTCGGAGGCGTCCGAGGTGACCTTCTCGCCGTCGACCAGCAGCAGCGCCGGAAGCTCGATGGTGCCGCCGGTCGCCACGGGAACGCGGTCAAGGGTCACGAGGTCTCCGACGGAAACCTTTTCCTGGCGGCCGCCTGCGCGGACAATCGCGTACACCACTTGGGAACTCACTTCTCTCGACGTTTGGAACATGTGCTGCGCCCGCCCACGCGCCGTGCGGCGGCGATTGCGCTGTGCAGTGACGCCGAGCGAAAAACGGATAGCTGGCGTTCGCACCGAAGATCTAGATTACGCTACGACGTTGCGCCGGGGCAAATACCCGCTGCCCCGGCGCGTCGTCAAGGGGGTCGGCCCTAGAGTTCCGACGCCGGCACGCCGACGCCGAGGACGGTGGGCGCCCCGCCGTCGGCCGCGGTCCCGGCGCCGGCGGCCGGCTCGGCCTCGGCGAGCGAGGCGCGGAGCGTCGCGCCCTCGCCGGAGCGCTGCCCCGACGGCGCCTCGCGGCGTTCGATCGGGGCGTCGGCGGTGCCCTGGGGGCTGCTCGCGGCGCGGTTGCCGCGTGCGCGGCGCGCACGGCGCGTTTCCCCCGTTCCGGCGTCCGCGGACCCTGCGGCGGGCGACGCGGGGACGACGGCGGCGGCCGGCGCCGGTTCCCGGCGCGCCTCCTGCCGGGCCGTGGCCGCCGGAGCCGCGGGCGGCGTCCCGCCCGCCGCCGGCTGCGGCTCGGAACCGCGGGGGGCCTCCGCCGGGGCCTGGGCGTCGAAGGCCGCGCTCAGGCTGTCCAGGGTCAGCTCGGGGCTGGTGGCGGGGCTGCTCGAGGACCGGCGGCGGCGGGAGCGGGGCAGCCGCACCCGCTCCCCCGCGATGTCGAGCTCGGGCGATACGGCCTGGGCCTGGCCGTCCGCCGCGCCGGCCGCCGCGGGCTGGGACTCCCGCCCGCCGCCGTCGGGCGCCGTGCGCCCGGCGGCCGTCGCCTCGGGCGCCCCTGCGCCCTGGCCGGCGTGCTCGGAGTGGGCGTCCTCGTGCTCGTGGGCGGCATGGGCAGCGGCAGCGATGTTCGCGAACGCGGCCCGGGCCGCGTTGGCCTTGGCCTCCTGCTCGGGGTCCTGGCGCGGCTGCTCGGCCGGCTTCTGCGGCTCCTTCTCCGCGCGGTTGCGGCGCCGCCGCTCGGCCCGGCTGGTCTTCTCCCCCTTCGGGGCCTGCGGCTCGCCCTGCGAGGTGAAGGCGCGCCGGTGCTCGACGGGCTCGTCGTGGGTGATGACGCCGCGCCCGCTGCAGTGCTCGCAGGACTCGCTGAAGACCTCGAGCAGGCCGGTGCCCATGCGCTTGCGCGTCATCTGGACCAGCCCGAGGGAGGTCACCTCGGCGACCTGGTGCTTGGTGCGGTCGCGCCCCAGGCACTCGACGAGCCGCCGCAGGACCAGGTCGCGGTTCGACTCCAGGACCATGTCGATGAAGTCGATGACGATGATCCCGCCGATGTCCCGCAGCCGCAGCTGCCGCACGATCTCCTCCGCGGCCTCCAGGTTGTTCTTGGTGACGGTCTCCTCGAGGTTGCCGCCGCTGCCGGTGAACTTGCCGGTGTTGACGTCGATGACCGTCATGGCCTCGGTCCGGTCGATCACCAGCGAGCCGCCCGAGGGCAGGAACACCTTCCGGTCCAGGGCCTTGTGGATCTGCTCGTCGATCCGGTGGCCGGCGAAGATGTCGTCCTCGCCCTCCCACTGCTCGAGGCGCGAGAGCAGGTCCGGCGCCACGTACGTCACGTAGGCCTCGATGGTGTCCCAGGCCTGCTCGCCCGAGACGACCAGCTTGGAGAAGTCCTCGTTGAAGACGTCCCGCACGACCTTGATGGTCAGGTCCGGCTCCGCGTAGAGCAGCTCGGGCGGGGTCGTCTTGGTCGACTTGGACTTCGACTCGATGGTCTCCCACTGGGCGCGCAGGCGGTTGATGTCGTTCATCAGCTCCTGCTCGCTGGCCCCCTCCGCCGCCGTGCGCACGATGACGCCGGCGTTCTCCGGGAGGTGGTCCTTGAGGATCTTCTTCAGCCGGCTGCGCTCGACGTCGGGCAGCTTCCGGGAGATCCCGGTCATGGATCCGCCGGGGACGTACACGAGGTAGCGGCCGGGCAGCGAGATCTGGCTGGTCAGGCGCGCGCCCTTGTGTCCGACGGGGTCCTTGGTCACCTGGACCAGGACCGAGTCGCCGGACTTGAGCGCGTGCTCGATGCGGCGCGGCTGGCCGTCCAGGCCGGCCACGTCCCAGTTGACCTCGCCGGCGTAGAGGACGGCGTTGCGGCCGCGCCCGATATCGATGAACGCCGCCTCCATGGAGGGCAGCACGTTCTGGACGCGCCCGACGTACACGTTGCCGATCAGGGAGTCCTGCTGGGTCTTGGAGACGAAGTGCTCGGCGAGGACGCCGTCCTCGAGCACGCCGATCTGGATCCTGTCGTCGCGCTGCCGCACCACCATCTGGCGGTCGACGGATTCGCGCCGGGCGAGGAACTCGGCCTCGGTGATGACGTGCCGCCGGCGGCCGGTCTCGCGGGACTCGCGCCGCCGCTGGCGCTTGGCCTCCAGGCGCGTCGAGCCCTTGACGCTGGCGACCTTGTTGGAGGCCGGCGCCTCGGAAGCCTGCCGCGGGCCGCGCACGCGCGTCACCGTGTTGGGCGGGTCGTCGTCGTGTCCCCCGCTGAGCTCGAGGTCGGCCTCCCCGCGCCGACGGCGGCGGCGACGGCGGGAGCTGACCTCCCCGCCCTCGCCCGGGGTCTCCGACTCGTCCTGGTCTCCGGCCTCCGCGGCCGGCTCGGCGGAGCCCGAGCGCGACCGGGAGCGGCGGCTCGACCGGCCGCGGCCCTGCCCCGGCTCGGCGTCGCCCTCGTCCTCCGACCCGGCGGACCGGGTGGCGACGACGGCGGCCAGGTCGGGCGCGTGGAACAGCAGCCCTCCCGGCGCGTGCGGCACGGCGAAGGGGTCCGCGGCCGCCGGGTCCCCTGCGTCGGGGTCGGCACCGGGAGCGGGGGCCTCGGCCTCCGCTGCGGCAGCGCCGGAGGGGGCGGCCGGCGCGTCCTGCGCGGTGCCCTGCTCGGCGGCGGCGGTTCCGCGTGGCCGCCGGGTCGTCGCCTCGGCCGGCTCCGGCGCACCGGCCGCAGCCTGCGTGGCCTCCGCGGAAGGCGCAGCGTCCTGGCCCGCGGTGCCCGCCTCAGCCGCGGCATCGTCCTGGGCGGCGGCCGGCGCGGCCTTGCGGGTGCGGGTCGCGCGCTTCCGGACGGGCTTGGCCGGCTCCTCGGCCGGGGCGGCCTCCCCCGCCGCCGGCGCGGGCGCCCCGCCGGCGGCGCCGGCCTCCACGGCGGTGGAAGCCTCGGGCTCGGCCTTGGGCTTGCGGGCGCGGGTCGCGCGCTTCCGGACGGGCTTGGCCGGCTCCCCGTCCGCTCCCGCCTGTGCCTGCTCGGGCGCGGGGGCCGCGGCGGCCTCCGCCGCCTCCGGGGCGACGGCGGCCTCGGGCTCGGCCTTCGGCTTGCGGGTGCGCGTCGCGCGCTTGCGGGCGGGGCGCTCGGGATCCGGGCCCGTCCCGGTGTCCGCCTGGGCGACCGCGTCGCCCGCGTCGGCGGCCGGGGCGGCCTGTGCCTCCGCGGCGGCCGGGGCCGTGGTGTCCGTCCGGGGTGCGGCGGATTCCGCCGAGTCCGCCGCGGGTTCCTGCGTGTCGTGGTGCTGTTCCATCTGGCGCCATATTCCTGCCCGGGGAGTTCCCCCACAGCAGGACCCGCCGGACATTCTTGTACGGAACGCGTGGCACGGGGCCTTCCGCGTCCCGGAAGCCGTTCACTATCCCCCGGGGAGCACCGTCTTGCGGGTGCGAGCCGTCCCGGGGAACCAGCGGCGCCTGTCCCCGCGTGCCGCTTTCCGTTGCGGCGGCCGCCGGCGGTTTTCAGCGGTGCGCCCTACGACGGCGCCACCTGTCCTGATCCTTCGCCAGCGGGCTGGGAAGCCTGTCGCTGGGCCGACCGGGGACTGTGGTTCCCCGCTCGGCCGCGTCCATTCTCTCACACGCCCGGCGCTCCGCCACGGAACGGGCCTAGAATCGAGCCACGCGACCGGGCCGCGGGCCCTGAAGGAGGGATCGTGCAGCACCACCACCTGGCCAATCCCGGGACCGACGGGGCGGGCGGACCCCGCTGGGCGGCGGACCGGGCCTTCGGCTGGCTCGCACTGGTGGCCGGCGTGGTGTCGTTCGCCGCCTCGTGGGTCCTCGTCCTGGAGCGCATCGCGCTGTACCTGGATCCCGGACACACCACCAGCTGCGACCTGAGCCCCTGGGTCTCGTGCGGGACCGTCATGCGCTCCTGGCAGGCGGGGGTGTTCGGCTTCCCCAACCCGCTGATCGGCATCGTGGGCTTCGCCGTCGTCTTCGCCATCGGCGTATCCCTCGCCGCCGGCGCGCGCTTCCCCCGCTGGTACTGGTGGGGCTTCCAGGCCGGGATCACGTTCGCGTTCGGCTTCGTCGTGTGGCTGTGGTCCCAGGCGGTCTACGACATCTTCGCGCTTTGCCTGTACTGCATGGTCGTCTGGGCGATGGTCATCCCCCTGTTCGTCTACACGACCGCGCGCAACATCGTCCGCGGCGTCATCCCGGCCCCGCCGGCCCTGCGCCGTCTGGCCGCGGAGTGGGCGTGGGTGGTCGCCGTGCTCCTGCTGGTGCTGTGCGCCGGCTCCGTCTTCCTGCGCTTCATCGGCGTGTTCCTCGGCGGGTAGCCGCGTCCCGGTCCCGCGCGTCGGGCGGGACGACGGCGAAGGCCCGGCACCGGGGCATGGAGCCCCGGTGCCGGGCCTTCGGTGCGGCCAGCCGTGCGGAAACGGCTACGCGCCGAACCAGATGCCGATCTCGCGCTCGGCGGATTCCGGGGAGTCCGAGCCGTGGACGAGGTTCTGCTGGACCTTCAGCCCCCAGTCGCGGCCGAAATCGCCGCGGATCGTGCCGGGCGCCGCGGAGGTGGGGTCGGTCGCGCCGGCGAGGGAGCGGAAGCCCTCGATGGCCCGCTCGCCCTCGAAGACGGCGGCCACGACCGGGCCCGAGAGCATGAACTCCACGAGCGGCTCGTAGAACGGCTTGCCCACGTGCTCCTCGTAGTGGCGCTCCAGCTGGGCGCGGGTAGCCTGGACGTGCTGCAGCCGGGCCAGGCGGTAGCCCTTGGCCTCAACGCGGGCCAGGATCTGGCCGGTCAGGCCGCGCTGCACGCCGTCCGGCTTGACGAGGACCAGGGTGCGTTCGGTGGACACGGGTGTGCTCCTTACGGTTCGGGGTTGTCGCTTCGATCCTAAACGGCGCCCGCGGGCGGGGCCTGCCCGCCGTCACCGCCGCCGTCCGTGCGGGGGTGGGTGCGCTCCCACTCGAGCTGCTCGCGCTCGCGCCGGGCGTTCTCCAGGTCCAGCGAGCGGCCCTTGACGACCGCGTACGCCCACGCGGCCGCGAACAGCACCCCGACCAGGAACATCAGCGGTTCGACGAACCCGAGCAGGATGAGGACTAGCTGGATGCCCCAGCCGATGCGCAGCCCGAGCGGCCGCTTGAGCAGGGCGCACGTGGCGATGCACAGTGCCGCGAGGACGAGCCCGCCGGCGACCGTGGCGGGCACGGGAATCCGGTCGCCGTACAGGCCGGCGATGCCCATGGTCGCGAACAGGACCACGAACGCCTCGAGCGTCAGCACGGTCGAGCCGAACATCACCCGCACGGACCGGGGCTTCTTCCGCATCCCGGGGCGCCATTCGCGCTGTGCCTTGGTCATGCGTGCCATCGCTGCCTACTTCCCCAACAGGGTGCGGGCCTCGGCGACGAGCGTGATCGAGCCCGTGACGAGGATCCCTCCCCCGAAGTCCTCGGTTGCCTCGGCCCGGCCGACCGCCCACTCGAGCGCGTCGTCCGGCTTCTCCGTCACGTACAGGTCGCCCTCGCGGAAGCCGGCGTCGACGGCGAGCCCGGCGAGCTCGGCCGCGGGGATGGCGCGCGGGGACGTGGACTGTGTCAGGCAGACGTCCTCGCACAGGTCCCCGTACTGCTCGACGAGCTCGGCCAGCATCGCCGGCGCGTCCTTCTCGGAGAGGATCCCGACCACCAGCACCAGGCGGCTGAACCCGAACGTCTCCTTGAGCGCGGACGCGCTGGCGCGGACGCCGTCGGGATTGTGCGCGGCGTCGACGACGACGGTCGGCGCCGTCCGGACGACCTCCAGCCGTCCGGGGCTCGTGGTGTTGGCGAAGCCCTCGCGGACGAGGTCGATCTCCAGCGGCTTCTCCCCGCCGCCGATGAACGCCTCGACGGCGGCGAGCGCGACGGAGGCGTTCTGCGCCTGGTGGGCCCCGTGCAGGGGCAGCAGGACGTCCTCGTAGCGCCCGGCGAGGCCACGGAGGGCGAGCATCTGTCCGCCGACGGCCAGCGTGCGCCCCTCGAGCCCGTATTCGACCCCCTCGAACCGGAAGGCCGCGTCCCGCTCGCGGGCCGCCTCCAGCAGGACCTGGGCGGCGTCGGCGGGCTGGGCGGAACTGACGAGGAACCCCTGGGGCTTGATGATGCCCGCCTTCTCCAGGGCGATGTCCCGCACCGTGTCCCCGAGGAGGTCGGTGTGGTCCAGCGAGATCGGCGTGACGACAGAGACGGTGCCGTCGGCGACGTTCGTCGCGTCCGTGATCCCGCCCAGGCCGACCTCGATGACGGCGACGTCGACGGGCTCGTCCGCGAAGACGGCGAACGCGAGGACGGTCAGTGCCTCGAAGTAGGTGAGCCGGTTCTCGCCGCGCTGCTCCAGCTCGGCATCCACCATGGACACGTACGGGCGGATCTCGTCCCAGATCCGCACGAACGTCTCGTCCGCGACGGGCTCGCCGTCGATGCTGATCCGCTCCGTGACCTTGGCCAGGTGCGGGCTGGTGTAGCGGCCGGTGCGCAGCCCGTGCGCCAGCAGGAGCGACTCGATCATGCGCGCCGTCGACGTCTTGCCGTTGGTGCCGGTGATGTGGATGACCGGGACGGCGCGCTGGGGCTCGCCCAGCATCTCCATGGCCCGGACCATGGGCCCCATTCTCGGTTCGATCTTGTTCTCGGGGGCGCGGGCCAGCAGTTCCGCGTAGACGCTGGCGACCGAGAAGCCGTCGAGAGCGCTCATGCGTGCGGCTCCTGTCCCAGGCCGGCCGTCTCCGCGGCGGCGACCGTCTCCACCTCGACCTCGACCGGCCCGGAGTGTTCGTCCAGGACCAGCCCGAGGCTCAGGGTCTCGCGTTTGAGGAGCCCGGCGTTGGCGCGCAGGGCCGCCACGGTGGCGGCATCCGCCCGGACGACCGTGCGGATGCGGTCGCCGACGGCGAGATCGGCGTCCTTGCGGGCCTGCTGCACCATGCGCACGATATCGCGCGCCGTGCCCTCGGCCTCCAGCTCGGGCGTGACGTCCGTGTCGAGGACGACGAACCCGCCGCCCGGCAGGACGGCCGCCGCCGTCGGGGCGCCGTCGGCGGAGTCGGCGACCACGGTCTCCAGGGTGTACTCGTGCTCCTGCAGTGCGAGCCCGCCGGCCGTGACGGTGCCGTCGGCGCCGATGGACCAGTCCCCCGACTTGGCGCCCTTGATGGCCTGCTGCACCCCCTTGCCCAGGCGCGGGCCGGCCGCGCGGGCGTTGACCGCGAGCCGCTGGCTGATCCCGAACTCGGATGCGTCCGCCTCGGCGGCGTCGAGCAGCGTGACCGCGCGCAGGTTGAGCTCGTCGGCGATCATGGCCCCGAACGTGCCCTCCAGGCCGCGCGCGCCGCCGGCCACGACGGTCAGCCCGCCCAGGGGCAGGCGCACGCGCAGCTTGGCGGCCTTGCGCAGCGAGGAGCCCACGGAGCACACGGTGCGGGTCAGCTCCATGCGGTCGACCAGGGCGGCGTCCTTCGGGAACGCGTCGGCGTCGGGCCAGTCCGTCAGGTGCACGGAGCGCCCGCCGGTCAGCCCGCGCCAGATCTCCTCGGTGGCGAGCGGCAGCAGCGGGGCGGCCACGCGGGCGACGGTCTCGAGGCACGTGTAGAGCACGTCGAAGGCCTCGGTGTCCTCGTCGAAGAAGCGCTGCCGGGACCGGCGCACGTACCAGTTGGTCAGCGTGTCCATGTACCGGCGGACGGCCTCGCAGGCGCCCGAGACGTCGTACGCGTCGAACGCCGCCGTGGCCTCGCGGACGAGGTCGCCCGTGGCGGCGAGGATGTAGCGGTCCAGCGGGTCGGAGGCCTCGTGGCGCACCGAGGCCTCGTAGCCGTCGCCGCCGCGGGCGGCGTTGGTGTACAGGCTGAAGAAGTGCCAGACGTTCCACAGCGGCAACAGGACCTGGCGGACGCCCTCGCGGATCCCCTGCTCCGTGACCACCAGGTTTCCGCCGCGCAGGATCGGGCTGGACATGAGGAACCAACGCATGGCGTCGGATCCGTCGCGGTCCAGGACCTCGTTGACGTCCGGGTAGTTGCGCAGCGACTTGGACATCTTCTGCCCGTCCGAGCCGAGGACGATCCCGTGGCTGATCACGTTCGTGAACGCGGGGCGGTCGAACAGGGCCGTGGCCAGGACGTGCATGGTGTAGAACCAGCCGCGGGTCTGCCCGATGTACTCGACGATGAAGTCCGCCGGGTTGTGGGAGTCGAACCAGTCCTTGTTCTCCATCGGGTAGTGCACCTGCGCGTAGGGCATGGACCCGGAGTCGAACCAGACGTCGAGGACGTCCTCGACGCGGCGCATCATCGACCGGCCGGTCGGGTCGTCCGGGTTGGGGCGCACGAGGCCGTCGATGAACGGACGGTGCAGGTCGACCTCGCCGTCGTGGTTGCGCGGCAGGGTCCCGAAGGCCTCCTCCAGCTCCGCGAGCGAGCCGTAGACCTCCCGGCGGGGGTGGTTCGGGTCGTCGGACTCCCACACGGGGATCGGCGAGCCCCAGTAGCGGTTGCGGCTGATGGACCAGTCCCGCGCGTTGGCCAGCCACTTGCCGAACTGGCCGTCCTTGACGTTGCCGGGGATCCAGTTGATCTCCTGGTTCAGCTCCAGCATCCGGTCCTTGACCTTGGTGACCTCGACGTACCAGGAGGAGATCGCCCGGTAGATCAGGGGCGTGCGGCAGCGCCAGCAGTGCGGGTAGGAGTGGACGTAGCTGGCCTGCTTGACGAGCCGTCCGGCCTCCTTCAGGACGTTCGTGATGGTCTTGTTCGCGTCGAAGACCTGCACGCCCGCGATCGCGTCCAGGGGACCGCCGCGGAAGACGTCCAGGAACCGGGCGCCCTCGTCGACGGAGAGGACCACGGGGATCCCGTGCGCCTCGCAGACGGCCTGGTCGTCCTCGCCGTAGGCCGGCGCCTGGTGGACGACGCCCGTGCCGTCGGTGGTCGTCACGTAGTCGGCCACGAGGATCCGCCACGCGTTCTGGTTGCCGTACTTCTCCGGGTCCGCGAACGTGTCCCAGAGCGGCTCGTAGGCGATGCCGGCCAGTTCGGTGCCGCGGTAGGTCGCCTCGACCGCGCCGGCCGCCGCGGCCGCGTCGTCGTAGCCCAGGTCCTTGGCGTAGGAGCCGAGGAGGTCCTGGGCCAGCAGGAAGCGGCCGGCGGCCCCCGAGGCCTTGATGCCGTTCGGGCCCGCAGGGACGACGGCGTACTCGACGTCGGGGCCGACCGCCAGGGCGGCGTTGGTCGGCAGCGTCCAGGGCGTGGTCGTCCACGCGAGCGCCTGGACTCCCGCGAGGGCCCGGGAGACGTCGGAATCGCCGGCGAGGAGCGGGAACGTGACCGTCACGGTCTGGTCCTGCACGTCCTTGTAGACGTCGTCGTCCATGCGCAGCTCGTGGTTGGACAGCGGGGTCTCGTCGCGCCAGCAGTACGGCAGCACGCGGAAGCCCTGGTAGGTCAGGCCCTTCTCGTGCAGCTGCTTGAACGCCCAGATCACGGACTCCATGTACTCGACGTTCAGCGTCTTGTAGTCGTTCTCGAAGTCCACCCAGCGGGCCTGTCGGTTGACGTACTCCTCCCACTCGCGCGTGTAGCGGAGCACGGACTCGCGGCAGGCGTCGTTGAAGCGGTCGATGCCCATGGCCTCGATCTGCTGCTTGTCCGACATGCCGAGCTGCTTCATCGCCTCGAGCTCGGCGGGGAGCCCGTGCGTGTCCCAACCGAACCGGCGCTCGACGCGGTGGCCACGCTGGGTCTGGTAGCGGGCGACGAGGTCCTTGACGTAGCCCGTGAGCAGGTGCCCGTAGTGGGGCAGGCCGTTGGCGAAGGGGGGCCCGTCGTAGAAGACGAACTCGCTCTCCCCCGCGTCGCGGGCGTCGATCGAGGCCTGGAACGTCCCGTCGGCGTCCCAGTACTTGAGGATGCGCTCCTCGATCTCCGGGAAGCGCGGGCTGGCGGGGGTCGTCCCGTCCGGATCGGTGGAGGCCTTGGGGTACATCGTCATCGGCGGCAGTCCTGGCATCGGTTCGCGGCCCGTGCGGGCCTGTGGTCCTCGATGCGGGGACGGACAGACCGGCGCGTGGGACGCCGGGGTCCGCGGTACCACCCCGCTTGCGCGCGCCCTCGGCGGGGCGCGGCCGCTTGTGACTGCTGTGACGGGCTTACCCGTCCGGTTCTACCGGGCCCCGCAGGGGCCTTTCTTCCGGAAGCTCGCCGGTGATGGCCGGGTCCTCGCTGGTGTTTCCCAGTCTAGCTGATCCGGGTGCCCGGGCGTGCCCGGCGCCGGCGCACCGGGACGGGCCGGCGCCGGGACCCGGCCGGCTACGCGCCGGAGGAGACCGGCTCGGCGTCCCGGGAGACGGCGACCATCTCGTCCCGGGAAACGACCTTCACGCGCTCGCGCGTGGTCCCGCCCGCGGGGGTCTGCACGGTCCCGGCGGCCTCGCCGAGGGCCCGCTCGTGCGCGTCCAGGGCCAGCCAGCCCTGCCACGTGGTGTACGCGGTGCCGCGGGATTCGAGGAGCCCGGGCACGGACGCGGGGTCCGGGTCGGCCGCGGTCGGCACCTGCCCGAGGTCGTCGAGCAGGTGCGAGATGGTCTCGAGGGCGTCGCCCTTGGTGTGGCCGATCAGGCCCACGGGGCCGCGCTTGATCCACCCGGTCGCGTACAGCCCCGGCACCGGTTCACCGTCCGGTCCGAGGACGCGGCCGCCGTCGTTCGGGATGGTCCCGGTGCGCCCGTCGTACCCGACGCCGTCGACCGCGGAGCCGAAGTAGCCGATCGCCCGGTAGACGGCCTGGACCGGGTAGTCCACCATCTCGCCGGTGCCGCGCACGGTGCCGGTGCCGTCGAGCTCCTGGCGCTCGAAGCGCATGCCCGCCACCTTCCCGTCCTCGCCCAGGACCTCGACCGGGGAGTGCAGGAAGTGCAGGTGCAGGCGCCGGGAGGCACCAGTCCCCTCCGGGCGCTCCTCCTGCTCCACGAGCCAATTGGTCAGGGTCCCGACCATGGTCTTGACCTGGTTGTTGGACTTGATCGCCGCGTCGGAGGCCTCGTCGAACTCGAAGTCCTCCGGGTACAGGACGATGTCCACGTCCCGGCTGTGGCTGAGCTCGCGCAGCTCCAGGGGCGTGAACTTCACCTGGGCCGGCCCGCGGCGGCCGAAGACGTGCACGTCCGTCACCGGCGAGGCCTTCAGCCCCGCGTACACGTTCTCCGGGATCTCCGTGGAGAGCAGGTCGTCGGCGTGCTTGGACAGCACCCGGGCCACGTCCAGGGCCACGTTGCCGTTGCCGATGACCGCGACGTCCTTGGCCTCCAGCGGCCACTCGCGCGGCACGTCCGGGTGCCCGTCGTACCAGGACACGAAGTCCGCGGCCCCGAAGGAGCCCTCCAGCTCGACGCCCGGGATGTTCAGGTCGGCGTCCCGCAGCGCGCCGGTCGCGAAAACCACCGCGTCGTAGTGGTGGCGCAGGTCGGCCAGTGACAGGTCCGTGCCGTAGTCCACGTTGCCGAAGAAGCGGATGTCGCCGCGGTCCAGGACCTTGTGCAGGGCGTTGACGATGCCCTTGATCCGGGGGTGGTCCGGGGCGACCCCGTAGCGGATCAGCCCGTACGGGGCCGGGTAGCGGTCGAAGAGGTCGATCGAGACCCCGAAGTCGCGCTCGGCCTTCGTCAGGATGTCGGCCGCGTAGACGCCCGCCGGGCCCGCGCCGACGACGGCGACGCGCAGGGGGCGCTCGGCGAACCGGTGGCCCGGTGCTGGGGTGGTGCTCATGGGGTGCTCCTTCGGTTGGTTCATGACGGGGTGGCGGCGGCCGCCGCCGGGTGTTCCGCGGCGGCGGCCTCCGGGGTCGCGGCCGCGTACGGGCTGAGGCGGACGACGTCGCCGACGACGATGACGGCCGGGTTGGCGACGCCGACGCGCTGCGCCTGGGCTGCGATCGAGGCCAGCGTGCCGATGGTGACGCGCTGGGTGGGGGTCCAGCCGCGCTCGATGACGGCGGCCGGGGTCGCGGGGTCGAGCCCGCGCCCGCGCAGCAGGGCCGTGGTTTCAGCGAGGCGACGCACGCCCATCAGCAGGACCAGCGTGTGGTCCGGCCGGGCGGGCAGGGCCGCAAGCTCCTCGTGGCCCGTGGCCACGGTGAAGCCGGCGGCCAGGCCGCGGTGGGTGACAGGGATGCCCGCCGCGGCCGGCACGGAGACCGCGCTGGTCACTCCCGGAACCACCTCCACGTCCACGCCGTGGGCACGGCAATGCAGCGCCTCCTCGCCGCCGCGGCCGAGGACGAACGGGTCTCCGCCCTTGAGCCGGACCACGAGGTTCCCGGCCTGGGCCTCCCGGACCAGGATCCGGTTGATCTCGGCCTGGTCGGCGAGGTGCCGGCCCGGGGCCTTGCCGACCTCGACGACGCGCACGCCGGCGTCGAGCCCCTCCAGCAGGCCGCGGGGGCCGAGCCGGTCGGCGACCACGACGTCGGCCTCCGCCAGCAGCTGGCGCCCCCGGGTGGTGATGAGGCCCTCGGCCCCGGGCCCCCCGCCGACGAGGGCGACGCGTCCGGCGGCCGCCGGCCGCCGCCGGTGGCGCCGCAGCGGCAGCCGCCCGGTGAGCAGCTCCTCCACGATCGCGTCGCGCAGCGCCGCGGCGCGCCGGGGGTCTCCGCCGGCGTTGACGGCGACGGCGACGTCGTCGGCGTGTCCGGTCGCCGGCACCCAGGCGCTCGACGCGGCTGCGTCGGCGGCGTCGACGCACCAGAGCCGCCGGTCCGCCGCCTCCGCGGCCACGCGGGAGTCGACGGCGGGGTCGCCGGTGGCCGTGTGCACGAGCCACGCCCCCTCGAGGTCCGCCGTCCGGTAGCCGCGGCGGACCCAGCGGACCAGGCCCTCCGCGGCGAGCCTGCGGACCTCCGGGCCGGCCTCGGGGGCCACCAGCGTGACGTCCGCCCCGGCGTCGAGCAGGGCCCGGGCCCTGCGCCCGGAGACCGCGCCGCCGCCGACGACGAGCACCGGCTTGCCCAGCAGCCGGAGGGACACGGGGAAGGCGGTTCCGGCGTTCACGGCGCATCCCCTCCGGCCAGTCCGCGGCGCCGCAGCAGCCCGCGCTCGGCGGGACCGAACGCCGCCAGCTCGACGAGGATGCCGACGGCGAGGATGACCAGCACGGCGGAGACCACCACGGCGAGGTCCGAGAGGCTGCGGCCCTGGTCGAGGAGGGACCCGAGGCCGAAGCCCATGGTGCCGCCGACGGCGATGATCTCCGCGGCCATCAGGGACCGCCACGAGAACGCCCAGCCCTGCCGGAGCCCGGCCACATAGCCGGGCAGGGCGGCGGGCAGCACGATCCGCAGGGCCGTCTGCACGCGGGAGGCGCCCAGGACCCGGCCCATCCGCAGCTGGTGGGGCGGGATCTGGTCGATGCCGGCCACGAGCCCGTTGGCGATCGACGGCGTGGCGCCCAGGAGGACGACGAAGTACGCGGTCGCGTCGGTGAGGCCGAACCAGAGGATGGCCGCGGGCACCCAGGCGACCGAGGGCAGGACCTGCAGCCCCGAGACGAGCGGGCCGAGGGCCCGGCGCAGCGTGCGCACCCGGCCGAGCAGCAGCCCCAGCGGCGTCCCGAGCGCGGCCGCGACCGCGAAGCCGGCGATCCCGCGCTGCAGCGACGTGGCCACGGACTCCTGGAGCAGCCCCTGCTGCCACAGCGCGCCGGAGGCGGCCAGGACGTCCAGCGGGCCCGGGAACAGGTCCGGGCGCGCGGGGCCGAGCGCGGCGGCCGCGTGCCACGCCGACAGCAGGAGCCCGACGGCCGCGGCCGGCAGCAGGACGCGGTCCCAGTCGCGGGACCGCGGGGCGGGGCCTGCCTGGAGGGCGTCCAGCCCGGCGCCGAGGGCGCGGAGGTCGTCCGGCGGGGCGGGGCGGGCCCCGGCGGGCCGCGGCGCGGAGGCGCCGGACGGGGTCGGCCGGGGCGGTGCCTCGGTTCCGGTGGCGTTAGGTGCCATGGCGGCGGATCTCCTGCCTGAGTCGGGTGGTGATGTCGGCGGCCAGGCCTGCGGCGGCGGCCGGGTCGGTGCGGGCCAGGTCGGGCACGGCCCACTCGTGGACGACGCGGCCCGGCCTCGAGGAGAGCAGGAGCACGCGCTGGCCGAGCCGGACGGCCTCCTGGACGTTGTGGGTGACGAAGACGACCGTGCGGCCGGTCTCGCGCCAGATGCGTTCCAGCTCCTCGTGCAGCAGGTCGCGGGTGATGGCGTCGAGCGCGGCGAACGGCTCGTCCATCAGCAGCAGGGGGCGGTCCTGGGCCAGGGCCCGGGCCAGCGCGACCCGCTGGCGCATGCCGCCGGAGAGCTCGTGGGGGCGCTTCTCCCCCGCCCCGCCGAGCCGGACGAGCTCGAGCAGTTCGGTGGCCCGGGCGCGCCGTTCGAGGCGGCCGGCGCCCCGCAGCCGCAACGCCAGCTCGACGTTGGCGCGGGCCGTGAGCCACGGGTAGAGGGCCGCCTCCTGGAACATGAAGGCCGCCCCGTCGGCGGGGACCTCCAGGGCGCCCGAGGTGGGGCGCTCGAGGCGGGCGATGATGTTCAGCAGGGTGGACTTGCCGCAACCCGACGCCCCGAGCAGGGCCACGAACTCGCCCGGCGCGATCGCCGCGGTGACGCCGTCGAGCACGGGCGGGCCCCCTCCGAAGCGCTTGCCCACCCCCTCCAGCAACACGCCCGCGTCCCTTCCCGGGCTCATGCCGGCCCCAGCCCGGCGGTGGCCGCCGGGACAAACCTGGGGGTGCCGCCCAGGATCCGGTTCAGGGCCCGCAGGTCGAACAGGCCGCGCAGGTCCGCCGGGCGGGTCAGTCCGGCCGCGGTAGCGTCGCGGAGGAGCCGCGGGAACGCCGCCGCGAGGGGGTCCGCAGTGAACTCCAGTCCGCGCAGCGACCGGCCGATCACGGGCCCGGGCAGTTCCGCGCCGGCGGCCTGGTGCAGGGCCGCGTTGAGGACCGCCTCCGCCCGCCCCGCTGGCGCACGGCGCAGCCAGTCCACGGCCGCAACGTGCCCCTGGAGCAGGGCCGCGACCGTGTCCGGGTGCCGGGCCGCGTAGCCGCGCCCCACGGCCAGGACCGTGGTGGGGAACCGTCCGGGCACCCCGCCCGGCGTGCCGTCCCAGAGGTCCCGTTCGTCGACGAGCACGCGCCCGCCGGCCTCGAGCACCATCCGGGACGCCCACGGCTCGGGGACCCAGGCGCCGTCGATGGCGCCGGCCTGGAAGAGCTTGAGCGCCTGGGCGTTGTCCGTCGGGGCGACGGCCACGTCGCCGCGGCCCCCGCGCCGGGCCTCGAGGCCGTGGGCGGCGAGGTAGGTCCGCAGGGCAACGTCCTGGGTGCCGCCGAGCTGGGGAGTCGCCAGCACGGCCCCGGCCAGCTGGCCGGGCCGGCCGATGCCGGGCCGGACCACGAGCTGCACGCCGCCGGAGGCCGCGCCCGCCACGATGACCAGGGAGGCCCCTCCGCTCCGGACGAACGAGTTGATCGCGGGGTTGGGGCCGAGGTAGGCGGCGTCGATCGCCCCGGCGTTCAGTGCCTCGATCGCGGCGGGTCCCGCGTTGAGCACCTGCGTGGACAGGCGGGTCCCCCCGCCGGACGCCAGGGCGTCGTCGAGGAGGCCCCGCCGCACGGCCACGAGCGCCGGGGCGTGCGTGAGGTTGCCGAGGTAGCCCAACCGCAGGCGCGTGGCGGGTCCGGCCGGGGCCGCACCCGGCGCCCCCGTGGCCGAGCTGCGGGTGGGCCCCGCGAACGCGCCCGCCCCGCCGAGCAGCGCGGCGGTCCCGGCGGCGGCGAGGGCCAGGAGGGCCCCGCGGCGGCGGGGCCGGGCCGCGTCGTCCGCGCTGACGCGGACGGTCGCGGGGACCGGACGGTGGCGGGTCACGGGGTCCCGCCGTCCCTGGCCATCCCGGCGGCGAGCGTCTGCCCGTCCTGCGGGTCGATCACCAGGAAGGCCCCCGTCCGCCGGTGCTCCGCGTACGGTTCCAGCGGTAGCGGCGCCGCCAGGCGCAGGACGACGCGGCCGATGTCGTTGAGGGCCAGCTCCGCCGCGGGGGCCAGGGCCAGCGTGTCCAGGTCCAGGGCCCCGTCGACGGACTCGACGAGCGCGCGCACGGTGGCCGTGCCGTGCTTGACCAGGACCCGCGCCGCGGGGCGCAGCGGCCGCGCCGACAACCAGCACACGTCGGCCGCGAGTCCGGTGGACGGCGCGGGACCCGTCCCGGCCGCCACGATGAGGTCGCCGCGCGCGATGTCCAGGTCGTCGGAGAGGCGCAGCGCGACCGAGGCCGGAGCCGCCGCCTCCCCCGGCGCCAGACCGGCCGCGTCGATGCCCGCCACCGTCGTCGTGCGCGGCGCCTGCCCCGGGGCCAGCACCTCGACCCGGTCGCCCACGCGCACGGTGCCCTCGACGAGCTGCCCCGCGTAGGCCCGGTAGTCGCGGAACGCCTCCGGGTCCAGGCCGGGCGCGAGCGCGCCCTGGGGGCGCAGGACCACCTGCACCGGGAACCGCAGGCCGGCCCCCGGCCCGTCGGCGGCGTCGGCGCCGGGCAGGGTCTCGAGCAGCTCGAGCAGGGTCGGGCCGGCGTACCAGTCGGTGTGCGCCGAGCGCTCCACGACGTTGTCCCCGGCGAGCGCGGAGACGGGCACCGCGACGGTGTCCGCCAGGCCGAGGCCGGCGGCGACGCGCAGCACCTCGTCCTCGATGCGCGTGAACGCCTCCTCCGAATAGCCGACGAGGTCGATCTTGTTGACGGCGACGACGACGTGCGGCACGCGCAGCAGCGCCACCACGCCGAGGTGGCGGCGCGTCTGCTCCAGGACGCCCTTGCGGGCGTCGACGAGCACGACGACGGCGTCGGCGGTCGAGGCCCCCGTCACGGTGTTGCGCGTGTACTGGACGTGGCCCGGGCAGTCCGCCAGCACGAAGGTGCGCCGGGGCGTGGCGAAGTACCGGTGGGCCACGTCGATGGTGATGCCCTGCTCGCGTTCGGCGCGCAGCCCGTCGGTGAGCAGGGCCAGGTCCAGCCCGCCGGCCCCGCCGCCGAACCCGCGGTCCGCCGAGGTCCGGGCCACGGACTCGAGCTGGTCGGCCAGGATGGCCTTGGCGTCGTGGAGGAGGCGGCCGACGAGCGTGGACTTGCCGTCGTCGACGGAACCGGCCGTGGCGAAGCGGAAGAGCGTCCCGGCAGGGGGCAGTGCGGCGTCCGGGGCGGCGGTGGTCGTGGGGGTCGTGTTCATCAGAAGTACCCGTCCTTCTTGCGGTCTTCCATGGCCGCCTCGGAGATGCGGTCGTCGGCGCGGGTGGCGCCGCGCTCGGTGAGGGTGGAGACGGCGACCTCGCGGACGACGTCCTCGGGCGTCGCGGCCCCGGATAGGACCGCCCCGGTGCAGGACATGTCGCCCACCGTCCGGTAGCGCACGGTGCGCTCCTCGACGGTCTCGCCCTCCTGCGGCCGGGAGGACTCCCCGACGGCGCGCCACATGCCGTCGCGCCGGAAGACGGGTCGGCGGTGCGCGTAGTAGATCGGCGGCAGGTCGATCCGCTCCCTGGCGATGTAGCGCCAGATGTCCAGCTCGGTCCAGTTGCTGATCGGGAACGCGCGCACGTGCTCGCCGGGCCGGTGCCGCCCGTTGTACAGGTTCCACAGCTCCGGCCGCTGGTTGCGCGGGTCCCACTGCCCGAACCCGTCGCGCAGGCTCAGAATGCGCTCCTTCGCCCGGGCCTTGTCCTCGTCGCGGCGCCCGCCGCCGAAGACCGCGTCGAACCGGTGGGCCGCGATGGCGTCCAGCAGGGGCGTCGTCTGCAGCGGATTGCGCGTCCCGTCGGCGCGCTCCGCGAGTTCGCCGCGGTCGATGTAGCCCTGGACGTCCGCCACGACCAGGCGCAGGCCCAGGCGGTCGACCGTGCGGTCGCGGAAGGCCAGCACCTCGGGGAAGTTGTGCCCGGTGTCGACGTGCAGGACCGGGAACGGGACCCGCGCGGGCCAGAAGGCCTTGGCCGCGAGGTGGAGCATGACGACGGAGTCCTTGCCGCCGGAGAACAGCATGGCGGGCCGCTCGAACTCGGCGACGACCTCGCGGATGATGTGGATGGATTCGGCCTCCAGCGCGTCCAGCACGCCGGGAAGCCGGTGGCCGGGCGCTGGTGCGCGGGGGGTGGTGGTCTGGGTCATGGGTGTCCTCTTGTCCTCGGGGCGCGCGGGCCTAGGTGTGGATGCCGCATTCGGTCTTGGCCAGCCCCGCCCAGCGGCCGGCGCGCGGGTCCTCGCCCTCGGCCACGGGCCGGGTGCATGGGGCGCAGCCGATCGACGGGTAGCCGTGGTGCAACAGCAGGTTCACGGGCACGCCGTGGCGGGCCGCATAGTCGGTGAGGTCGGTGAACCCCCACGCGGCCAGGGGGTTCACCTTGACGAGCCCGTGCGCCTCGTCCCACGCGACCAGCGGGGTCCCGGCGCGGGTGGGGGCCTCGTCCCGGCGCACTCCCGTGAACCACGCCTGGTAGCCGGCGAGCGCCTCGCCGAGGGGCTCGACCTTGCGCAGCCGGCAGCAGAGCCCCGGGTCGCGGGCGAACAGGTCGGGGCCGTGGTCGGCGTCCTGCTCCGCGACGCTGCGGCGGGGCAACACGTCCACGACGCGCACCTCCAGCGCACGGGCGACCTCGTCGCGGGTCGCGCGGGTCTCCGGGAAGTGGTAGCCGGTGTCCAGGAACAGCACGTCGACCCCGGGCAGTTGCGCGGCGACGAGGTGCGGCAGGACCGCGTCGGCCATGGAGCAGGCGACGGCGGCGGTGCGCACCGGGAAGTTCCGGGCGCCCCAGGCGACGACGTCGGCGGCGGGCGCGTCCCACCCGAGCTCGTCCGCGCCGGACTCGGCGAGCGCGCGCAGGCGGTCGGCGGTGCGGTCGTCCGGCGTGCCGGGGCGGGCGGGCGCGCTCACGTGAGGTCCTCGGCATCGGCCCGGTGGCTCCACTCGGCGAAGGTCTCCCCCGGCGCGTGGCCGGCGTCGTAGCGGCGCACGATCCGCTCGACGTAGTCGACGAGCCCGTCGGCGGTGACCTTGAGCCCGCGGACGGTCCGTCCGAGGCCGGCCTCGCCGCGCTCGCTGGAGGCCAGTCCACCGCCGAGGTGGACCTGGAAGCCCGGGCTCTGCCCGCCGTCGCCGTCGGGCAGCAGCTGCCCCTTGAGCCCGATGTCCGCGGTCTGGATCCGCGCGCACGAGTTGGGGCAGCCGTTGACGTGCAGGCCCAGCTGTGCCGGGAGCCTGTCGGCGATGTCGGCCAGCCGCTCCTCGAGCGCGGCGACGGCGGCCGTGGCCGTGTCCTTCGTGTCGACGATGGCCAGCTTGCAGTACTCGAGCCCGGTGCAGGCGATGGTCGAGCGCCGGAAGACGGACGGGTTGGTGCTCAGGCCCAGCTCCTCGAGACCGGCGGAGACCGCCTCGACGCGCTCCGGCTCGACGTCCAGGACGAGCAGCTTCTGGTGCGGGGTGGTGCGCAGCCGGTGGGAGCCGTGGGCCTCCAGGAGGTCGGCCAACCGGGCCAGCAGGGTCCCGGAGACGCGGCCCACGACGGGCGTGGCCCCGAGGTAGAACCGGCCGTCCTTCTGGGCGTGGACGCCGACGTGGTCGCCGGGCGCCGTGGCCCGTGGCGGGGGCGGGCCGTCCGGCAGGGCGAAGCCGAGGTACTCCTGCTCGAGCACCTCGCGGAAGCGCTCGGCGCCCCAGTCGTTGAGGAGGAACTTCAGGCGGGCCTTGTTCCGCAGCCGCCGGTACCCGTAGTCGCGGAAGACGCGGACGACGCCGTGCCAGACGTCGGCGGCGTGCTCCTCGGGCACGAACGCGCCGAGCCGCTCGGCCAGCCGCGCCGTGGTGGAGAGGCCGCCGCCGACCCAGAGGTCGTAGCCCGGCCCCAGCTCGGGGTGGACCACCCCGACGAGGGACACGTCGTTGATCTCGTGCACGACGTCCTGGGCGGGGTGTCCGGTGATGGCGGTCTTGAACTTCCGCGGGAGGTTGGCCAGCTCCGGGTCGCCGATGAAGCGGTCGGCGATCTCGCGGATCACCGGGGTGGGATCGATGACCTCGTCGGCGGCGATGCCGGCGACGGGCGAGCCCAGGATGACGCGCGGCACGTCGCCGCACGCCTCGGTCGTGTGCAGGCCGACGGCCTCGAGCCGCCGCCAGATCTCGGGGACGTCCCGGACGTCGACCCAGTGGAGCTGGATGTTCTGGCGGTCCGTGATGTCGGCCGTGTCGCGGGCGAATTCGGTCGAGACCGCGGCGATGGCGCGCAGTTGCGCGGTGGTCAGGGCGCCGCCGTCGATGCGGACGCGCAGCATGAAGTAGCGGTCCTCGAGCTCGTGCGGCTCCAGCGTGGCCGTCCGGCCGCCGTCGATCCCCGGCTTGCGCTGGGTGTAGAGGCCCCACCACCGGAAGCGCCCGTGCAGATCGTCGGCCGGGATGGAGTCGAATCCCTCCCGGGCGTAGACGCGCTCGATCCGCTCGCGGACGTTGAGCCCGTTGTCCGCGCGCTTGAGTTCCTCGTTGGCGTTCAGGGGCTCGCGGCCGTCCACCTTCCACTGGCCGTGGGGCTTGCCCGCAGGCCGCGTCCGGGCCGGCCGGCGGTCCGTCGTCGTGTCCGTTGCTGGTGTCATGCGAGCCAGCGTATGGACGGCCGGGGGGCGGTCCAATGCGGCGCTTCATCGCCGCGGAACCGGGCTCAACACCCCTCAATGCGGCGACGCAATCAGTCCCCCGGCGTCATCTCCGCGGCCTCGGCGAGTCGATCGGCGACACATTCCGCAATGTGTCGGGACGGCAGCAGGGGCGCCGCCACGGCGTCGGCCCCGGCGGCCGCGAGGCGGGCATGGAAGAACCCGGGGGCCAGCAGGTACGGGGCGACGAGGACGCGGGCCGCGCCGGGCTGGGCGCGGGCGGCCGCCACGGCCTCCGCGACGCGGGGGCTGGCCGCGGCGCCGAAGCCGGGCTGGACGGGATGGCCGGTCCGCCGGGCGAGGAGGTCCGCCATGGCCCGGACCTCGTCCACCCCGCGCGGGTGGCGGGTCCCGGCGGCGGCCAGGACCACGCGGTCCCCGGTCCGCAGCCCGGCGGCGCCCAGCCGCTCGGCGAGGACGCCGGCGAGGCGCGGGTCGGGCCCGATGGGGGCGGCCGCGGCGGTCGCGGGCCGGCCGGCCACGGCCGCGGCGATGTCGGTCTCCGTGTGGTGGCCCGTGGACAGCAGGAGCGGGGCGACGACGGCCGGCTCCCCCGGCGGCAGCGCCGCCAGGACCTCGTCCAGGGCCGGCCGCTGGACGTCCACGTAGGCCTCGTGGACGGTGGTCCGGGCGCCGCGGGCGGCCAGGACCGCGGCCACGTCCGCGCGCAGCCCGTCGATGAGGGAGCGGCCCTCGGCGTCGTCCGTGCCGTGGGCGCAGGCCACGACGTGGCGCGGGATGCGCATCAGGCGTCCCGGATGAGCTTGTGGTTCGCGGCCTGCTTGACCGGCCGCACCACGATCTCGTCCAGGTTGACGTGGTGCGGCGCCGACAGGGCGTACGCGACCACGTCGGCGACGTCGCCGGCCTCCAGCGGCTCGGCCACGCCGGCGTAGACCGCCTCCGCCTTCTCGCGGTCCCCGCCGAGCCGGCGCAGCGAGAACTCCTCGGTCCGCACCAGGCCGGGCAGGACCTCCACGACGCGCACGTTGTGCTCGGCCTCCTCCAGCCGCAGGGCCGCGGTCATGGCGCGCTGGGCGGACTTGGCCGCGTTGTAGCCGCCCCCGCCCTCGTAGCTGGCCAGGGCGGCCGTCGACGTGAGGTTCAGCACGGTCCCGCGGCCGCCGGCGCGCAGCATCGGCAGGAAGGCCCGGGTCAGCTTCATGGTGCCCAGGACGTTGGTGCGGTACATCCAGTCCCAGTCCTCCGCCCGGGCGTCGGCGAGCCGCTCGGTGCCGCGGGCCCCGCCGGCGATGTTCACGAGGGAGTCGACGCCGCCCGCCTGCTCGGCGGCCGCCAGCACGCGGGCGACGCCGTCGTCCTCCGCGATGTCGGCGGCGACCGGGACGGCGCCCGTCTCCGCCGCGAGCGCGTCGAGGCGCTCGGCGCGGCGGGCGACGGCGATCACGCGCCAGCCGCGCTGGCGCAGGAGGCGGACGGTGGCCTCGCCGATCCCGGACGAGGCCCCGGTGACGACGGCGGCGCGGGCGGGCTCGGGCAGGGCGTTGGTGGTGGTCATGGCCACCACGCTACCGGCGCGCCGCGCCCCGGCGCCCGGCACGTTACGCGCGGCCGAGCAGGTGCTCGCGCAGGACGACGGCGTGGTTCCGTTCCCGGTCGCGCGCCGCGTAGACGAGGACCGTGTCCGGGTGCTCCGCGGCCAGGCCGGCGAGCCGGACGGCGCCGTCCGCGGCCGGCCCGTCCTCGAGCTCGTGCAGGTAGCGGTCCCGGAACTCCGCGAACCTGCCGGCCTCGTGCCCGAACCAGCGGCGGAGTTCCGTGCTCGGCGCGGCGTCCCGCGCCCAGTCGTCGATCTCGGCGTCCGCCTTGGCCAGGCCGCGCGGCCACAGCCGGTCGACCAGGATCCGGAATCCCCCGTCGGGCGCGTCGTAGGCGCGCAGGAGTCTGATCTCGCCCATCCCGCATGGTAGGTCCCGCGGCCCCGGCGCGGGCAAGCCCGGCGGGAGGCCCGTTTCGGGCGCGGGGCGGGCCGCGTGGAAGAATGGAACCCATGGCTGACCACTTGCAGGGCACAGACACGCCCGCTTCCGCGACCGTCCCCGACAAGCCCGCCCTCGAGGGCCTGGAGGCCAAGCTCTCCGCCCGATGGCGCGAGGAGGGAACCTACCGGTTCAACCCGGACACGACCCGCGCCGACGTCTACTCGATCGACACGCCGCCGCCGACCGCCTCGGGCTCCCTGCACGTGGGCCACATGTTCTCCTACACGCAGACGGACGTGCTGGCGCGCCAGCGGCGCATGCTCGGCAAGAACGTGTTCTACCCGATGGGCTGGGACGACAACGGGCTGCCGACCGAGCGGCGCGTGCAGAACTACTTCGGCGTCCGCTGCGACCCCGCCGTCCCGTACGATCCCGAGTACCAGCCGCCGGCGCAGCCCGCGAAGAACCAGCGCGACTGGGACGCCGTGTCCCGCAGGAACTTCATCGAACTGTGCGAACGGCTCGCCGTCGAGGACGAGAAGGTCTTCGAGCACCTGTTCACGACGCTGGGGCTGTCCGTCGACTGGGACCTGACCTACCGCACGATCGACGACACCTCGCGCAGCGTGTCCCAGCGCGCGTTCCTGAAGCACCTCGACGCGGGCGACGCCTATATGGCGGAGGCCCCGACGCTGTGGGACGTGACGTTCCGCACCGCGGTCGCCCAGGCCGAGCTCGAGGACCGCGAGATGCCGGGCGCCTACTACCGCTACGCGTTCACCGCGGCGGACGGCGAGCAGGTGCACATCGAGACCACCCGCCCGGAGCTGCTGCCCGCGTGCGCGGCCCTCGTCGCCCACCCGGAGGACGAGCGCTACGCCCACCTGTTCGGCAAGACCGTCCGCTCCCCGCTGTTCGGCGTCGACGTGACCGTCCACGCCCACCCGCTGGCCCAGCCGGACAAGGGCTCGGGCATCGCCATGGTGTGCACCTTCGGCGACCTGACCGACGTGACGTGGTGGCGCGAGCTTTCCCTGCCCACCCGCGCCATCGTCGGCCGTGACGGCCGCCTGTCGGCCGAGACCCCGGAGTGGATCACGGACCCGTCCGGCGCGGAGGCCTACTCGCGGCTCGCGGGCAAGACGGTCTTCTCCGCCAAGGAGGCCGTCGTCGAGCTGCTCACCGAGGGCGGCCTCCTTGACGGCGAGCCGAAGCAGACCACGCGTCCGGTGAACTTCTTCGAGAAGGGCGACAAGCCGCTCGAGGTCGTCACCTCCCGCCAGTGGTACATCCGCAACGGGGGCCGCGACGCCGACCGCCGCCAGCGGCTGATCACCCGCGGCGGGGAGATCGACTTCCACCCCGCGTTCATGCGCTCGCGCTACACCAACTGGGTCGAGGGGCTCAACGGGGACTGGCTGGTCTCCCGCCAGCGCTTCTTCGGCGTGCCGATCCCGGTCTGGTACCCGCTGGACGACGCCGGCGAGCCCGACTACGACCGCCCCGTCCTGCCCACCGGCGACATGCTGCCGGTCGACCCGGCGGCGGACACCGCGCCCGGCTACGACGAGTCCCAGCGCAACCAGCCGGGCGGCTTCATGGGCGACCCGGACGTGTTCGACACATGGGCCACGTCGTCGCTCACCCCCCAGATCGTGGGCCGCTGGAGCCGCGACGAGGACTTCTTCGCGAAGGTCTTCCCGTTCGACCTGCGGCCCCAGGGCCACGACATCATCCGCACGTGGCTCTTCTCCACCGTGGTCCGCGGCGACGCCCTGCACGGGTGCGTCCCGTGGAAGCACGCCGCGATCTCCGGCTGGATCCTGGACCCGGACCGGAAGAAGATGTCCAAGTCGAAGGGCAACGTCGTCGTGCCCACGGACGTGCTGGAGCAGTTCGGCGCCGACGCGGTGCGGTACTGGGCGGCCAGCGCGAAGCTCGGCGCGGACACGGCCTACGAGGTGGCGCAGATGAAGATCGGCCGCCGCCTGGCGATCAAGATCCTCAACGCCTCGAAGTTCGTCCTGAACCTCGGCGCCACGGCGTCGGACGTCCTCGAGGGGGACCCGTCGGTCGTGTCCAACGGCCTGGACCGCTCGCTGCTGGCCCGCCTGGCGCAGGTCGTGGAGGACTCGACGCGCGCCTTCGAGGCCTACGACTACGCCCGGGCCCTGGACCTGACCGAGTCGTTCTTCTGGTCCTTCACCGACGACTACGTGGAACTGGTCAAGGACCGCGCCTACGGGGCCCGCGGCGACGCCGAGCGGGCGTCCGTCCTGGCCACGCTGGCGACGACCCTGGACGCGGTGCTGCGGCTGTTCGCGCCGTTCCTGCCGTTCGCGACGGAGGAGGTCTGGGGCTGGTGGCGCTCCGGCTCCGTCCACCGCGCCCCGTGGCCGACGGCGGCGCACCTGGCCGGGGCTGTCGAGGGCGCCGATCCCGGGGTCCTGCCGACCGTCGGCGCGGCCCTCGGCGGCATCCGCAAGGCCAAGTCGGAGGCCAAGGTCAAGCAGCGCACCGAGGTGCTCGGCGGAACGGTGACGGCTCCGGCCGTGCAGCTGGAGCAGGTCCGGGCCGGACTCGGCGACCTGTTGGCCGCCGGCAATGCGCGGGACCTGACCCTGGTCGAGGGCGAGGGCGAGGGCGAACTCTCGGTCACGGCGGTCGAACTCGCCGCCGTGGACGAGCCGGCCAAGTAGCCGCTTCGGGCCGGCGGCTCCGTCCGCCGGCCCGGGCCGTCCGCCGGCCCAGAGCGTCCGGCCGGGCCCGGCCCCGCGGCGCCGCGGTCCTCAACGAGCCGCGGTCCTTAACGAGGGGAAGCCCCTTCGGCGTTGTCCGCGTCGGAGGGGCTTCGACTCATCTGGTTTGGTCGTAGCGGTTCGAATGACCTCACCGAACGGTCTCCGTGTCCTACAGGTCTTGCCATCCCGCTACTGGTGGCCGTTCCGGGAAGCGTGTTCCCGTTGCGTCTCTGTGGAGTTGGGGTTCCGTTCCCGCATCCTTATGGGGGATGCGTACCCATAGTTCTACGCCTGGGCGTCCTGGAGCACAAGGCCCCCGCCGCGATTCGGTGTGACATGCACAGGATCGGGGCGGGGGCCTTGTGGTGTGCGGCACTTGACGCCGCTGCGATACCGGCTACTGCTGGTCGAACGTCGGCGACTCGGTGCGCGAGCGCTTCAGTTCGAAGAAGTACGGGTAGGAGGCCAGGGCGACGGCGCCGTCGAACACCCGCCCGGCTTCCTCGCCCGTGGGCACCCGCGTGATGACGGGGCCGAAGAACGCGGTCCCGTCCAGGGCCAGCACGGGGGTCCCGACGTCCTGGCCCACCTTCGAGATGCCCTCCTCGTGGCTGGCGCGCAGCTCGTCGTCCTCGGCGTCCGCGCCGTAGGCGTCGGCGAGCCCGGCCGGCAGGCCCGTCCGCTCCAGCGCGGTGCGGACCACCTGCTCCCGGTCGTCGAGGCCCTCGTGGTGGAACTGCTCCCCCATGGCCGTGTACAGCGGCGCGAGCACCTCCTGTCCGTGCTCGCGTGCCGCCTTGATCAGCACGCGGACGGGGCCCCAGGCGTTGTCCATGCTGCGCCGGTAGTCCTCCGGCAGGTCCCGCCCCTCGTTGAGGACCGCGAGGCTCATCACGTGCCAGCGCACCTCGATCGGGCGCACCTTCTCGACCTCGAGGATCCACCGGGACGTGGCCCAGGCGAAGGGGCAGATGGGGTCGAACCAGAAGTCGACGCGGGTGTTTTCCGGCACGTGGGCCTCTCTCTTGTGGTGGGCGCCCGGCCGCGGATGCGGTCCTAGGCGGACTTGTGGCGGCGCTTTTCGGCGGTCTCGTGCGGGACGAGGGTCGGCTTCGCGCCCTCCATCACGACCTCCCGGGTGATGACGGCCTCCGCGATGTCCTCGCGGTCGGGCAGGTCGAACATGACCTCGCCCAGCGTCTCCTCCAGGATGGCGCGCAGGCCGCGCGCTCCGGTGCCTCGCTCCAAGGCCATGTCGGCGATCGCCTCGAGCGCGTCGCGCTCGAACACGAGGTCGACGCCGTCGATCTTGAACATCTTCTGGTACTGCTTGACCAGCGCGTTCTTCGGCTCCGTGAGGATCTGGACCAGAGCCTCGCGGTCCAGGCTCTCGACGGTGGTGATGACGGGAAGGCGGCCGATGAACTCGGGGATGAGGCCGAACTTGAGCAGGTCCTCGGGCCGGACGTCGCCGTACGAGGCGTTCTCGCTCTTGAGCGCCGTCAGCGGCGCCCCGAAGCCGATGCCCTTGCGCCCGGCGCGGGAGCCGATGATCTCCTCGAGTCCGGCGAACGCCCCCGCAACGATGAACAGCACGTTCGTCGTGTCGATTTGCAGGAACTCCTGGTGGGGGTGCTTGCGCCCGCCCTGCGGCGGCACGGAGGCGACCGTGCCCTCGAGGATCTTCAGGAGCGCCTGCTGCACGCCCTCGCCCGAGACGTCCCGAGTGATGGAGGGGTTTTCGCTCTTGCGGGAGATCTTGTCGATCTCGTCGATGTAGATGATGCCCTGCTCGGCCTTCTTGACGTCGTAGTCGGCGGCCTGGATGAGCTTGAGCAGGATGTTCTCGACGTCCTCGCCGACGTACCCTGCCTCCGTCAGCGCCGTCGCGTCGGCGACCGCGAACGGGACGTTGAGGCGCCGGGCCAGCGTCTGGGCCAGGTACGTCTTGCCGCAGCCGGTCGGGCCGATCAGCAGGATGTTGGACTTGGCGACCTCGACGTCCTCGAGCACCCCGGCCTCGCCGCCCAGGTTGCCGGCCGGCTTCGGCCCGGTGCCGGACTGGATCCGCTTGTAGTGGTTGTACACGGCGACCGCGAGGGACCGCTTGGCGCCCTCCTGCCCGATCACGTACTCCTGCAGGGAGTCGAAGATCTCCCGGGGGCGCGGCAGCTCGAAGTCGTGGCCCTCCTCGACCTCGGCCAGCTCCTCCTCGATGATCTCGTTGCAGAGCTCGATGCACTCGGTGCAGATGTAGACTCCGGGGCCGGCGATGAGCTTGCGCACCTGCTTCTGGCTCTTTCCGCAGAAGGAGCACTTCAGCAGGTCGGAGCTTTCACCCATGCGTGCCATGGCGGGGACCCCTCACGTGGTCGGCGGCCCGCGCCCCGGGGGCGCGGATTTCTTGAGTCATTCCACTGTAGGCCAGGTGGCCGACGGTTCGCCGCAGGGCGGCCCGCTCGCGTGCCGGGCCGCCCCGGACGCGCTAGCCGCCGAGTGCCGGCTGCTTCATTTTACGCGGCGTCAGGACCTCGTCGATCAGGCCGTACTCGAGGGCCTGATCGGCGGTCATGTACAGGTCGCGCTCCACGTCGTTGCCCACCTGCTCGGCGGTGCGGTTGGAGTGCTCGGCCAGCGTGGTCTCCATCCAGGCGCGCATGCGCATGACCTCCTCGGCCTGGATCTGCAGGTCGGTGGCCGTGCCGCGCTCGCCACCGCCCATGGCGGGCTGGTGGATGAGGACGCGCGCGTTGGGCAGGGCCAGTCGCTTGCCGGGCGTGCCCGCCGCGAGCAGGACGGCGGCGGCGCTGGCCGCCTGGCCCAGGCAGACCGTCTGGATCTGGGGGCGGACGAACAGCATCGTGTCGTAGATGGCCGTCATCGCCGTGAACGAGCCGCCGGGCGAGTTGATGTACAGCGTGATGTCCCGCTCGGGGTCCATGGACTCGAGGACCAGCAGCTGCGCCATCACGTCGTCGGCGCTGGCGTCGTCGACCTGGGAGCCGAGGAAGACGATGCGGTCCTCGAAGAGCTTCGCGTAGGGGTCCTGGCGCTTGAAGCCGTAGGGGGTGCGCTCCTCGAACTGCGGGAGGATGTAGCGGGCGGAGGGCATCTCGCCGGCGGCACCGTAACCAATGGGGTTCATGTCTCTACTCTCCTGGGAAGTGTGGTGGATGCTGTCGCGGCGCCCGCTTAGACGCCGCCGCCGCCGGAGACGGTGGTGGAGTTCTGGGCGATCTTGTCGAAGAAGCCGTACTCCAGGCCCTCCTCGGCGGTGAACCACTTGTCGCGGTCGTTGTCGCGCAGGATCGTCTCGAGGCTCTGTCCGGTCTGCTCTGCCGTGAGCTCGGACATGACCTTCTTCATGTGCAGGATCAGCTCGGCCTGGATCTTGATGTCCGAGGCCGTGCCGCCGATGCCGCCAGAGGGCTGGTGCATCAGGATGCGGGCGTTGGGCGTCGCATAGCGCTTGCCCTTCGTGCCCGAGGACAGCAGGAACTGGCCCATCGACGCGGCCAGGCCGGTCGCCACGGTCACGACGTCGTTCGGGATGAAGTTCATCGTGTCGTAGATGGCCATCCCGGCCGTGATGGATCCGCCCGGCGAGTTGATGTACAGGTAGATGTCCTTATCGGGGTCCTCGGCGGAGAGCAGGAGCATCTGCGACGCGATGGCGTTGGCGCTCTCGTCGCTGACCTCGGTGCCCAGCCAGATGATCCGCTCCTTGAGCAGGCGGTTGTAGATGTAGTCCTCGCGGCTGGCCGCGTCCACGGTGGCCATGGTCGGGGTGCGGGATTCCTTGGACATGCTCGATACCTCTCCCTGGTGCCGTGCGCGCACTCCGTGCGCGCCTGCGCTCTTGCTGTCCACGACATTACTGGGTGGCCGCGGGTGCCACGCCCCGCACCGGCCGCTGTTCGCTGACGGCGCATGCCGCGTCCTGCGCGGCCCGGCCGCGGTACGACGGCGGCGCCCGGCGCGGCCCGGACGCTGCGCCCGCTGCTGCCCCGGGCGGCGGAACCGGGACGGCCCCCGGCCACGCGAGGGGCCCGATTAAACGCCCAGCGGGGCCGCCGAGGGCGGCCCCGCTGGGTGCGGTCGGTGCGCTGCTACTCCGCGGAGGCGGCGGAGGCGCTGGAGGCCGAGGACGCGCTGGAGGCGGACGAGGCCGACTCCTGCTCGCCGGCCGGGCGCACGAAGGAGCTCAGGTCCACGGCCTGGCCGTTGGTGTCCTTCACGGTGGCCAGCTCGAGGACCTTCGCGAGGGCCTTGCGGCGGCGCACCTCGCCGAGGATCATCGGGACCTGGCCGGCGCCGTCGAGCATCTGGGCGAACTGGTTCGGGTCCATGCCGTACTGGCCGGCCGTCTGCACGATGTAGTCGATCAGCTCCGACTGCTCGACGCCGATCTCCTCCTTCTCGGCGATCTTGTCCAGGATGACCTCGTTGCGGAACGCCCGCTCCGTGTTCTCCTTGACCTCGGCGCGGTGCTCGTCGGTGTCGTGGCCCTCCTCGGCGCTCTGGCTGAAGTGCTGCTCGACCTGCTCCGTCAGGACCGACTCCGGCACGGGGACCTCGATGAGCTCAACGAGGCGCTCCATGACCTTGTCGCGCGCCTGGACGCCCTGCTCGGTCACCTTCTCGTCGGCGGCCTGCTTGGCCAGGTCCTCGCGCAGCTCGGCGATCGTGTCGAACTCGCTGGCCAGCTGCGCGAAGTCGTCGTTGGCCTCCGGCAGCTCGCGCTCCTTGACGGCCTTGACGACCACCTTGACCTGGGCCTCGGCGCCGGCGTGCTCGCCACCGGCCAGCTTGGTCTCGAACGTGGCGTCCTCGTCGGCCGACAGGCCGGACACGGCCTCGTCGAGGCCCTCGAGCATGGTGCCGGAGCCGACCTGGTAGGACAGGCCGGTCGCGGAGTCGACCTCCTCGCCGTCCACCGTCGCGGTCAGGTCCAGGGTGATGAAGTCGCCGTCGGCGGCGGGGCGCTCCACGGCCTTCAGGGTGCCGAAGCGGGAGCGCAGCTCGTCGAGGGCCTTCTGGACGTCGTCCTCGCCGGCCTCCACCGCATCGACCTCGACCTCGAGGCCGGCGTAGTCGGGCAGCTCGATCTGCGGGCGGATGTCGACCTCGACCTCGAACTTGAGCTGGCCGTCGGTGCCCGCGGCGTCGGGCACCTCGGTGATGTCGACCTCGGGGCGGGACAGCGGGACGACCTCGGCCTCGCGCACGGCCTCCTGGTAGAAGTCGTTCAGGCCCTCGTTGATGGCGGTCTCCAGCACGTAGCCGCGGCCGACCCGCTGGTCGATCAGGCGGTTCGGGACCTTGCCCTTGCGGAAGCCCGGCACCTGGATCTGCTGGGCGATCGACTTGTAGGCGGCGTCGATGCCAGGCTGCAGCTCCTCGAGCGGAACCTCCACGTTCAGCTTGACGCGGGTCGGGGTGAGGTTTTCGACGGCGCTCTTCACGACGGGGGTACTCCTGGGTTCACTGGATGGGTCAGTCTGGACGCACCTGCACCACCACGCCGGTGGCGGAGGCGTACAGAGTCGGGGTGACAGGATTTGAACCTGCGGCCTCGCGCTCCCAAAGCGCGCGCTCTAGCCAAGCTGAGCTACACCCCGAATAGTGCACGTGCCAGTCTACGCAGAACGCGCGGCCGACGACGAATTATCGGAGCCGCCGCGCCGGGGCGCGTTTTCCGCGGCGCCCCGCGGTGGTGCTAGGCTGGGTGCTGCCCGTCGGGCGCAGGCCCATGCGGCAGCGCCCCAGCGCAGCGCGGGGATGTAGCTTAATGGTAAAGCCTCAGTCTTCCAAACTGATGACGCGGGTTCGATTCCCGTCATCCCCTCTCCTGCCCACGGCCCCGGACCCCATGGTCCGGGGCCGTTCGCGTGGGGCCGCCGCCGTGCGGTCCGGGGCGTCCCCTCGGCCGCGCCGGCTACCGCGCCTGGCAGGCCGGACACCAGAACAGCTTCCGCCCGGCCGCCTCGGCCAGGGCCACCGGGGCGCCGCACCTGCGGCACGGCTGCCCCGCGCGGGCATAGACGTAGTGCGCGTTGTCCGGCCAGGCCGGTAGCCCCGGCGTGCGGTCAGCGGCCGCCGTCGTGATGATCCGGCCGTCACGCACCCCGTCCGCCAGCGCGGACTCGAGGTCCGCCCACAACGCGCGGACCCGGCCGGGCGCAAGCTCCCGCCCCGGCGTCCACGGGTCGGTCCCGCAACGGAACAGGCACTCAGCCCGGTAGATGTTGCCGACCCCGGCGACCACCGCCTGGTCCATCAGCAGGAGGCCGACGGGGGTGCGGCGCCGGGCCAGTGCTGCCGCGAAGCGGTCCGCACCGTCGGCACCGGGGGCGAGCGGATCGGGCCCGAGCCGCGCGCGCACTGCCGCGGCCTCGGCTCCGGAGAGCACCTCGCAGGCGGAGGCTCCCCGCAGGTCGGCCCACCCGTGGGCGGAGACGAGCCGGGCCCGCACCTGGCCCACGGGCTCGGGCGGGCCCGAATAGCCGCGGGCTCCCCCGTCGTCCGCCTCCTCGCGCTCCCCGATCCGCCGGGGGGCGCCAATGCTGGAGGCACCCCGGATCGTCTCGTCGCCGCCGAAGCTCCAGGCCCCATACAGGCCTAGATGCACGCGCAGCACGAGGTCCGGCCCGAACTCCAGGAACAGCTGCTTGCCGTGCGCGCGGGCCCCGGCCAGGGTCCGCCCGTCCAGCAGCGCCGCCCCGGCGGCGAACCGCCCCTGGGGACTGGTCACCGCCAGCGGCCGCCCCGCGAACACGTCGTTGAACTGGCGCGCGAGGCGGTGGATGGAGTGGCCCTCGGGCATCGGGCTACGGAACGATCTCGCCGGTGGTCTCGTAGGTGGCGATCTTGCCGATGCGGCGCACGTGGCGCTCGGCGTCGCTGAACGGCTCGGCGATGAACGCGTCGACCAGTTCGGTGGCCTCCGCCAGGGAGTGCTGGCGGCCGCCGATGGCCACGACGTTGGCGTCGTTGTGGCCGCGCGCCAGACGGGCGGTGTCCAGGTTCCAGGCCAGGGCGGCCCGGACGCCCTCGACCTTGTTGGCGGCAATCTGTTCGCCGTTGCCGGAGCCGCCCAGGACGATGCCGAGCGCCTGGCG
The DNA here is from genome assembly GCF_056782315.1 of Arthrobacter paludis. Lineage (NCBI taxonomy): Bacteria > Bacillati > Actinomycetota > Actinomycetes > Micrococcales > Micrococcaceae > Arthrobacter > Arthrobacter paludis. The sequence goes on from NZ_JBXAEW010000013.1 coordinate 117,433, forward strand.
CCCGGCCCGCTGGTCGGCGACGACGGCGGCCGCCGCGTTGATGCAGAACGCGGGGTAGTCGTCCTCGGGATCGTAGGACTCCGGCCCGTGGTCGACGACCTCGTGCCCGGCCGCCGCCAGGTGGGCCACGAGGTGGCGGCTGAGGTCGAGGCCGGCGTGGTCGGTGGCGATGTGGATGCGCATGGGTTCCTCACGGGGCGGTTGGGTCAACGACGCCCACCAGCCTACTGGAGCGGCCGGCGCCCTCCGCCGGGCCGCCGCCGCGCGGCGGGGTGCATGACGGGGGTCACCGTGCGAGAATGGCACCAGTTGTTCAGGGCTCATTTCATAAAGCCCGTGAAGCGCCGCCCGAGAGAAAGGCCCCCCGTGCCCGGAATGAACCTGACCCGAGACGAGGCCCGGGAGCGGGCCTCCGTGGTCTCCTCCGTCGACTCCTACGCCGTCGAACTCGACCTCACCCGCGGGGACCGCGTCTTCGGCTCCACCACGACGGTGCGCTTCAGCGCCGTCCCGGGCGCCTCGACGTTCATCGACGCCATCACGGACACGGTCCACCGGGTTGTCCTCAACGGCCGCGAACTGGACCCCGCCACGGCCGCCGACGGCGTCCGGATCCAGCTGCCCGGTCTCGAGGCGGAGAACGAGCTGCGCATCGAGGCCGACGCCCTCTATACGAACACCGGCGAGGGCCTGCACCGCTTCACGGATCCGGTCGACGGCGAAACCTACCTCTACACGCAGTTCGAGGTCCCCGACTCCCGGCGGATGTTCGCGGTCTTCGAGCAGCCCGACCTCAAGGCCGCCTTCCGTTTCACCGTGACCGCGCCCGCCCACTGGGAGGTCGTCTCCAACTCGCCGACGCCGGAGCCCGAGCCGGCCGGGGCGGCCGCGGACGGCGGGGCGCGCTCCCGCTGGGAGTTCCCGCCGACCCCGCGCCTGTCCTCCTACGTCACGGCCCTCATCGCGGGCCCCTACCGCGTGGTGCGCAGCGAGCTGACGAGCTCGGACGGCCGGACGGTTCCGCTGGGCGTCTTCGCGCGCGCCTCGATCATCGAGCACCTCGACGCGGAGAACGTCTTCACGCTGACGCGCCAGGGCTTCGAGTTCTTCGAGGCCCAATTCGGCATGCCCTACCCGTTCGAGAAGTACGACCAGCTGTTCGTGCCGGAGTTCAACGCGGGGGCGATGGAGAATGCCGGCGCCGTGACGTTCCTGGAGTCCTACGTCTTCCGCTCCCGCCCCACCGAGGCGATGGTCGAGCGGCGCGCCACCACCATCCTGCACGAGCTCGCCCACATGTGGTTCGGGGACCTCGTGACGATGCGCTGGTGGAACGACCTGTGGCTCAACGAATCGTTCGCCGAATTCATGGCTACCCTGGCCTCCGCCGAGAACACCGAGTTCACCGGGGCGTGGACCACGTTCTCGTCGATGGAGAAGTCCTGGGCCTACCGCCAGGACCAGCTGCCCACGACCCACCCCATCGTCGCCCCCATCCGCCACCTGGACGACGTGCTGGTGAACTTCGACGGCATCACGTACGCCAAGGGCGCGTCGGTGCTGCGCCAGCTCGTCGCCTGGGTCGGCCAGGAGCACTTCATGGAGGGCGTGCGGGCCTACTTCCGCAAGCACGCCTGGGGGAACACGGAGCTGCCGGACCTGATGGCCGAGCTGGAGGCCGCCAGCGGCCGGGACCTCTCCGCGTGGTCCCGCGTCTGGCTGGAGACCGCCGGCGTCAACAAGCTCGAGCCCCGCCTCGACACCGACGCCGACGGCACGATCACCGCGTTCGAGGTCCTCCAGTCCGCACCGGAGGACTACCCCACGCTGCGCCCCCACCGCGCGGCGGTCGGCCTCTACGACTTCGACGCGGACGGGCGGCTCGTGCGCGTGCACCGGGAGGAGCTGGACATCGATGGCGCCGCGACGGCGGTGCCGGGCCTGGTCGGGAGGCCCCGGCCGGCGCTGGTGCTGGTCAACGACGACGACCTGGCCTACGCGAAGGTCCGCCTCGACGGCGTGTCCCTCCACACGGCGCAGCGGCACCTGAAGGACATCTCCGAGTCCCTGCCCCGCACCCTCGTCTGGGCCTCCGCCTGGGACGCCGTCCGCGACGGAGAGACCCCGGCCCGCGACTACGTGGAGCTGGTCCTGGCCAATATCGCGCACGAGTCCGACCCCTCCGTCGTCCTGGTGCTGCTGCGCCAGCTGGGCGCAGCGCTCGACTTCTACGCGGCACCGGACGACCGGCAGGCCATGGCCGAGGCCGCGGCCGGGTCCCTGGGCACCCTGGCCCGCGCGGCGGCGCCGGGGTCGGACCACCAGCTGCAGTTCACGAAGGCGTTCGCCCTGCGCGCCCGCACCCCCGGCCAGCTGGACGAGCTGGCGGGTGTCCTCGACGGCACCGCGACCCCGGAGGGCCTGGTGGTCGACACCGACCTGCGCTGGGAGCTGCTGACCGGCCTCGTGGCCGGGGGCCGGGCCGGCCACGCGGAGATCGACAAGGAGCTCGCCCGGGACGACACGGCCAACGGCCGCCTCGCCGCGGAGCAGGCCAGGGCCGCGGTCCCCACGGCGGCCGCCAAGGAGGCCGTCTGGCGCGCCGTCGTCGAGGAGGGCAGCCTGTCCAACACGCACCAGCGCCAGGCCATCGCCGGCTTCAACCGCGTCCACGAGCCGAGCCTGCTCGCGCCGTTCGCCGACCGCTACTTCGGCGCCGTCCGCGACGCCTGGACCTCGCGCAGCCACGAGCTGGCCCAGCAGATCGCCTCCGGGCTCTTCCCCTCCCTGCAGGTCGACCAGGAGACCCTGGAGGCCAGCGACCGGTTCCTGTCCTCCCTCGGCGACGAGCTGCCCGCGCTGCGCCGGCTCGTCCTCGAGGAGCGCGACGCCGTCGCCCGGGCCCTGCGGGCCCGCGCGGCGGACCGGTAGGCCGGCGGTGGGGATCGGGACGCACCGGTACGCGGTGGCCCTGCGGTGGACCGGCAACCGCGGCGAAGGCACCTCCGGGTTCCGCGCCTACGGTCGCGACCACCTCCTGTCCGCGCCCGGCCTGCCGGACATCGCCGCGAGCGCGGACCGCGCGTTCCACGGCGACGCCGAGCGCTGGAACCCGGAACTGCTGCTGCTCGGGGCACTCGCCGAGTGCCACATGATGTCGTTTCTGCACGTCGCCGTGCGGCGCGGACTGGTCGTCACCGGATACCGCGACGATCCGGAGGGCACCCTGCGCGTGAACGCGGACGGATCCGGCGAGTTCGTCTCGGCCGTCCTGCGCCCCGCCGTGGAGCTGGCCGAGCCCGAACGCCGGGCGGAGGCGGACGGCCTGCACGCCGAGGCGCACCGGCTCTGCTTCATCGCCCGCTCCCTGGCCTTCCCCGTGGCCTGGGAGCCCCGCGACCCGGCCGCCGCCGTGGAGTGAGCCACAGCGCCGGTCCGGCCCGCCCGATACGCTAGTGGGGCGGGCCGGGACGATCCGGCCAGCGGAAGGACCACCATGGAGATCCAGCCCCCGGGCAGCGCGCCCGAGCGCCTCGTGCCGCTGCGCGCGCCCCAGCCCCAGCGGCCCGCCGACAACGTGCCCGACGCCGAGCGTCCCGCCGGCTACTGGGAGGCCCTGGCGGCCGAAGAGGCCGACAACCAGGAAGCGTACGCGGGCACGTTCTACGCCCAGGTGGGCGGCAAGGAGACGTTCCGGCGCCTGGCGGAGCGCTTCTATGCCGAGGTCGCCGAAGACGCCGAGTTCCGGGCCATCTACCCGGAGGACGACCTGGGCCCGGCGGCCGTGCGCCTGCAGCTGTTCCTGGAGCAGTACTGGGGCGGGCCCTCGACCTACAGCAACCACCGCGGTCACCCGCGGCTTCGGATGCGCCACGCCCCGTACCCCGTGACGCCGCACTTCCGGGACCGGTGGCTCGCCCACATGCGCACCGCCGTCGACTCGCTGGAGCTGCCTCCGCTGCAGCGCGACACCCTGTGGGACTACCTCGACCGGGCGGCCCACTCGCTCCAGAACCGGGCCTAGCGAGGACCGGCCCGGGTCCGCGTCCGCCCGCGGCGCAACGTTTCCGGCGTCCCGCCCGCGCTACGCGAGCAGGGTCGTGGACCTGGCCAGCACGTGGCCGCCGCGGGAGGAAAGGCGCAGCCACGGGCCCGCGGCGAACTGCGTGCTGGTGCCCCCGTCGGACAGGAACCCGAGCACGTCGGCCGCGAACGCCGCCCCCGCCGGCAGCGGGGGCTCGGCCACACCGCCGACGGCCCGCTCCACGGGGCTGGCCCAGATCCGCGACCGGACGGTGCCGAGCACCGGTGCCCCGGCGTGCGGGGGCAGCGACGTGGACACGGCGGACGCCCCGTCCCGGGCCGCCCGCCGCAGGGCGCCGTCGTCGTACTCCGCGACGCGCTCCCAGCCGCCCCGGGGGGCGGCGACCCCCGCCCACGGGGCCACGACCTCGGCCGGAGGCAGGGGCAGCACCGGCGCCCCGTCACGGGCCAGGCGGTCGGTCAGCGCCCCCAGCGGGTACACGCCCACGCAGCGGGCCGGGACGGCCAGCGGCGCCACGCGCATGCCCAGGACCAGCGGGCCGGCGTCCGGCCCCGGCTCCAGGACCGGGACGGTGACGGCCAGGGCCGTGCCCACGGCCTCGATGCGGACCGCGCCGTCGAGGGCCGCGCGGGCCCGGGACAGGAAGGTGCGCAAGTCCGCGCAGGTTTCGGTGTCGAGCAGGTGCAGGGTCCCATCGGGCATGGCTCCATCCTGCCACCTGCGGGCCCGCCTCCCGTGCACGGCGCCGTGGCCCGCTTGTGGCCTCGCCCCACGCATGGCTAATGTTCGGGGCAGACCACGAAGCTACCGAGGAGTACGGGTGCCACACCGCGACACGACCGCCATGCTGCTCGACCTGCTGGATCTCGACGGCGAACCCGGGGCCCGCACGGACGAGGACATCTACGTCGGCCATTCCCCCGCGCAGCCGAGGCAACGCGTCTTCGGCGGACAGGTCCTGGGCCAATCCGTCGTCGCCGCGACCCGCACGGTGCCCGGGGACCGGCCGATCCACTCCATGCACGGGTACTTCCTGCGTCCCGGCGACTCCACCGATCCGATCACGTTCGGGGTCCAGCGGCTGCGCGACGGCCGCTCGTTCTCCGCGCGCCGCGTCCACGCCTACCAGGACGGCGTGCCGATCCTGTCGATGATCGCCTCGTTCCAGGAGCCCGCGTCGGGACTGGACCACCACGAGCCCATGCCCGAGGGCATCCCGGACCCGGAGACGCTGCCCACCATGGCCGACCTGCTCGCCGGGCTGGACCACCCGCTGGCGCACGACATCGCGAACAACCGGCCCTTCGACATCCGGTACGTGGACCCGCCGGTGTTCCTGCCCGGGCCCCGGGACGCCGAGCGTTCGCCCCGCAACACGGTCTGGATGAAGACCACGGGGCCGCTGCCCGACGACCAGGCGGTCCACCGCGCGGCGCTCGTGTACGGCAGCGACTACACGCTCCTCGAGTCCGTCTTGCGCCGCCACGGCGTGTCCTGGACGTCCCCCGGGCTGAGCGTGGCGAGCCTGGACCACGCGATGTGGTGGCACCGGCCGGTGCGCGCGGACGAGTGGCTGCTCTTCGTGCAGGACTCCCCCAGCGCCTCGGGCGCCCGCGGCCTGGCCCACGGGCGTTTCTACGACCGGAGCGGGGCGCTCGTCGCGACGGCCGCGCAGGAGGGGATGCTGCGCCTGCCGGAGCCGGACCCGGCCTAAGCGACCCGGAAACGCGGAGGCCCCCGACGTTGCGTCGGGGGCCTCCGCGTCTGCGGCGCGTGCTAGTCGCGGGTCAGGCGGCGGTGCGTGACGCGGTGCGGCTTGGCCGCGTCCGGTCCGAGCCGCTCCACCTTGTTCTCCTCGTAGGACTCGAAGTTGCCCTCGAACCAGTACCAGTTCGCCGGCTCCTCGTCGGTCCCTTCCCACGCGAGGATGTGGGTGGCGACGCGGTCCAGGAACCAGCGGTCGTGGGAGACGACGACGGCGCAGCCCGGGTACTCGAGCAGCGCGTTCTCGAGCGAGCCCAGGGTCTCGACATCGAGGTCGTTGGTGGGCTCGTCGAGGAGGAGCAGGTTCCCGCCCTGCTTGAGCGTCAGCGCCAGGTTCAGCCGGTTGCGCTCACCGCCGGAGAGGACGCCGGCGCGCTTCTGCTGGTCCGGTCCCTTGAAGCCGAACGCGGAGACGTAGGCGCGGGAGGGCATTTCGACGTTGCCGACCTGGATGTAGTCCAGCCCGTCGGAGACGACCTCCCAGAGGCTCTTGTTCGGGTCGATCCCCGAGCGGTTCTGGTCGACGTAGGAGATCTTGACGGTCTCGCCGACCTTCAGGTCGCCGCCGTCCAGGTCCTCGAGCCCGACGATCGTCTTGAACAGGGTCGACTTGCCGACGCCGTTGGGCCCGATGACGCCGACGATGCCGTTGCGCGGCAGCGAGAAGCTCAGCCCGTCGATCAGGACCCGGTCCCCGAAGCCCTTGCGCAGGTCGTTGGCCTCGATGACCACGTTGCCCAGGCGCGGCCCCGGCGGGATCTGGATCTCCTCGAAGTCCAGCTTGCGCGTGCGCTCGGCCTCGGCGGCCATCTCCTCGTACCGGGCCAGGCGGGCCTTGGACTTGGTCTGGCGTCCCTTCGCGTTGGAGCGGACCCACTCCAGCTCCTCGCTGAGGCGCTTGGCCAGCTTCGCGTCCTTCTTGCCCTGGACCTCGAGCCGCTCGCGCTTCTTCTCGAGGTACGTGGAGTAGTTGCCCTCGTAGGGGTGGAGCTTGCCGCGGTCGACCTCGGCGATCCACTCCGCAACGTGGTCCAGGAAGTACCGGTCGTGGGTGACGGCCAGGACGGCGCCGGGGTAGGACTTCAGGTGCTGCTCGAGCCAGAGGACGGACTCGGCGTCCAGGTGGTTGGTGGGCTCGTCCAGCAGCAGCAGGTCCGGCTTCTGCAGCAGGAGCTTGCACAGCGCCACGCGGCGCCGCTCACCGCCGGAGAGGACGCTCACGTCGGCGTCGCCCGGGGGGCAGCGCAGCGCGTCCATCGCCTGCTCGAGCTGCGAGTCGATGTCCCACGCGTCCGCGGCGTCGATGGCCTCCTGGAGCTTGCCCATCTCCTCGAGCAGGGCGTCGAAGTCCGCGTCGGGCTGGGTCATCTCCTCGGAGATCTGGTTGTAGCGGGTGATCTTGCCGTAGATCTCGCCCACGCCCTCCTGGACGTTGCCCAGGACCGTCTTCTCCTCGTTCAGGGGCGGCTCCTGCAGGAGGATGCCGACGGTGTAGCCGGCACTGAGCTTCGCCTCGCCGTTGGACGGGGTGTCAAGCCCCGCCATGATCTTCAGGATGGTCGACTTGCCGGCGCCGTTCGGGCCCACGACGCCGATCTTGGCGCCGGGGTAGAACGACATGCTCACGTCGTCGAGGATGACCTTGTCGCCAACGGCCTTGCGGGCCTTGGTCATGGTGTAGATGAATTCCGCCATGCCCCCAAGGCTATCCGCTGCGCCCGGCCAGCTCATATTCGGGGCCAGCGGGACCCGGCCCCGGCGGCGCCGGTGGCGGGCGCGGGGCGCCCGGCTGGACGCCCCGCGCGCTCGCTCACGCCGCCCGGCCCGCGCCGAGCCCCCCGTCGAGGCCGCCGCCGTCGTCATCCCCGGCCTCCGCCGGCGACCCGGAGCTGGCGGCCCCGGCCACGTAGGTGTCCCCGACCTCCCCGGTCTCCGGGTCCACGCCTTCCGGCGAATCGTCCGCCCCGGCCCCGGGGCCGGAGGGGGCGGCCGCGACGGGGCGGACCTGCTTCGCGAACGTCGCGATCCCCCGGCGCAGGTCGTGGCCCACGCTCTGGGCCAGGATGGTCGCCTCCATCCCGTTCGACCCGTCCTCGCGTTTGAACGTCTCCAGCGTGAGCCGACCCTGCACGATCACGGGGTCCCCCTTGTGGAGGCTGGTCGCGATGTGCTGGGCCAGGTCCTTGAACGTGGCCACGGTGTACCAGTTGGTGGGGGCCTCCACCCAGGCCCCGGTGACCCGGTCGCGGTGTCCCTGCGACGACGCCAGCCGGAATTTCGTGACCGTCTGCCGGTCGTTCCTCCTCATCTCCGTGGCGACGTAGCCGCAGACAGTGATGTTGTCCGTCATGCTTTCCTCCAGTCCTCCGCGTGGCCGGGGACCCGGCCCACCGTCAGTCTGGCGCCCCCGGCTCCGCGTCGGGTGCCGCGACGCCGGGGTGTGGATCGGGGCCCGCCGCGGGACGGGTGTGGAGGGGAAGTTGCGTACAATGGACGACGCTGCCCCCGGGGGCGGCCATGCCCCCGTAGCTCAGCTGGATAGAGCAATGGACTTCTAATCCATCGGTCGCGCGTTCGAGTCGCGCCGGGGGCGCCATGGGCGCGGACCCGGCCGCTCCTAGTGCCCGAAGCGCAGCGGATCCGCCGGCTCCGGCCCCCGCCCGTCGAGGGCCTCGAAGGCACCCATCTCCTCGCCCGTCAGTTCGAAGCCGAAGACGTCGAGGTTCTGCGCCATCCGCCCCGGATCGGTGGTCTTCGGGATCGGTACGGCCCCGCGCTGGACGTGCCAGCGCAGCACCGCCTGCGCCGGCGTCACCCCATGGGCCGCGGCGGCCCCCACGACGGCGTCTTCGGCGAGCAGGTCGGCCCCCCGCCCGATCGGGCTCCAGGATTCCGTCACGATCCCGTGGCGGCGGTGGAATTCCTCCAGTTCCGGCCTCAGCCAGTAGGGGCCGTGCTGGACCTGGTTCACGTCGAGGACCACCCCGGTGGCGTCGATGATCTCGCCCAGCTGCGCGGCCGTGAAGTTGGACGTGCCGATGGCGCGGACCTTGCCCTCCCGCAGCAGCTCCACGAGCCCGGCCCAGGCCTCGACGTACCGGCCCTGGTCCGGGTTGGGCCAGTGGATGAGGAACAGGTCGAGGTAGTCCAGCCCGAGCCGTGTCGCGCTGTGTTCCCAGGCCGTCCGGCCGCCCTCCACGGAGTGCCATTCGCGGTTGAACTTGGTGGTGACGAACACGTCCGCCCGCGGCAGGCCGGTCTGCGCCAGCGCCTGCCCGACGCCCTCCTCGTTCCGGTAGTTCTCCGCGGTGTCGATGAGCCGGTAGCCGGCCTCGAGCGCATGGGCGACGGCGGCGCCGGCCTCGGCGTCGTCCATCGGCCACGTCCCGAGGCCGAGGGCGGGCATGGTGGCCCCGTTGGGCAGGCTGACGTCGGGCATGGTGTGGAGGTTCGACATGCCGCCATGCTATGCACGGCGGCCACGCCCGCCTAGTCCCCCGCGCCCGCCGGTTCCCCGTCCGCCGACGGGTCGTCCGGCGCCGCCGCGCCACTGGTCCCGGCGACGCGTTGCCGGTAGGCGTGGATCTGGCGCAGGCGGCGCCGCAGGCTCTCGGCGCGGCTGCGGTCGTCGTCGGCGGTGAGGTCGATGTGCCGTTGGCCGAAGCGCCACAGGAGCACATCGTCGAGCAAGCGGTCCGGTCCGGGCGAGTACCGGTGGTCGAGCGCCTGGCGCACGTGCGTGATGGCGTCGGCGTCGAGCAGCCCGGCCAGATCGATGGTCCGCTCGAGGCCGTGGGCCGCCAGCAGCTCGGCCGCCCAACCCCAGTCGTCGTCCGCCTTGCGGTCCACGTGCGGCAGCAGGGTCTGCCAGACCTCGCGGATGCGGTCGGGGGTCAGCGGCGCGGCGCCCGGGCCCTCCGTGTCCCAGAACCCGCGCACCGCCTGGTAGCGCTCGTGGATGTCGGAGAACGTCGACTCCACGGCCTCGAGCATCGCCGCGCTGGCCGTGAACTGGCGGTCGAGGTAGGGGCTCCAGGCCCGGTCGTCGACGTTCTTGAAGCGCACGTCGTGCTCGATCTCGCTCCATGCGTGGGCAAGGATCGTGCGGATCTGGACCTCGAACATGTAGTTGCCGTTGGGCCGGACGCCCCCGCCCAGCAGCCGCTGGTACTCGCGGACGACGTCGCTCTGGCGCGTGCGCAGGATCAGGTGCCGGCTCGAATAGCCGTAGGTCCCTGATTCGACCGAGCCGATGTCCTTCTCCCGGTCCGCCCGGCAGTCGAACTGCTGGCGGCGCCGCTTGATCAGGTTCGCCGCCTCGCGGACCTCGTGCGGCAGGCCCACGATCACGCGGACGCCGACGAGGTCGTGCAGGTCGCGCAGCGGCTGCGGGAACTCCAGCGCGGGCTCGCCGTCGACGCCCTCCAGGACGCGGGACGCCTTCTCGCGGAACGACGCCACCGACTTCGTCCGGGCCGTGACGAACAGGGGGTGCACCTCGCCCTCGGCGAAGATGTCGCCGATGGAGCGGCGCGCGTCCTCGGTGACCGCCTCCAGGGCCGGACGCACCCGCTCGTACTCGGCGACGCTCGCCGCGACCCCCTCCCGCAGGGCAGCCGGAAGCCGGTCCCAGGCACCGCCCACGGGCCGCCTCCTTCGGTCGGGAATGTATTCCGGGACACCCTACCAAGGCGCCGTGGACCCCTCCCAGTAGACTGGAACCCATGCCCGACGCGACCCCAGCCCCCGTCCGCCGGCCACCGACCCCCCTCGGGGAAGCCGCTCCCCCGACCCGCCGCCAGTGGCTCCAGCTGGGGGCCGCGATGGGCCTGGCCGCGGCCCTGTACCTCGCGCATTCGCTGTTGCGCTTCCGCAACTTCGAGGCCAAGGGCTACGACCTCGGGATCTTCGACCAGGCCGTGCGCCAGTACGCCCTGTTCCGGGCTCCGGTCGTGCCTGTCAAGGGCGTCGACTTCAACCTGCTGGGCGACCACTTCCACCCGATCATCGCGCTGGCCGCGCCGCTGTATTGGATCTGGCCCGACCCGCGGATGCTCAACGTGGCTATGATCGCCCTGCTCGTGTCGACGGCGGTTCCCGTCTACCTCTTCGCCCGCCGCCACCTCGGCCACGCCGGCGGCCTGCTGACCGCCATCGCCCTGCTGCTGTGGTGGCCGTTCCAGGCGATCGTGAACTGGGACTTCCACGAGATCGCCTTCGGCGTCCCGGTCATCGCGTGGGTGATCTGGGCGATGGACCGCGGCCGCTACTGGCTGGCGACCGGCCTGTCCGCGATCCTGCTGCTGGTCCGCGAGGACATGGGGATCACGCTGGTCGCCATCGGGATCGCGATGGCGTTCCACCGCCAGTGGGGCAAGGCCGCGCTGCTCGCGGTCGCCGGGGTGGCCGGGTACCTGGTGGCCACGTCCGTCGTCATCCCCGCGCTGGCGCCCCCGGACGCCATGTCGTACTGGCAGTACACCGCGCTGGGCCCGACGGCGGCGGCCGCGATCCTGTTCATCCTCGCGCACCCCCTGCAGACGGTGGCCCTGCTCTTCAACCACGAGCTGAAGGTCCTGCTGTGGCTGATGACGTTCGTGCCGCTGGCGCTGCTGCCGCTGGCCTCGCCCTATGCCATCATCGGCGCGCCGATCCTGCTCAGCCGGCTCTTCAACGACCGGCTCAACACCTGGGCGCCCGTCTACCAGTACGACTCGATCCTCGCCCCCGTGTTCGTCATGGCGGCGGTCCACGTGCTCGCGAAGCTCATCCGCCGCACCGGCCGCCGCCGCCTCGCGGTCGGGGCGCCCGCGTATCTGGCCGTCCTGGGGCTCGTCTGCACGCTGACGATCCACGCCGTCTTCCCCCTCGGGCAGACGCTGACCGGCCGGAACTGGGACATGCCGCCCGTGGCGCAGGCCAAGCAGCGCGCCGTCGACCTGATTCCCGACGGCGTGTGCGTCGAAGCCGCGGACACGGTCGTGCCGCACCTGGTCGACCGCACCTACGTGGGCCTGCACGGCGACATCGGGGACGAGCTGTCCACGTGGATGGTCGTCGACACCAACGTCGAGGAACTGGGCGGCTGGGACCCGCTGACTCCGCGGGAGGCCCTCGACCGGGCGGAGCGGCTCGGCTTCGAACCCGTCGTCGAGGACGACCACGGCATCTGGGTCCTGCACCGCGACCGGCCGGTCGCCGACGTCTGTTCGGACTACCTGCCCTACGACTGATCCCGCCGGGCCGCCCCCGCCGTTGCGGGGGCGGCCGGTGCGCGCGGGGCCCGGCGCGCGCGGCGCCACTGCCGGCACCGCCCCGGTGCGTCAGCGGCGCAGCGCGGCCAGCGTGAAGCGGTCGGGCGCGCCCTCGACGGGGCCGCCGAGCGGGTCGTCCCCGGCGTCGCGGCGCACGGTGTCCCGCGACGGGTCGAGGATGTCGCGGACGATCCCGACGCAAATCCACACGACGGCGGCCATGTGCGCCGCGATCCCCGCCCCGTACAGGACCTCGATCCACGGCACGCTCCCGCTGACCTCCCCACCGCTGACGATCCGGGCGCTCATCAGCCACACGGCCGCCCAGTGGAGGACCTCGATGGCCTGCCAGACGGCGAAGCGGCGCCAGTCGGGCCGGGCCAGGGCGTAGAGCGGGACGAGCCACATGACGAACTGCGGCGAGTAGACCTTGTTCAGCAGCAGGAACGCGGCCACGACCAGGAAGGCGAGCTGCGCGATGCGCGGCCGCCGCGGGGCGGTCAGGCCCAGGTACGCCACGCCGGCGCAGCACAGCGCGAACAGGCCGTTGGAGATGAGGGAGAAGTCCTTGCCGTCCAGCCCGGTCCAGGTGAACGCCAGCCACATCGACGAGAAGCTGACGTCCCGCTCCGAGGAGAACGTGTAGAAGCGGCTCCACTCGTCGAAGGCCGTGAGCATGAACGGCAGGTTCACCGCGAGCCACGCGGCGGCGGCCGCGGCGGTGGCCTTCCAGAATTCCGCCAGGCGGCCGGCGCGCCAGCACACGACCAGCAGCGGGCCGAGCAGGAACAGCGGATAGAGCTTGGCCGCAGCCCCGAGCCCGATCAGGATCCCGGCCAGGAGGGGGCGGCCCCTGCCGAACGCGAGCAGCGCCAGCGTCGCGGGCAGCACGGCCCACAGGTCCCAGTTCAGCGTGCTCGTGAGGATGATCCCGGGGGCGATCGCCACCATCAGGGCGTCGCGGGCGCGGCCCCGCGCGGCGAACGCGACGGCGACGACGGTCCCCGCCCAGCACAGGAAGGAGCCGGCCGCGTTGAGGTCGAAGTATGCGAGCGTGCGCTCGGGCGTGGCGCCGATGCCGGGGACGAGCTGGGCCGCCACCCCCGCCACGACGGCCAGGAGCGCCGGGTATTCCATGGCCTGCTCGGGCGGGAGTCCGGTGTAGAACGGGAAGAGCCGCTCGGCCAGCCCGCGCGTGCCGAAGAGCTGGGTGTAGTCCGAATAGCACAGGTGCAGGTGCACCTGCGTGGCGTCGGCCCAGCCGTGCGTGCGGCACCACTGCTTCGAGAGCACGGCGAGCACCATGGCGGCGCCGGTCGCGGCGAGGAGCCAAGCGATGACGGGGCGGGTGGCGCCGCGGGCCCGTGCGAGGGTCTGGATCGGTCCGTTCACTGGGTGGGTGCCCCGTTTCTGCTGGGTCGGGCGAAGACCGTGGAGGCCTTGGGGTCGAGGAAGACGAGGTAGGCGAGGAACGCGAGCCCGATCGCGGCGGCCAGGATGCGGACAAGGGCGAGGCTGATCCACTGGGCGACGCTGAGCTGGTCGACGACACCGACGAGGACCAGGACCATCGAGAGCAGGACCCAGGCGAGGACGGCGCCGTCGCGCCTGCCGTGCGTGGCCGCGTAGAGCGGCGCCAGCCACAGCAGGTACCACGGTTGGATGATCGGGGCGAGGACGACGGCGGCGGCCAGGGCGTGCCCGGCGTGCCGCACGGGCGGGCCGGCGGGCCGGAAGAGGGCCAGCCAGGCCGCGAAGGCGACGGCTGCGGCCTTGAAGAGCGTGTAGACGACGTCGGCGGCCGTGTCGAGGTCCCCCCCGGCGAGACTCGCGATCCAGCCGACGAACAGCCCCAAGAGCCCGACCGGAGCGTACGGGAACGCCGCGGACCCGGCGGCCGCCATGGCCGGCAGCCACCCGAACCAGAGTCCCGTGGCCCAGCCGGCGGCGGCGAGGGCGGCGGCGGCCGTGGCGGCGGTGAGCATCCACGCGCGGATCCGCTCGGGCCACCGGGCGCCGCGGCTGACCATCGCCAGGCCCAGGAACGGCAGCACCATCAACGCGATCGGCTTGACGCCGATGGCCAGGGCGACGACGAGGGCCGCCGCGACGCGGCGCCCGCGCAGGGCGAAGACGAAGCCCCAGAGGATCCCGCCCACCATGACGGCGTCGTTGTGGACCCCGGCGACCATGCTGAGCAGGAAAAGCGGGTTGGCGACGGAGACCCACAGGGCCCAGGCCGGGTCTCCGCCCAGCGCGCGGGCCAGGCGGGGCAGCGCGGTCGCGCAGAGGACGACCCCGAGGACCGCGAACAGCCGGAACAGGGCCACGCCGGCCTCCGGCACCCCTCCGGTGACGCGGTAGACGGTGCCCGCCAGCAGCAGGAACAGCGGGCCGTAGGGCGACGGGGACTCCGCCCAGAGGCTGTCCGACCCCTCGGCGAACCACCCGGGCAGCTGGGAGATCCAGTGGTCGTAGGGGCTCATCCCCACGGCCATGAGGCGCCCCTGCCCGAAGTACGAGTACACGTCCCGGCTGAAGACCGGGAAGGAGAGCAGCAGCGGGGCGGACCAGACCAGGACCGCGCGCCGGATCGGCGCCGTGTCCCAGGCGCCGCGGGATCCCGACCGCTGGGCCAGCCGCACCCAGGCGCGGCAGAGCACCATGGATCCCAGGGCCAGCAGGATGGTGCAGGCGATGACGCCGGCCGGCTCGACCCGGAGCGGGACCAGGACGGTGGTCCGGGCGAAGACCGAGAGCTGGTTGCTGGCGAGCCAGCCAACGCCCCAGGAGCCGACCATGATCATGACGGCCGCGAGCAGGCCCTGCGCGATGGCCGGCCGCGGGTCGGCCTCGTCCTCCCCGGAGAGGCGCCGCAGCAGGGGCGACCCGGCCGCGGCGGAGCGCCACGCCGCGAGCGCCGCCGTCGTCCTCCCCCGGAGCGCGACCCCGCGGCGCTCAGGCACTGCGGCTCCGGCGCACCCGCCCCCGCGGCAGGGGCAGGGAGCGGACGAAGGCGGTGAAGATGTGCCGGGTCCGCGGATCGAGCAGCGCCAGGTAGGCCATCGCCGCCCAGGAGATCCCGGTCGAGAGGTGCTTCACCCACGGATCGAGCGACCCGAGGAACTGCCAGATGAACAGCTGGTCCGCCGCGCCGAACGCGACGAAGAACGCCACCGTGAAGTAGACCCAGACGATCTGCCAGTCGTCGCGGATGCCGGTGACGGCGAAGAACGGCAGCAGCCACAGGACGTACCAGGGCTGGATGATCGGCGAGAGCACCACCAGGGCGGCGAACGCGAGCGCCAGACGCTGGACCAGGTGCGAGTGCTTGCCCTTGAAGACCAGGAGCACGGCGATGGCCACCGAAGAGATCCGGCCGACGGTCTTCAGCGTCGGCTGCACCCACTCCGAAGGCATCGACCAGGCGCCGAGCGCCGACTCGAAGAAGCCCTGCAGCAGGCCCAGCGGCGCGAAGAAGACGCTGCCGGTCCCCGTGGACAGCATGACCTCGAGCCAGCCGAAGCCGTACCCGTTCAGCCAGCCCACCAGGACCATGACGGCCAGGCAGAGGCCGCCGGAGTACCCCCAGTAGAGGATGCGCTTCCCCCAGGATGCCCCGGGGCCGGCCCAGAGCAGGCCGATGAACGGCAGCAGGAGCAGCGTGATCGGCTTGACCCCGACGGACGCCGTGACCAGCAGGACGCCCCGGATCCCGCGGCCGGTGGCCGCGAAGTAGGTGCCGGCCACCGCCAGGCCCACCATCAGGGAGTCGTTGTGCGCGCTGGCGATGAAGCTGATGAGGAACAGCGGGTTGGGCACGGAGAGCCACAGGGCCTTGGCCCCCGAGACGTCGTGGAGGGCCGCCAGCTTCGGGATGTAGGCGATGCAGACCGCCATGCCGGCCAGCGCGACGACGCGGTAGAGGAAGACGGACAGGTCCGGCGACGTCCCCACGAGCTGGTTCACCAGGTGCTCGATGCTCAGGAACAGCGGGCCGTACGGAGTTTCCGACTCGGCCCAGGTGGGGTCGGCCCCGAGCTGGAACCAGTTCGACAGCGCCGAGATGCCGTCCTCGTAGGGGTCCTGTCCCGTCGCAACGAGCCGGCCCTGCCCGATGTACGCGAATACGTCGCGGGAGAAGATCGGCAGGCTCAGCAGCAGCGGAAGGCCCCACAGCCACGAGGCCAAACGGACCGTGGACAGGGACCCGGCCCCCCATCCGGCGAGCACCTGCCCCAGCCGCAGCCACGCGCGGAACATCACCCAGCAGCCCAGCGTGAGCACGACGGTCGAGGCGACCACGCCCCAGTATTCGGTGCGGAGGGCGATCAGCAGCGCGTGCCGGTTCAGCGGCGACACCGACGCGAGCCACCCCACGCCCAACGAGCCGAGGACCACGAGCAGCGAGCCGGCGAGCCCCTGGGCCAGCACCGCCCGGGACCCGGTGGGCCGGGCCGGGGCGTCGCGGCCGGCGGGTGCCACACTCATGGGTTCCACGGACCTCTTCCGTCAGCTGTATCCATCGGCAGGGGCGCGTGACCCACCGGCCAGGACCTCTCGGGCGGCAGGCGTGGTGCGGGGCGCGCAGCCGGCCCTCGCGGACCGGCGGAAGTACCCTCGATGGTAGCACCGGCGGCGGGGCCGGCCCCGCGCCGCGGCCCGTCCGCGGCACCGCCGAGCGGCCGCCCCCGGGGCGGCCTCGGCGCTGCGCGGCTTCCGCCCGGTCCCCCGGTCCGCCCGGCGTTGTGCCCGCGCGCCGGACCCGGCCGCGCCGGTGGTGGCCCTAGGCTGGTCTCCGGCCCGCCGGGCCGGCAACCACGCCACAGGGGGATTCCATGGGCAGGCACACCGATCCACAGACACGTCGGCCGCGGCGGCGCGTGCGCCAGCCGGCGCTGCTGGGCTGGGGCGCGTTCGCCGCGGTCCTCGTCGCGGTCGCGGCGCCGGCAGCCGGCATGGATCCCGCCGACGCCGCCGTCCTGGCGGCCGCCTCGGCCGCCGCCTTCGGCGTCCTCTGGGCGCTGGGGCCGTCCCGCGGGTCCGGCGGCTAGCCCGGCGCTACCGCGGGGCCATCCGGTACATTGAGCGGGTGCCTACAGCTGCTGAAAACATCGTGTGGATCGACTGCGAAATGACCGGCCTGAGCCTCGACGCCGACGCGCTCATCGAGGTGGCGGTGCTCGTGACGGATCCGGAGCTGAACGTCCTCGGCGACGGGGTCGACGTCGTCATCAAGCCGGACCCGGCCGCCGTCGAGCAGATGGGCGACTTCGTGCGCCAGATGCACACCGAAAGCGGCCTGCTCCAGTCCCTCGCCGACGGTGTCGACCTGGATACGGCGACGGAGCAGGTCCTCGCCTACATCCGCGAGTGGGTCCCGGAGCCCGGCAAGGCGCCCCTGGCGGGCAACTCCGTCGGCACCGACCGGAACTTCCTGGTCCGGGACATGCCCGGGGTCATCGGCCACCTGCACTACCGCGTGATCGACGTCTCGACCATTAAGGAACTCTCACGCCGCTGGTACCCCAAGGCGTACTACCAGGCACCCGCCAAGACCGGCGGCCACCGCGCGCTCGGCGACATCCGCGACTCGATCGAGGAGCTGCGCTACTACCGCCAGGCCGTGATGGTCCCCCCGCCCGGCCCGGACTCGAAGTCGGCCCAGCAGATCGCGAGGAAGATCCTGGCCGACCGCGCCTAGCGTGTTCTCCGCCACACCGGGCCCGCGAGGGGCCTGGATGGCACAGGGCACGCCCGGAAGCGTGTAGACTGTTATCCGTTGCCCGGCAGGGCGGCCCGGAAGGGCCTCGTGCCGGACACGCGGCGCGAAGCGCCATGGTGGGTATAGCTCAGTTGGCAGAGCGTCTGGTTGTGGTCCAGAAGGTCGCGGGTTCAAGCCCCGTTACTCACCCCGAAAGAAGCCGCCCCGGAGCCATCCGGGGCGGCTTTCGCATTGAGGCTCGAAGGAGTAGCCGTGGCCATCCGTCCGATCGTGGTCTATGGGGAGCCCGTCCTGCACCGCCGCGCCGCAGAGGTCGAGCACTTCGACGACGAACTCCGCGCGCTGGTCGCGGACATGTACGAGACGATGGACGCCGCGAACGGCGTCGGCCTGGCCGCCCCCCAGATCGGGGTGGGGCTGCGCCTGTTCACCTACGAGTTCGCGAACGACGACGGGGTGGCGCCGCGCGGCGTCGTCGTCAATCCGCGCCTCACGCTCTCGAAGGTCTCGGGTGCCCTTCCCGATCCGGACGACGAGGCCGAGGGCTGCCTCTCGGCCCCCGGCCTGTCCTTCCCCCTCAAGCGCGCGGAGTTCGCGCGCGTCGAGGGCGTCGACGCCGACGGCCGGCCGCTGGAGTTCGAGGCGACCGGGTGGTTCGCGCGCGTCATGCAGCACGAATACGACCACCTCGATGGGCTGCTCTACGTCGACAAGCTGGCCCAGAAGTGGTCGCGGCGCTGGGGGAAGGCCCGCAAGTCCCTGGGCTGGACCGAGCCCGGGCGCACCTGGCTGCCGGGCACTGACCCGGACCCGTTCGGCCACTGAGCCTGCTCCCCCGCCGGCCGGGGCACGCGAAAAGGGTTGCCTCCCGCGGGAGGCAACCCTTGTCGCGTGTCTGCCGGGCTAGCGAGCCAGCGCCGCTGCGCGCCGTGGCGGTCGAAAGTTCCGGTTCGGCTCGCCCGTGGCGTATCGCCGGGGCCGGTTTGGGACCGATGATGGTGGTGTCTGCCGCGGTGACGCCGGTCCGTCCTTGGTGCATCGGTTTGGCCCGTGGGCTAGCGTGGCGCGGAGGGCCCCCACGGGCACCGTGGATTGTTGCCTCGAGCACGAGTACTAGATTCCTGAATCCCAACAGCCCTCTCCACGGCAGGCGCACAACCGAAGACCACTGCTGTCAGGGGAGGTTCGCCATCATGGATTTGATCCACGAGAGGTCCGCGGGGATCGACATCTCCAAGCGCGACGCGAAGGTCGCCATCCGCGCCCCGGGCAAACGGCCCGGGACCTTCACCACCACAGTCACCACCTGGGGAGCGACCACGAACGAGATCCTGGCCCTGCGCGAGATGCTGCTGGCCGAGCGGGTCACGACGGTGGTGATGGAGGCGACCAGCGACTACTGGAAGCCCTTCTACTACCTCTTCGAGGACGTGCTGCCGGTGATGCTGGTCAACGCCAAGGCCGCCCGGAACATCCCGGGCCGCAAAACGGATGTCTCCGACGCCGCATGGCTGGCCCAGCTCGGCGCGCACGGGCTGCTGCGCGCCTGCTTCGTCCCGCCCGAGCCGGTCCGGCAGCTGCGGGACCTGACCCGGGCACGGACGCTGGCGACCCAGGACCGCACCCGGGAGATCCACAGGCTGGAGAAGTTCCTCGAGTCCACCGGAATCAAGCTCTCCTCGACCGCCTCGGAGCTGACCGGGGTCTCGGCCCGCGCGATGCTCGAGGCGCTCGTCGCCGGCGAACGCGACCCGCAGGTCCTGGCGGACCTGGCCCGGGGCACCCTTCGCCGGCGGCTCCCCGAACTCGTCGAGGCCCTCACCGGCCGCTTCACGGACCACCACGCGTTCATCTGCCGGATGCACCTGGAGCGGATCGATTCGATGACGGAATGGATCGACCAGCTCACCGCCCGCATCGAGGAGGCGATGTCCCCCTTTCGCGCCGCGAGGGACTTCCTCGCCACCATCCCCGGGGTCTCCACCACCGTCGCCGACACCGTCGTCGCGGAAACCGGGGCCGACATGAGCCGCTTCCAGACCCCGGGCCGGCTCTGCTCCTGGGCCGGGCTCGTCCCAGGCCACAACGAATCCGCCGGACGGGTCAAGTCCAGCAAGACCCGGCCCGGGAACCGCTACCTCAAGGGCGCCCTCGGCACCGCCGCGCTCTCGATCGCCCGACACCCCAAAAACACCTACCTCGGCGCCCGCTACAAGCGGATCGCCGCCCGCCGCGGCCGGACCAAGGCCCTCGTCGCGACCGAGCACGCCATCCTCGAGGCCGCCTGGCACATGCTCGCCCAAGGCGAGTGCTACCAAGACCCCGGATCGGACTCCCTCACCAGGATGGATCCCGCCAGGGCCAAGAACAACGCGATCAGGCACCTGAAGGCCCTCGGCTACAACGTCACCCTCAGCCCCACCGTCGCAGCATGACCCACCTACTTTCGTACTAGG